>NZ_HF991854.1:37328-59263 GCF_000432355.1 Eubacterium sp. CAG:161
AAGAGCCGTTACTGCTACATCTTCAGCAGGACTTGCATTTATGTGGGAGGTATTAGGTGTTGCGGCTTCCAGCAGAATGCCTATAGCATTAGCGGCAGTGGCAAGAGCTCTTACAGGACCTCTTAATATTAACTGTGACCATTCAGACACCATGGGTGCAAGAGATTCAGGATGGATACAGTTATATGCCGAGGATAATCAGGAGGCTTATGATAACATGGTTATGGCATATAATATAGCAGAACACCCGGATGTTATGCTTCCTATTATGATATGTCAGGATGGTTTTATAACCAGTCACGCAGTTATGAACATGCAGCTTTTAGATGACCTTACGGTAAAAGAATTTGTGGGAGAAAGACAGCCGGTAGACTATCTTTTAAATCCGGATGAAACTTTTGCTGTGGGACCTTATGCTGTATCCGATTACTATATGGAATCAAGAAAAGCACAGGCTCACGCAATGGAAAATGCTAAGAAGGTTATTTTAGATGTTGCAAAAAAATTTGAAAAAATATCAGGACGTAAGTACGGATTGATTGAAGAATACAAGATGCAAGATGCTGAATATGCAGTGGTTATCATCGGTTCAGCAGCTGGAACTACTAAAGATGCAATAGACAGAATGAGAGCTAATGGTGATAAGGTAGGACTTATAAAGGTTCGTTCTTTCAGACCGTTTCCGGGAGAAGAAATTGCAGCATCATTAAAGAAATGCAAGGCAGTAGCTGTTATGGACAGAAGCGAGGCATTTTCTACAAACGGTGGTCCTTTAGGTGCTGAAACAATGCAGGCTATGTACACGGGAAAATGTGATGCTCTTGCCATTGATATTATGTATGGTATTGGTGGGCGTGATGTAAGAGTGGAAGATATGATAAATGTTTATGAAACATTAAAGGATATAGCAAAAACAGGTGAGACAGGTCCTACATACAGATATATGGGATTACGTGATAAGGAGGCAAAATAATGGGTTACAATTTTAAGGAAACAATGAATAAACCGGAACGTTTTGCTCCCGGTCATAGAATGTGTGCAGGTTGTGGAGCCACAATTTGTGCAAGAAATGTTCTTCGTGGACTTCACGAAGGAGATAAAGCTGTTATAGGATGTGCAACAGGGTGCTTAAATGTTTCATCTTTCCAGTACCCATACGTGGCATGGGAAGACAGCTATATACATAGTGCTTTTGAAAATGCAAGCTCTACCATGAGTGGTGTTGAAGGGGCATACAAGGCATTAAAAAGAAAAGGAAAACTCAAGGAAGATTACAAGTTTATCTGCTTTGGCGGTGATGGTGGAACATACGATATAGGTATTCAGTCATTATCAGGAGCAATGGAACGTGGAACTAACTATACATATGTATGTTATGACAACGGTGCTTATATGAATACAGGAACCCAGCGTTCATCTGCCACGCCTATGTATGCAGATACAACTACAACTCCTGTAGGAAGTAAATGCAACGGAAAAGAGCAGTATAGAAAGGATTTGGCAGCAATTTTAGCAGCCCATGACATTCCATATGTGGCACAGACCACATTCTTTAACGGATTTAAGGATTTACATACAAAGGCAGAAAGAGCCATTTATACTGAAGGCCCTGCATTTTTAAATGTATGTTCACCATGTCCTACAGGATGGAAGTACAAGACAGATGAAATAATGGATATTTGCAAAAAAGCTGTTGAAACTAATTACTGGCCTTTGTTTGAAGTAGTTGAGGGTAAATGGATACTTAACTATGAGCCAAAGAACAGACTTCCAATTGAAGAGTTTTTGAAAACTCAGGGAAGATTTAAGCATCTTTTTAAACCTGAAAATGAACATCTGATAGAAAAGTATCAGAAGGAGGTTGACAGAAGATGGGAAGATTTACTGTTTAAATGCAGCAGATAATTAAAGGATAGCAATATGGAATTTGAATATAACAGAGACAAAAAATCACTGATTAACGTGATGAAAAGTAAGGCTGAAAAGAAAAATCTTAAAGTTGGTTTAGAAAATGATAAGATAAGCATCACCTTAGAGCAGGGAAAGTTTAATAATGGGGAAGATGCGATTCCCGTGACCTTTAAAGGAAAACTGGCGGATAAAAGTGACAAATGCATTATATCAGGAAAATTCACCTATGGATTTTATTTGTATGGACTGGTATTTTTTGCAGCTATTCTTATTGTTGCGAGATTTGTTGCTTCGGCAATGCAAAAGCAGACGGATAACATAATTTTGTGTCTGGTGGTAACTGTTTTACTTGCTATAGTGATTGTGGTAGTTAATTTTAAATCCAAAAAGGGAAAAGCAGTTATTGAAGAATACTTAAAGAATTTAAATGTCAGATAGTTTATTGGAAAAAATATTCTAAAAGGCTTATATATTAAGATATTTCATGGAATACCTTGACAATATTTTCACATTAAACTATGATACATAATATGTTACCAAAGGAGGTAGTTCTATTTTGACTACCTCCTTTTATTTTTTTATTTCAAAAAAGGGAGAAAAAATATATGAGTTTTGCAGAAATAATTTCAGCTATTGACGATTTTGTGTGGGGACCGGTGATGTTAATATTGCTGGTTGGAACAGGAGTATTTCTTACAGTAAGATTAAAGTTCAGACCTTGGAGAAATTTAGGGTATGCATTGAAAAGCACATTAAGTAAGGAAGCAAGAACTACAAGTAGGGGAGAAGGTGATGTATCACCATTTTCAGCACTTACTACAGCCTTGGCGGCAACCATTGGAACAGGAAACATAGTAGGAGTGGCTACGGCTATGGTGGCAGGTGGTCCCGGAGCATTGGTATGGATGTGGATATCAGCCTGCTTTGGATTAACATCAAAATTTAGTGAATGTATGCTTGCCATAAAATACCGTGAAGTCAACGAAAAAGGCGAAATGTCCGGTGGTCCTATGTACACAATGAAAAAGGGCTTTAAAAACAAAAAACTAGGAGCATTTCTGGGAATGCTTTTTGCAGTGTTTGCAGTAATAGCATCCTTTGGTATCGGTAACATGACACAGGCTAACTCCATTGCGGAGTCAGTACATGACACCTTTGGAGTATCAACTACCATAGTAGGTGTTATTCTTACAATTCTTGCTCTTGTAATTATTGTAGGAGGAATCAAGACAATTTCAAAGGTGTCATCAGTTGTTGTGCCTTTTATGGCTATTTTCTATGTAATAGCAGGATTGATTGTTATTATATTAAATATACAAAATGTTCCGGCAGGGGTTGCCATGATATTTAAAATGGCATTTAGCTTTAATGCAGTGGGAGGTGGACTTTGCGGAGCTATAACAGCGGCAATGATGAATGCCATGCGTTACGGTGTTGCCCGTGGAGTTTTCTCAAATGAGGCAGGAATGGGTTCAGCAGCCATAACAGCAGCAGCAGCCACCACAGATGATCCTGTACGTCAGGGATATATTAACATGACAGGTACATTTTGGGATACCATTGTAGTATGTACCATAACAGGACTTTGCATAGCTTCATCAGGAGTGCTTGGTATGACAGATACCACTATTAAGGGAACATATGATGTGGAGTCAAATAACATTGCAGTGGTAGCTCATGATAACGACAAAAAGGATGCAAATGTTAATTATGCATATGAACTTAAAAATTCAAATTTAATATTAAAATATGTTGATGATAATAACAAAGAAAATACCATAGAGCTTACATATTCAGAGAAGGATAAGCAGCCTTCGGTTATAGATGGAACATGGAACGACGCAGCAGGCAATGAGTACATATTTGAGGGTGGTAAATATGAATATAAGGAAGTGGTAAAGGGAGCAGCTCTTACCATTGCAGCATTTTCATCTGTTCTTGGAAAATTAGGAGGATATTTAGTAACCATAGGAATAGTTTTATTTGCATTTTCCACCATACTTGGTTGGGAATATCATGGTGAAAAGGCTTTTGAATATATTTTCAATACTCACAAATTTAACATGGTGTACAGAATAGTGTTCTCACTGGTGGTATTTGTGGGCGCAACCACGGCTTTGGATGTGGTATGGAATTTCTCAGATATAGCTAATGCATTAATGGCAATTCCAAACCTTATATGCCTCCTTGCATTAAGTGGGGTAATAGCTAAAGAGGTGGAAAGATTCCAGCCTGAGGTTGACAAGGCAAAAAGAAAAAATAAATAGTGCGACATATACTTTTTATAGACAAAAAAGGGTATTAAAATAGTGAAATTACAAAGTTAAAGTTACTGTTTTAATACCCTTTTTAATAATAACGTTTCAGTATATAAAGTGCATAAAAAAGCCGTAAAATATTGTGATATTTTCCTATATCAAACAAATTGACATTGTAAAATTACAATGTTAATATTTATTGTATAAGTAGTTTAACGTTTAACTGGAAGGAGGGTAGAAGGTAAATATAAAGATAAATAATTTGAAAGGGATATTTATAATATCAACAGGTAAATAAAATGAAATTGAGAAGAATAATTGCTTTTGTAATGGCAATAGCCATGACATTGCAAGTGGGGATTTATGAAAACACTACAAGGGTAGACGCAGCCACATCAGGGGAGGCAATATCTGTATTTTATGATACATACACAGATAAGGCTATGTATGATCCCGGAGATACCGTTAAGATTACAGTTAATGTAAATAACAAATCTGAAAGCAAAATCAAAAGTCTGGAATTGCAGGCTATGCATTTAAATAAAAAAGTTGGAGATAAAATTGTGACTGATTGCAATATTGAGGCGAAGGCAAAAAGCACAAGAATTCTTAAATGGACAGCACCGGATAATGATTTTCAGGGATATATGCTGGAAATTGTAGCAAAGGACGAAAACGGAACTGTTATAGATGAAGAAAGTGTAGGCGTAGACGTTTCTTCAGACTGGAGAAAGTTCCCAAGATACGGATACCTTTGTGATTTCAGTGAAAATGCAAAAACATATGGAAAAGTTGAACAGTTAAGTAAATATCATATCAACGTAATAGAATACTATGACTGGCATCATTTACATCACCAGCCGTTAGCACCTAAGGAACAGCTTGATTCAGGAGTATATCAGGACTGGGCAGGACGTAACATATATGTTAATACCATTAAAAATTATATTAAGAGTTCTAAATCAAAGAATATGGCATGTATGGCATATGATATGATATATGCAGGAACAGATGATTTTGTTGCCGGTGATAACAATGAACACAAAAACTGGCAGGTATTTTTTAAAGATGACAATAATAGAGGAACAGGAGCTTTCTGTTACAAGATGGGAGATTCACCTACAGGTAACGGAACTCTCTATTTTATGAATCCTCTTAATAAGGATTGGCAAAATTACATATTTAATGAATATAAGAAAGTTTTTGAATATTTTGACTTTGACGGATGGCATGGAGATACTGTAGGAGACTGGGGGGACATGGTAACTGCCGACGGACAGCCTCTTGGCTATACAGATGACGGACAGCCGATATATGTAATAGCAGATACATATAAAGAATTTTTAGATGCAGCAAAAGCGGCATTAGGAGATAAGTGTATTTCATTTAACCCGGTAGGCGCAAAGGGAATTATTCAGGCAAATACAAGTGCGGTAGATGCTCTTTACACAGAATTCTGGCCATGGGATACAGACAGAAACGGAAATACATATGATACATATAACTCTCTTGTAACTGAAGTGGAAAACTCCATGAAAGACAGCAACGGAAAGTCTTTGGCAGTTAAGTCATACATCAACAGAAATGCTACAGACGGTCATATGAACACACCGGCTGTTATGCTGGTAAATGCAGCTGTTTTTGCAGCAGGTGGTAACAGAGTTGAATTAGGAAATGGAAATAACATTCTTCATGAGGAATATTATCCACATGATGGAGTAACAATGACAAACGACTTAAGCAGCAGAATGAGAAATATTTATGATTTTGCTGTTGCTTATGAAAATATTTTACGTGACGGACAGACAGCAACAGATAATAAGGTTTCCATATCAGATTATGCTACAAGTACAGAGGGTGAATCAGACAAGATCTGGACTTATACAAAAAAAGGAAACGGATATCAGATGCTCCATTTAATAAATCTTCTGGGAACAGATAATAAATGGAGAGATGAAGACAGAACTAAAGCAACACCTACAAAGGTAGAAAATTTAAAGGTTAAATATTACTATTCAGATGAAGTAAATTCACTTTATCTTGCATCTCCGGATAAAAATGGTGGAATGACTGAAAGTGTGGCATTTACAAAGGGTGAGGATAGTGATGGAAAGTATATTGAGTTTGCAGTTCCCTCTCTTGAATACTGGGATATGTTATATATGTCATCAGATGAACCAACACAGTTAAATGAGAGAACAAACCTTGAAAAATCATACACATTTGAAGGTGAAGATTATTATAAAGAAAAATTAGCAGAAGGTCAGGCAGATTTACAGCCGGGAGAATCATTCTCATTTACAATGCCTGAAAACATTGTAAAGGGCAAATACGAAGTAAGTGTTGTTTCCTGTGGTAACCGTACCAAAATTGGTGTGGCAGTGGGAGACAATGATGCAGCTTACATAGTAAGAAACGGCAACGGATTTGGTATGAATCAGATGACTACTGACAAATTATCCTCTACTATTTCCTTATCAGGAGGAGAGAAAATAACGATTTCAGATAATCCTGATGATGGAAGCGGTTACGGATGGGTTGACAAGATTATTGTTAAATTAGTTAAAACTGATGAAGCTGAATATACAAAGACATATGAGTATCCGGAAGGCATTATTTACAGAATGGAAGCAGAAGACGGAACACTTAAGGATGTGGGCGGAAATGATAAGCCACAGGTGGTATCTGAGGAAAATGCTTCTGAAGGAAAATATGTAAATAACATTGGACTTAATCAGGGAAGTGTAAGCATGGTTGTTCCGGAAGGCGTGGAAAAAGGTACATACGATCTTGTATTAAGCTATTCCAGTGGAACATCAGGTCAGGTTAATATTTGGGTAAATAACAGATGCTATAAGATGAACTATACAAAGACCAATGACTATTGGGGATTTGTTCCAAGTGTACAGGGTATTGGAAGTATTCCTGTTAAGCCGGGAGATGTAATAAAGGTTCAGGATGCATTAGACAGTTGCTGGATATGGTTAGATTATATTTATCTGTCAGAGCCTGGTACATATGAAAAAGCTGACTATGAGAGAAATTATAGCGCAGATGTTAAAATTGACGGTTTACAGATAAGCACAACTGTGGAAGGATACAGAACAGTATATACATTAGATGATCCTGACAGTGAAGTGGCAGAAGTGGGAATGATATACGGATTGGCAGATTATGTAAGTGAAGATGATTTAGAAGTTGGAAGTACCAATGCATATGTAAAGGAAAGCAAGGCAACAGAAAATGGAATATTATCTTCTGCTGATTCATCTACAAAATATGTCATGACTATGGAGTTTGTAAAGAACGCAGAGTTTTTCAATGCCAAGATATGCGAGAGAGCATATGCAAAGTTAAATGATGGAACAGTTATTTACAGTGATGCATTAAATTTCTCAGTATATGATTTAGCTGAAAATCTTTACAGAAATAATAAAATGAAAAATAAGGCTGCTCATGATTATTTATATGACACAATAATAAGTGCAGTAAATCCGGCGTATACAAAGATAGATTTTAACATTGGTAATTCATTAGTAAAACCGGAATAGATTTTATATTAAAGAGAGGTTATCACATTGTGGTAGCCTCTTTTTCTATTGGTAAATATTTGGCAATATGGTATGATACATTTGTGATACAAAAAAGTTACAAAATATAAAGGTAACAGATAATTTGTATTTTTTGAGGGATAAAAATGATTGAAATATTAATAGCAGAAGATGATGAAATAATTGCAAATCTTATAAAGGTAAATTTAGTAAAGGCTGGTTATTCCTGCACCTGTGCATACAATGGAAGGGATGCTGCGAAAATGATGGACACGGTAAAATTTGATTTGTGTCTGTTTGACATAATGCTTCCTGAAATAGATGGATATGACCTGTTAGAATATGCCAAAACCATGGATTACCCTGTGATTTTCATTACGGCAATGGGAAGCACGGATAATAAGGTAAAGGGACTAAAGTTAGGGGCAGATGATTACATAACCAAACCCTTTGAAATAGTTGAAATGCTTGCAAGAGTGGAAAGTGTATTGAGACGTTATAGGAAGGCGGAAAATCTTATAGTGGAAGAGGATGTAACCATTGACTTAGCTTCTATGGAAGTGAAAAAAAACGGAAAGCAGGTTATGCTTACACTTAAGGAATTTAATTTATTAGTATTATTAGTGAGAAATAAAAACGTGGCTTTGTACAGGGAAGTTATATATGAAAATGTATGGGGAAGTGATTATATGGGAGATAGCAGAACTGTTGACCTTCATATTCAAAGAGTGAGGAAAAAGTTAGGGTGGGAGAAAAAAATAGAATCAGTATATAAAGTAGGATATAGATTAAAGGGCTAGACATGAAAATTTTTTGGAAAATATTTTTATCTATTTTAAGCATTGTAACGGTAATGTACCTTGTTTTTGGAGGTGCATTACTTTATGCGTCTTTTAATAATTCATTAAACAGGGAAATTCAAAGAGAAGTAAGCGAAAATAAAATGTTTATGAACATGCTTAAAACGTCTTTAAGTGTATCTGTGGAGGATGATAACAGGTTAGAGGAAAATGTTATAAAAACCACGGAATCTGTACGAAACAGTTTGGGACAAAACAGATACAATATCAAATTATGTAATTCCAAGGGAGTGGAAAAGTACAGGGGAAGCACCATAGAAAGTTTTATTTCCGTTAAGGAAATGAATAAAAAAAACAGTGCTTATGTTATAAAGCTTGCAGATGATAATGAACATTATATTGAAAATATGAACAAAATAGTTGTATACGGAAAAACTTATTATGTAAGCAGCATAAAAAATATACAGTACATATATGAAGATAGAAATACATTATATAACAGATACAGGCTTATGGTAATTATGGCATTTGTTGTGTCAGGAATATTGTCTTATTTAATTTCTAAAAGGATAACAAAACCTATAGTTGAATTATCAAAAATTACTGAGAAAATGGCATCAGGAGATTACGGCGCAAGGGCAAAGGGAAAACAGACGGGAGAGGTTGGAGTTTTAATTAACAGCTTTAACAGTATGGCAGATATTTTAAAAGAGAATATAGAAGAATTAGAGGACAGTGCCAGAAAACAGGAAGATTTTACTGCAAGTTTTGCTCATGAATTAAAAACACCTCTTACAGCCATTGTAGGATATTCAGATATGATTCGTTCAATGGATTTAAGTGAAAAAGAAATTAAGGAATATTCCAATTATATTTTCTCTCAGGGAAAAAGATTAGAAAAACTGTCCTTTTCACTGATGGATTTAATATCTCTTGACAAGCAGAATATCAGCTTTGAAAAGGTGAATATGAAGCGTCTTCTTAAACAGGTAGGAGAAATGGCAAAACCTAATCTTATACAAAAAAGAATAAAGTTTAAGATTAAAGCTGAAGAGGGCAAGGTATATGGAAATGAAGAATTGCTTATATCACTGATAAATAACATAGTGGATAATGCCAGAAAGGCTGTGGATATAGGTGGGGCAATTCTTATTACGGGACAGGCATCAGGCAATGAATATATGGTAACCGTTCAGGATAACGGATGTGGAATGGAACCGGAGGAACTTAGAAAAATAACAGAGGCATTTTATATGGTGGATAAATCAAGAGCAAGAAAAGAGGGAGGCGCAGGCATTGGAATGGCTTTGTGCAAGAAGATTGTTTCCATACACCATGGGAAATGGAAAATAGGCAGTAAACCGGGGGTAGGCACAAATGTATATGTGATACTACCTATGGATAATAAACAGTTAGCAGGAGAAGGCTATGAAAATTAAAAAAACGATATTAGCGATTATGGGAATCGTGGTTATAATTGCATTAGCCATGATTTTGCCGATAATTTTAAATGAAGTGACAAATAAAAGTAATGTAGGAAAAATAAGCTACAATGATGAAACGGCTTATGAGGTGACTACAGGAGAAACTAAGTCTACTGAGGAAAAGCTTGAAATATTAGGGGATGTTTTAAGTGGTAAGTCAAATGCCCAGGTTATAAATGTAATATTTAATTCGGAAAATAAGAAACTTAAAAGTGTTGAAAAAAGTATTAACAATGAATATAAGAAATGGCTTCAGATTGAAAAGAAATTGTTTGGGGAAAAATATAATGATTTGCTTTTTGATGGACAGCTGTACTTTAATGATATTCAATTATACACAATATACGATATGGGAATATCTTATTATGTTTGTGATGTTGTTGTATACAATAAAGAAACTGGACTTAAAAACCCATTACAAATATATGTGGATAGTGATACCATGAAAATATATCTTGTAACCTGTAAAGATATTGAGATATTTGAAAAAATGGCAGTACAGGTTTATGAAGGAAAAGACAATTTGTCATTAGCTATTATACAGTCTAAAATAATAGATTCTCTTGCAGATTATTATGGCATAGAAAAAAAGTCAAAAATGCAAAATGTGGAAACAGATGAGGGAATAGGGGTGAATCTGATAAATGATGTGTTGTGGCAGATTCATTCGGGAATTGACGGAACATCAGTAAATATAGGAATAAGTGAGTTTGAGGAGTTTACATATTATAATAACAATTTTCAGAAAAACGATATAAAAACTGATGTGAAATCAGGAACCATTAGTTGATAATGGGTAAAAAAGACGATATACTATCATAATGAGTGTTTGAAATTCAAACATAAAAGTATGTTGGAGGCATTTATGAAACCTGTTGAAATAAAGGAATTGTATGATAATACAGAAAAATATATTGACAAAGAAGTTGAAACATGCGGATGGGTAAGAAGTATAAGGGATTCTAAAACCTTCGGATTTATAACAGTAAATGATGGTACATTCTTTAAACCCATACAGGTGGTTTACAGTGATAAACTTAATAATTTCTCAGAAATATCAAAAACAAATATTGGAGCGGCACTTATTATAAAGGGAAAATTAGTTGCCACACCTAATGCAAAACAGCCTTTTGAAATTCAGGCAGAGGAGGTAATAATCGAGGGGGAAAGTACCGGTGATTATCCTCTGCAAAAGAAAAGACATAGTTTTGAATATCTTAGAACAATATCACATTTAAGACCAAGAACAAATACATTTCAGGCAGTTTTCAGAGTGCGTTCCCTTTGTGCCTATGCCATTCACAAATTCTTTCAGGAACAGGGATTTGTATATGTTCATACTCCCCTTATTACAGGAAGCGACTGCGAAGGGGCAGGGGAAATGTTTCAGGTTACTACTCTGAATTTAAATAATGTTCCAAAGGATGAAGAGGGGAATACGGATTACTCAAAAGACTTTTTTTCAAAGCCAACTAATCTTACAGTATCAGGACAGCTTAATGGGGAAACATATGCTATGGCATTTAAAAAGATTTATACCTTTGGACCAACATTTAGGGCAGAAAATTCTAACACTACAAGACATGCAGCAGAGTTTTGGATGATTGAGCCGGAAATAGCTTTTGCAGATTTAGAAGATGATATGGAATTAGCAGAGGCTATGATAAAATTCATAATAAAATATGTGTTAGAAAATGCACCGGAGGAAATGGATTTCTTTAACAGCTTTGTTGATAAGGGACTTTTAGACAGATTAAATCATGTGGTAAATTCAGATTTTGGCAGAGTAACATATACGGAGGCCATAGATATTTTAAAACAGCATAATGATGAATTTGAGTATAAGGTAGAATGGGGATGTGACCTTCAAACGGAGCATGAGCGTTATCTTACGGAAAAGATATTTAAAAGACCGGTGTTTGTAACGGATTATCCAAAGGAAATAAAGGCATTTTACATGAAGTTAAATGATGACGGAAAAACCGTGGCAGCTATGGACTGTCTGGTGCCGGGAATCGGAGAAATAATCGGTGGAAGCCAGCGTGAGGAAAAAGAAGACGTATTAAGGAAAAGAATGAAGGAGTTAGGACTTAATGAAAAGGACTATGAATTTTATCTTGACTTAAGAAAATACGGTACTGCAAGACATGCCGGCTTTGGATTGGGATTTGAGAGAATGATTATGTATCTTACGGGAATGGGCAATATAAGAGATGTAATTCCCTTCCCAAGAACGGTTAATAATTGTGAACTATAGAGAAAATTTTTGGCATAAGATAAATAGAACGAAAGGGTAATTTAATGACTAAATTTTTTGTAAAAAAGCCATATTTCGTAGTAGTGGCAGTAATAATTATTCTCCTTATCGGGGGAGTAAGCTTAAACAGAATGAATATGGATTTAATGCCGGATATGGAACTGCCATATATTATGGTAATAACAACCCAGCCGGGAGCTACTCCTAAAAAAGTTGAAAATGACGTTACAAAGCCACTGGAAAGTTCTCTTGGAACAGTAAATGGGGTGGAAGACGTAAAAAGTGTTTCTGCTGATAACTACAGTATGATAATGCTACAGTTTGCAGATGATACCAATATGGATTCGGCTTTGGTAAGAATATCAAAGGTTTTAGATACGGTAAGCCTTCCTGATGAATGTGGAACTCCCAATATAATGGAAGTAAGCATGGATATGGTGGCAACCATGTACGTAGGTGTGGATTATAAGGGTAAGGACATAAAAGAACTTACGGATTTTACTAAAAATACTCTGCAACCTTACTTTGAAAGACAAAATGGTGTGGCAAGTATTACCTCTATGGGATTTACCACAGATTCCATAGAAGTAAAGCTAAACAGTAAAAAAATTGACAAAATTAATGATAAAATCCTGGCTAAAACAAACAGTAAATTGGTAGATGCACAAAAGCAGATAGATGATGCACAAAAGAAATTATCAGATGGGGAAAGGGAATTAAATTCCCAAAAGTCTAATTTAGATGACACTCAGAAAAGCACTAATAAGCAGTTAGCTGATGCCCAGGTTAAATTATCCCAGGCACAGGCTGTAAAAAATGCTTACGAGGCATCCCTTAACAGCTTAAAGGCAGGTAAAAGTGCCCTTGAAGCGGAGCAGAAGGCATATGAGGATGCAAAGGTTGAAGATATGTACAATAAAATTGACAAGACGTTTACAACTTTTAGCTCTCAGTATGGTGAACTGGCAAAACAGGCAGGGGTAACTGTTCCTAAAAATATTAAGGATGCGGTGAATAACAAAAAGGAATTTGAAGCTTTTGTAAAGTGGCTGGAAAAAATAGGTTACGGCAAAGAAGCAAAGGAATTAACCTACAAAAATCTGAAAAAAGTTTATGACATTGTAGAAGTGAGAATGCCCCAGATAAAAACTGAACTGGCAAATCTTGAAATAGAAATTAAGGCAGCATCAATGATGAATGACACTATTTCAGGACAGATGAAGGGAATAGACGAAAATCAGTCAAAAACAATTGAAGGGGGATATAACGCCGCCGCAGGATTTGGTGCAGGTCAGGCACAGATAGCAGCAGGTCAGACTCAGTTAGAAAGTGCTAAAAAAGATTTAAAAGATGCAAAGAGAAAACTGGAAAATTCAAGAAAAGCTGCTAAGGAGAATGCAAATGTGGACGCATTGTTAAGTATTGATACATTATCTAATCTTATTTATGCTCAAAACTTTTCAATGCCTGCGGGATACATAGACGATAAAAATGACAACCAGTGGTTGATTGATGTGGGAGATAATTATACCGGTAAAAAGGAAATTAAAGATATGGTTCTCACAAAAATATCCGGCATTGGAAAGATTAAATTATCAGATGTGGCTGATGTAACAGTGGTTGATAATGCGGGAGAAAGCTATTCAAAAATTAATGGTGGGGATGCAATATTACTTGCCATATATAAATCAAGTACAGCCAACACCAGTGATGTGTCTGATAACATAAAATCAGCATCAAAGGAACTGGAAAAGAAATATGATGGTTTGTCAGTAACAACCATTATGGATCAGAACAATTATATAGATATGATTATCAGTTCCGTTTTAAGCAGTATGCTTATTGGTGCAATTCTTGCAATTATTGTGCTGGCACTGTTTTTAAAGGATATTAAGCCTACATTAATAGTAGCCTTTAGTATACCATTTAGTGTGTTGTTTGCCGTAGTTATAATGTATTTTACCAACATCACATTAAATGTAATGTCTCTTGGAGGCTTATGTCTTGGAATAGGAATGTTAGTAGACAACTCCATTGTTGTAATGGAAAATATTTACAGGTTAAGAGGACATGGCATATCCGCACCAAGAGCTGCGGTACAGGGTACTAAACAGGTGGCAGCACCTATTGTGGCTTCAACCTTAACTACCATAAGTGTATTCCTTCCTATGGTATATGTTACGGGAATGATTAGTGATTTACTGATGCCTTTTGCATTTACCATTTCATATGCCCTTATAGCATCCCTTATTGTGGCAATGACTGTAGTTCCTACTATTAGTGCAACAGTTTTAAAAAACACAAAAACAAAACAGCATAAGTTATATGACAAAGTAAATAATTACTACGGAAAGGTATTAGAGAAATGTTTGAAGCATAAGGCAATCCCTCTTATAATCTCTGTTTTACTGCTGGTAATATGCGTTGTGCAGGCATTTAGAATGGGGCTTGTAATGATGGATGACATGGTAAGCAACCAGATTTCAGTAAGTCTTACAGTAGATGATGACACAGAAAAGAAAGAGGCATATGCCACAGCTGATAAGGTAATGGATGCCATACTTAAGGTTAAGGGAATTGACAAGGTAGGTGCCATGGATGGAAATGCCGGCGCCACATCATCTGTTTTAGGAGGAGCCGGTGGAAATTATACCTCCTTTACATTTAGTGTAATAACTGATGAAGACATAAAAACTACAGGTCAGTTTAAGAAAATTATAAAAGAAATTGAGGACAACGCTAAAGATATAAAATGCAAAGAACTTAAGGTGTCATCTTCAGCCCTAGGAGACACATCAAGTCTTTCCGGTAACGGACTTCAGGTAAATATATATGGTGATGACCAGAATAAACTTGTGTCTATCAGCAAAGACGTTAAAAAAATGATGGAAGACATTAAGGGAACAGAAAATGTAAAAGATGGTATCAGTGAGAAAAATAAACAGATACATTTAGAAATAAATAAAGATAAAGCGGCAGGATATGGGCTTACAACGGCACAGATTTACCAGCAGTTAGCGGCAAAGATAAAAACAGACAAAACAGCCGTAACAATTACTGTGGATAACAAGGATATGGATGTTAATGTAATAAATGACCTTGATAAGCCGGATGTTGAAAATCTCATGAATACGGAAATTACATCTACAACTAAAAATGCATCAGGAGAAGATGTAAATAAAACCTATAAGCTATCTAAGTTTGCAAAAATGATTAAGGGAGAAAGTGTCGACAGCATAAGAAGGGAAAATCAGTCAAGATATATGTCTGTAACAGCTGAAGTTAAAGAAGATTACAATGCTACACTTTTGTCAAGACAGTTAGAAAAGTCTTTGGCAAAGTATGATACACCGGATGGATATAACATAGAAATTCAGGGTGAATCAGCTCAGGTAATGGAAATGATAAAACAGATGCTGTTAGCCCTTGCTTTAGGTTTCGTGTTTGTATATCTTATTATGGTAGCACAGTTCCAAAGCATTTTATCTCCGTTTATCATTATATTTACGGTTCCATTGGCATTTACCGGAGGTATGATTGGACTTATGATATTTGGTCAGTCTATATCAGCCATGGCGCTTATGGGATTTATGATACTTATGGGAACAGTTGTAAATAACGGAATAGTGTTTGTGGATTATGCAAATCAACTGAGGATAAAAGGAATGGAAAAACGGGAGGCATTAATCAGAACGGGAAAAACAAGAATGAGACCAATACTTATGACAGCCCTTACCACTATTTTATCCATGAGTGTTATGGTATTCTCACAAAATGCCGGTGATGCAATGCAAAAGAGTATGGCTATAGTGGTTAGTGCAGGTTTACTGTATGCAACATTAATGACATTGTTTATTGTTCCGGTTCTATATGACATTTTCTATAGAAAGAAACCAAAGGTCATAGATGTTGGAGATGACAATTTGGATGATATTCCGGATGAAACGGCAATGTAAATTATATATGAAAGGATGTAGTGATGGATTTTATAATTGAAATATTAAAGGTTATATTTTTAGGAATAGTTGAGGGAATAACTGAGTGGCTGCCAATAAGCAGCACCGGACATATGTTACTGGTAGATGAATTTATTAAAATGAATGTAAGCAGTGACTTTAAGGAAATGTTTTTCGTGGTAATTCAGTTAGGAGCAATTCTGGCAGTTGTGGTTATGTTCTGGAATAAAATGTGGCCTTTTAAAAGAAAGGATACAGAAGATGGAATTAACAAAAAAGGCTCAATCCTTAAAAAGGATATATGGTCTTTATGGTTTAAGGTTGTAGTAGCCTGTATACCGGGAGCGGTTGTTACAATAGCTTTTGATGATTTTATTGAGGCACATTTACATACACCTACAGTTATAGCCATTACACTTATATTCTATGGTATTGCTTTTATAATAGTCGAGCGTTGGAATAAAACAAGAACACCAAAAATCAACACTCTTTCAGACATAACATACAAAACTGCATTTATAATTGGTTTATTTCAGGTGTTATCCATAATCCCGGGAACGTCCCGTTCAGGTTCAACAATAATCGGTTCATTGCTTATTGGGGTATCAAGAGTGGCAGCAGCAGAATTCACATTTTTCCTTGCAGTGCCGGTTATGTTTGGACTTAGTTTTATAAAACTTTTAAAATTCGGTTTGTTATTTACAGTATCTGAGTTAAGCATTTTGCTTGTGGGAATGGCAGTGGCGTTTTTTGTTTCATTACTTGTTATAAAGTTCCTTATGGGATATATTAAGAAGCATGATTTCCAGATATTTGGATGGTATAGAATTATTTTAGGAGCAGTAGTTTTAGTATATTTTCTTTTTAGATAAAATTAATTAATATGAAAAGGTTTCAATCTGATTTTACGTTAGGTTGGAACTTTTTTTGTTTATAGTTGTTTTTTCTTGTATTTATTTGTGCAATTTATCAGTTCTGAGGATAAATTTGGTAAAATGGCTTTAAAGATTTAGTTAAAAGTGCTAACATATAATAGATTTCGTAATTATTTTTGTTAAATATTAAGGAGGAAACAATGAAATTGAGTGATTTTAGAAAGAAATCAATCACAAGACGTGTCTGGAGCGTTGTCCTAACCATAGTAATGGTGTTTAACCTTATGTGTGGTTATGTAGCAGTTTCAGAAAGCAGTGTGACAGATGTAAAGGCTGCCACAAAGACTCTTGCTGAATTGAAAGCTGAAAACAAGGC
Source organism: Eubacterium sp. CAG:161 (assembly GCF_000432355.1). Classification (NCBI taxonomy): domain Bacteria; kingdom Bacillati; phylum Bacillota; class Clostridia; order Eubacteriales; family Eubacteriaceae; genus Eubacterium; species Eubacterium sp. CAG:161. The sequence continues at coordinate 54,797 of NZ_HF991854.1, forward strand.
TTCATCGGCAACTTACCGTAACGTAATGTATTACGGTGAATGGTCAGTTTATGCAGGACAGAAGAATTTCTATCCAAGTAAAATTGACGGAAGTTTAATTACACATTTAAACTTCGCATTTATGGACGTGGATGAAAAAGGTAATTTAAATGTTTGTGATTACTGGGCAGATTTTGATAATCCTAATGTTGGATACAGCGTTGGCTCAGAATCTTTATATGCCGGTGTATTAGGAGCAATGCTTCTTTTAAGACAGCAGTACCCTAATATGAAAATCGGTATTTCCGTAGGTGGGTGGACAAGATCAGGAGCATTTCCTAAGCTTGCATCAACTGCAGAAACAAGAAAGAAATTTGCAGAAAATATAGCAAAATTTGTTCATTATTATGGATACGATTTCGTAGATATTGACTGGGAGTATCCTACAGCAGACAGAGACCCGGATCCTACAGGAAACGGAGTAACTGTTGATAAAGGATGTAAAGGCTCAGAGGCAGATACAAAGAACTTTACACTTCTTATGCAGGAACTTAGAAATACTTTAGATGAGTATAGTGTAAAAGATGGTAAGTATTATGAATTATCATGTGCCATGTCAGCATCACCGGCTATGATGGCAAAAATCGAATATGACAAAGTTTTACAGACAGTAGATTTTGCCAACATGATGACATATGACTTAAATGGTGCGTGGAACGGATATACAGCTCACCAGACAGCTTTATATACTAACGATTCATATGATCATGACAAGCAAAAAGATGCGCAGTTCTCAGTAGATACATGTGTTAAATATTTAGAAGATACATATGGCGATAAAGTTGATATGTCTAAGGTAGTAATTGGTGTTGCACCGTATACAAGAGGTTGGGCAGAAGTTAAAAATGACGGCTTAGATCCTGACAACCCGGGACTTTATGCAACAGCTACACCTAACAGTGTTAAGGCAGCTGACGGAACTACAAGTGGTACATATGCATATGGCGATATTGATACTCTTATCAGTCAGTACAAATTAAAAGAATATTATGACGAAAAGGCTCAGGCAGCTTATTACTATAGTGCAGAAACAGGATATTTCTTTACATGTGACAATGAAAGATCCGTTGCTGCAAAAGGTGATTATGTAAAGAAAAAAGGTCTGGGTGGTCTTATTTCATGGATGGCTTCATTAGACAGCACAAATGCAGTAACTAAGACTATGAAGGATTCTTTATATGGTTCAGCAAGCCTTCCAAACCAGAAAATTGTAATTCCACAGAAGGATAACATTTCAGTGGATATTGCAACATCAGGCAGTGCATATACATTTACTGTAAAAAACAATAACACTCTTACTGAATCAAGTGAGGCAACATTGCCTAACCCTTCAGGTGATAAGGCAGCATTGCCACAGGCAGAAACATTTGGTGAGTCAGTGGCATATCCTACGTTTTACTTTAAGACAAAGAGCGGGGAGATTCTTACAGGAGATTGGCAGTCAGGTGGAACAATTTCCAGCGGAAATGGATATACAATTATTACTCCACCAGCATGGAGTTCAAAGAAATTTGCACCGGGTGATTCTCTTACATTTACTTTGAAAACATCAGGAACAGCTAAGGCATCTGATATTTCAGAAATCTATATGACATCAAAGGCATTAGAAAATGGTGAAGAGATGGGCAAAACCGTGTTATACTCAGATGGAACCCCGGCCCAGACTGAAACAACTAAAAAAGATGATACACACGTTACAACTAAAGAAGGTGAAGTTGTAACATCAAAGGATAATGTTACAACAAAAGAGGATTCTACAACAAAGGCAGCCACAGGAGATTATCCTGTATGGTCACCTGACAGTGTTAAATATGAACTTGGAGTTCTTGTTCAGTATGAAGGAAAAGTATATGAATGTACATATGGTCATACTTCAAATTCAGGCTGGTCACCAATATTAGCAGGTACACTTTGGAAGGAAAGAACTGACTTAGTAGCAGGTAATCCTGAAACAACTAAGGGATCAGGAGAAGAACAGACAACAGAGGATAATTATACTGTAAATGGTAAGTTACCACAGCATATGGTTACAGGATACTGGCATAATTTCTTAAATGGCTCAAAGGCACTTAAGATAAGTGATGTTCCTACATATTATGATATGATTTGTGTTGCCTTTACAGGAAACACATCAACTCCGGGAGAGGTTACATTTGAACTAGACAGTGACTTGTGTAAGGAACTTGGAGGATATACAAAGGCACAGTTTATACAGGATATTAAGGACGCAAAGGCTAAGGGACAGCATGTTATTATTTCTGTAGGTGGTGCTGAAGGCAGAATTGAAATCAACAGTGAGGCAGCAGCACAGAGATTTGCTAACGGATTAATCAACATTATTACTGAATATGGATTTGAAGGTGTTGATATTGACCTTGAGGGAAGTGCTGTTACAGGTGTTGATTATATTGCAGAAGCACTGAGAACAGTACATGATCATTTTGGAGATGATTTTATAATTACAATGGCTCCTGAAACATATTATATTCAGGCAGACAGATTATCAGCTAATGATATTACAACTTCATATTTAAGATTGGCATTAAAGATTAAGGATATTTTAACAATCTGCTATCCACAGTTCTACAATACAGGTGGAATGAACGGATACGGTGGATCAATTGTAAATCCGGGAACAGCTGATTTCCTTACTTCGATGTCAACATTAGTAATCGAAGCAGGACTTAGGGCAGATCAGGTAGCGTTTGGTGTTCCATCAATGGCTAAGGCAGCAGGTAGTGGTTATGTGTCAAATGACACTATAAAGACAGCACTTAATTCCATGGTAAACGGTACTTCATCAGGAGGCTTTACACCGCCAAGAAAATACCCTACATTCAGAGGTGTAATGACATGGTCAATCAATTGGGATGCAACAAATAATTATGCATGGGCTAAAGCTATGGATGCAGCAGTAGATGAAATGCCAACTACAGAGGTACCTACAAAGGCACCGACTGTAGAAACAACCAAAGCCCCTACAGTGGAAACAACAGCACCGGGAGAGGTTACAGCGAAACCTACAGAAGTTATTGGACTATCTTTAATTTCACAAAATGGTGCAGAGGTAGCCTTTGCATGGGGACAGACACAGGATCAGATTAAGTCAGGTCAGACATACAACGTTTATATAGATGGAAGTTTTTATCAATCATATACAGCTGCTACACAGGTAGCTTATACATTTACTAAAAACGGAAGTCATACAATAAAGGTTACAGCAGCATTAAACGGTACGGAAACAGCAGGAAGCATACTTAGTATTAAGGTTTCAGGATTATCTGAATCAGACACAACAGTGGCTCAAACAGAAAAGCCTACATCAGGTACACCAACAACAGGTCTTTCATCAAGACTTATGATTGGATATTACCATACATGGGATAATGCAGGAAATCCGTTTATTAAATTAAGAGATGTTGACAGTAACTGGGATGTAATTAATATTTCCTTTGCAGAACCTGTTAGTGCAGGAAGTACAGATGGAAAAATGCGATTTAACATTTCAGGTCTTTCAAGCAGTTATACAAAGGAAGACTTTAAGCAGGATATTAAAACATTACAGGCTAAAGGAAAGAAAATAGTTCTTTCCATTGGAGGATACGAGGGATACTTCTCTTTAGATTCACAGGCAGCTGTAAATCAGTTTGTAAGTGATATTAAGGGATTTGTAGATGAATACGGATTTGATGGAATTGACATTGACTTAGAACAGTCATCTGTACAGTTTGCCCAGGGCAATGATAAGGATATCAGAAAAATTAATTCACCTAAATTAGCTAACATGGTTTCAGCAATTAAGACTATTGTACACAGCTATGGCGATGATTTCATTCTCTCATGGGCACCTGAAACATTCTATATGCAGATGGGATATATGTACTATGCAGGAATTAATCAGTATTGTGATTCAAGGGCAGGTTCATACTTACCAATGATTAATGCATTACGTGAGGAAACAAGCTTTGTACATGTTCAGTTATACAATTCAATTGCCATAACAGCACCGGATGGAGTTTCTTATAATATGGGAACAAAAGAAGGGGTTGTAGCAATGTGTAACATGTTACTTGACGGTTTTTATGTAGGAGCAGGAGCCGGTGTCGCAAAGAGTGAAGCAACATACTTTGCACCACTTAGACCTGATCAGGTAGTAATTGGTGTTCCGTCATCAGCCGGTGCAGCAGGAAGCGGTCAGATATCTAATGCAAACCTTCAGGCAGCATTCTCAGAGATTGATGCAGCTCATCCGGGACTCAGAGGTATTATGTCATGGTCTATCAACTGGGATTCATCACAAAATGGCAATTCATTTGTAAGAGAGAATCAGGCATTCTTATCTAACTTAAGAGGTGATGAGGAAACAACACAGAAGCCGACAGAGAAACCTACTGAGGCACCAACAGAAGCACCTACACAGGCACCGAC
>NZ_HF991855.1:0-20372 GCF_000432355.1 Eubacterium sp. CAG:161
CGGAGGATTTAAGTCTTAAAACAATTAAGAACTACTCAAATGGGGACAAACTGGAGAAGGATTCTAATTATGAAGAGGATAGTGAATTGGCAACTATTTATTCAAAAAAATTAGATAAAAATATCATTTCATATGAAACCAATAAAGGGACAAACAGTATTACCTATAATGTAGAATATAATAGTAACAAAACTAGTTATACTTATGTTTACAATAAAGCAGGTAATTTGATAAGAATAGAGCAGAATGGTGTTATTAAAATTGAATATGAATATGATGGTCATGGTAGACTAATAAGGGAGGTGAACCGTCCGGGTTATGTAGAATATGAATATTATTATACAAAAAATGGAAATATCAATGCATACAAATCGTATTACATTGATATAAACGGAAAAAGATTAGCTTCTCCAAACCAGACGACATATACATATAGTAATGTGTGGACAGATAGAATGGTACAATATGGAAATAGTGAAATAAAGTATGATAATGCGGGAAATCCACTTACATATGTCGGCGGACAAAAATTTTCATGGACAAGAGGGCGATTGTTAAGTACATTTACAGATTCAAAAGGTAATATAACAAAGTACCAGTATGATGATGCTGATAACAGAATTTTAAAGGAAAACGATAAAGTTCGTTCAGAGTATGAGTGGGATGATACTAAATTAGTATATGAAAAAACAAAGGATAAGAATACAGGAAAAGTTTATGAACTTTATTATATGTATGATGAAGCGGATGAATGTATTGGGTTTATGTATGGATATAACGATGAGAACAATAATCCAATAATGGATACTGTTTATTTTGAAAAAAGTATGCAGGGTGATATAATTGGACTAATAAACTCAGATGGAAAGAGTATTGCTAAATATACATATGATGCATGGGGAAATATTGTTTATATGACAATTTCCGGAGGAAATCAGTTAGCATATAAACTTAATCATTTTAAATATAGAGGATATTATCAAGATGATGAAAGTGATATGTATTATTTAAAGAACAGGTATTACTCTCCAACTACAAAAAGGTTTATTAATCCTGACACAGCGGACAATTTTGGATATTCGGAATCAGTGTTCTCGTATAATTTATATGTGTATTGTGACAATAATCCGATAAGTTATGCAGATAAGAATGGAGATTGGTTTTATAATTTAAAGGCATTAAAGAAATATTTAAAGAGTAATAATATAACAAAAAAACAAAAAAAAGAATTAAAGAAACTTTACAAGTATTCAAAAAAGAACCATACACGCAACATGAATTTATTAAAGAATTACAGAAAGAAGAAAGGATACAGTGGAAACTATACTTATAAAAAATTTATAAATGGTCAAGGTTTAAGTCCGTGGAATAAAATGTGGTATGGAAATGTTGAAGGAAAAAGAACAGTGGGAAAGAATGGATGCGGACCTATTGCTATGTATAATATGTTTAAGGATATAAATCAATGGGAATCTTTACCTGATATAATTTCAATAATGGAAATTAATGAAATGAACGCAGATGGTGGAGGAACAAAAAGTGCAAAAATAAATGAAATGTTAAACTATTATAACGTAAAATATTTATCATATAGTTATGATAATTATAAAGCACAGTACAAAAGTAAGGCGGCTAGATTCATTATGAATATCGTGGGTAATGATGGAAAATGGGCACATCTGGTTTATGTAATAAAAAAGAAAAACGAGGTTTATGTATATAATGCATTTAATGAGACGAATAAACCAAAGAAGTATAAGGTTTTGTCTGAGTATTTACAGAAATCAGATGCAAATGTTGGCTCTATGTACATAATAAAGTAAAATTGGTTGAATTTTGTATATATGTCACCATATGATTTGGCTAAAAATAAAGAACAAATTCATATGGTGACATAGGAATGTAATTATAACATAAGGCACTTAGTTTTATTAAGGAGGATTAGTTAGATGAAAAAGGAAATATTTAAAAAAAATTTAAAGGTAGTATTGGCTTTATTACTTACGATTGCAATTTTAACAAATAGTGTTGAGTTAATTAATGCAGAAGAAAGTAATTTAGCTACAAGTCAGCCGGAAAATACTGACACTTATGTAGAAAATGTAGAACCCGTCAAGCCGGTTATTACCTTAAAGAGAAAAAATAAGAAGGTTACGGTTACTATAAAAAACTGGCAGGAAAATACCAGATATCAGGTTTACGTGAAGAAAAGGGGTAAATACAAACAGATTAAGACAATTAAAAAAAATAAATATTCCTTTAAATTTGATAAAAGAAAATTATGCAGGGTAAAAGTAAGGGCAGCGAAAAAAGTAAATGGCAAAACCGTATTTAGTGACTTTGCCAAGAAAACATTAGATTATGGGTTGACTAATGCTGATAACTGGTCTGATGCATATAAGGTTATGCATAAATACCTGAAAAACAATAACCAATATATGGGGCGAAAAGGAATAAGATGTTTTTATTTATTGGAACTTAAAGGGGAATGTTTTATTAAGGTGAGGGATTATGATGAACCTGGTATAGGTAATGGTAATCTGTATCGGCTAGAGTACATAAGAAAAACAGTAAATCATAACACGAAGGTTCATCGAAGCTATAATGTAAAATTCGAGATGAGATGCGATTATGAAGTATTTGCCTTGTACGGAAAAATGCTTATCATGAAAAATGGGAAAATGATTTTAAAGATTAAATCCGGAAAGCTTATAAATAAAAAACTGAAGATACGAAAAAGATATAGAATAGTATTGAAGGAGTTAGATGAAAACAGCAAGCTATTCTATTAATTAGCTGGCAAGAGAGAGCAAATTCATATGGTGATGTAGGGAGGGCATTACGGTACAAGTGAGTTGAATAGGAGGATTAGTTTTATGAAAAAAGGAATATTAAAGACAATACTAGTATTATTGCTCACAATCTCAACATTGTTGGACAATGTGCAGCCAATTTATGCGGTAGAAAACAACCAGAACACAAGTCAGCCGGAAAACACTGACACTTATGCAGAAAATGTAGAACCTGTCAAGCCGGTTATTACCTTAAAGAGAAAAAATAAGAAGGTTACGGTTACTATAAAAAACTGGCAGGAAAATACCAGATATCAGGTTTACGTGAAGAAAAGGGGTAAATACAAACAGATTAAGACAATTAAAAAAAATAAATATTCCTTTAAATTTGATAAAAGAAAATTATGCAGGGTAAAAGTAAGGACAGTAAAAAAAGTAGATGGAAAAACCGTATTCAGTGACTTTGCCAAGAAAACATTAGATTATGGGTTGACTAATGCTGATAACTGGTCTGATGCATATAAGGTTATGCATAAATACCTGAAAAACAATAACCAATATATGGGGCGAAAAGGAATAAAAAACTTTTATTTGTATGGAGATCATAATATGTGCTTTCTTACAGTTAAAAATAATTATGATACTACAGGTGTTGGACATCCATACCTGTTGGAATACATTAAAAAAGTAGTAAATCACGATCCGAAAATTCGTCAAAATTACAGTGTAAGGTTTGTAATGCGTGGGGATACAGTATCATATGGAATGTACGGAAAAATGCTTATTATGAAAAACGGAAAAATAATTTTGAAAGTCAAATCCGGAAAGCTTGTGAATAAAAAACTGAAGATACGAAAAAGATACAAAATAGTATTAAAACAGTTAGATGAGAATAGCAAGATTGATATTTATAACTAATAAATGATAACCTCAGGGGAATTTCACAAGAGAAATTCCCCGATTTTATGCCTATTGTAAGGAATGGTGGGCTATGATATAATCGTAAGAATGAGCAACAAAAAGAAAAAAACAGAAAGAGGATAGTTAAATGCCTAAAGTATCAGTGATAATACCAACATATAATGTTGAACCATATTTAGTAGAATGCATGGAGAGCATTACAAGACAGACATTAAAGGATATAGAAATCATTTGTATTAACGATGGTTCTACAGATGGTTCATTAAAAATTCTTCAGGAATATGCAGCAAAAGATGACAGAATTAAAATAGTAGATAAAGAAAACGGCGGATATGGAATAGGAATGAATATCGGCCTTGATATGGCTACAGGAGAGTATATAGGAATATTAGAGCCGGATGATTACGTGGCAATCACTATGTATGAAGATTTATACAAGGTGGCAAAGGACAATGACCTTGACTTTGTAAAGGCGGATTTCTACCGTTTCCAGAGGGGTGAAACAGGAAATATGTATCTGGTGTATAATCACCTTTCAAAGAATCCGGAGGATTATAATAAGTTATTTAATCCAAGTGAAACTCCGGAGGCACTTCTTTACATTATGAATACGTGGAGTGGAATTTATAAAAGAGACTTTATTGAAAAATACGGTATCAGACATAATGAAACTCCGGGAGCGTCCTTCCAGGACAATGGATTCTGGTTCCAGACTTTTGTATACGGAAAGCGTGCTATGATTATAGATACGCCTTACTATAGAAACAGGAGAGATAACCCTAATTCATCAGTTAAAAATCCTGAAAAGGTTTATTGCATGAATGTTGAGTATGACCATATCAGAGACATTCTTATGAAGGATGAGGAAATATGGGAAAGATTCAAATATATGTACAGCGTAAAGAAACTTCACAACTATTTTGCCACAATTAGAAGAATTAGTGATGAGTTTAAAGAAGAGTACATTGGAAGAATAAGTGAGGAATTTAAGCGGGCGCAGGTTAAAGGCGAACTGAAAGAAGAAGTTTTTGACGAAAAACTTTGGAAACAGTTACAGCTTCTTATGGCATCACCAAAGAAGTTCTATCATGAGTTTGTTATTGAACCACAAATCAGGGCAAATGCAAATCCTGATGAGGATATGAGAAGAGAATTAGATGACATAAAAAATTCTACTACTTATAAGGTAGGAAAGGCATTAATGTATTTGCCTTGCCACGTTAAGGAACTCATTAAAAGAGGTAAATAAATGGATAATATTAAGGTTTCGGTTATTCTGCCGGTATATAATGGAGAAAAATATATAAAAAAATGCATGGAGTCTCTTATTAGTCAGACTTTAAAAGAAATAGAGATTATATGTGTTGACGACGGCTCCGTTGATGGAACATTGGAAGCTTTAAAGGAATATGAGAATTTAGACAATGTTACGGTTATTACACAGGAAAATGCAGGTGCCGGAGCTGCCAGAAATAAAGGAATTTCATATGCTAAAGGTGAGTATCTTTCATTTTTAGATGCAGATGATATTTTTGAAAAAGATATGCTGGAAGTGGCATATAATAAGGCTGTAGAAGATAAGGCAGATATGGTGGTATTTAATTCTGACCAGTATTACGAGGAAACGCAAGAGTACAAAAAGGCTGACTGGACTTTAAGATATGCAAAGATACCTCCATACACACCTTTTAAGCACAGACAAATGACAGACAATGTTTTTAAGGTTTTTGTAGGCTGGGCATGGGACAAGCTGTTCCTAAAGGAATTTGTGGACAGATATGCCTTAAAATTTCAGGAGCAGAGAACCAGTAATGATATGTTTTTTGTGTTTATGGCAACGGTGCTTTCCAACAGAATTACTGTTGTACCAAAGGACAAAGTTTTGGTTCATCAGCGGAGAAACAATGCAGTTTCCCTGTCTAATACAAGAGAAAAATCATGGCAGTGTTTCCATGAGGCTCTTAAAAAACTGAAACAGGGACTTGTGGAACATGGCATATACAAAGAAGTGGAGCAGGATTATATAAATTACGCACTTCACTTTAGTTTGTGGAATCTTAATACAGTTTCCAAAACAGTATATGATGATATGCTTAATAAATTAAAAAATGAATGGTTTACGGAGTTTGGAATTACAGGCAAGCAGGAATCATATTTCTATAACAAAAAAGAATATAATCAATATATGAAATTAATTTCAGAATAAATGAATTATACCTGAATGCAGGAGGATTTTAAGTAACAAATGAAGGAAAATATAAAGGTTTCTGTTATTATACCTATGTATAATGCCAGAGAACATGTAAGGGAATGTCTTGACAGTTTAACAAATCAAACATTAAAAGAGATAGAAATTATATGTGTTAATGATGGTTCCACAGATGATACTCAAAGTATTTTAGAAGAGTATGCCAAAAAAGATGAAAGAATAGTTATTTTAAATCAGGGAAATTTATATGCAGGAGTTGCAAGAAACAATGGAATGAATCACGCATCAGGTGAGTATCTTATCTTTTTAGATGCAGATGACTTTTTCAAACCTGAAATGCTTGAAAAAATGTACAACAAGGCGGTTTCCCATAAGGCAGATATCTGTATTTGTAGCGTTATTGCATATAGCGAAAGGGATAAAGAATATAGAGAGTCCAATCATTATTTAAGAGAAGACCTTCTGCCGGAAAATGTTCCTTTTTCACCTAGAGATGAAGAAATAAGGGACAGTCTTTTTCAGATGACTATTCCTGCACCATGGAATAAATTATTTAAAAAATCCTTTATTAATCAGGAAGGAATCACCTTTGACACCCTAAAAAGGGCTAATGATTTATATTTTTCATATCTGGCAATGGCAGTTGCTGAAAGAATTACCGTTGTAAGTGACAAGCTTGTAAACTACAGGGTAGATTTGGAAAGCAGTCTTCAGGGAACCAATAAGGGTGGAACTTTGGAGTTTTTTACCGCTTTAAACCATCTGAAAAATGAACTGGAAAAAAGAGATTTATGGGAAATATTTGAAAAAACATATATAAACAGGGCTCTTAATACATGTCTTTTTAATTTAAACAAATGTGGTACAAAACAGGCATATGTAAGAGTATATAACAAGTTAAAATACAATATTTTTTATACTTTAGGAATCCTTGAACACTCAAAGTCGTATTTTTATGTTAAAAATCAATTCTCCATGATGGCAAGAATTGTTGAAAGAAAAGCAGAGGATTTGTGGGAAATCCTGCAACAGGAGGCTTTAGCCCAAGTTAAGCTGGCGCCTTATGTGAATTTGGAGGAGTGGACAAGACCTGAAATTACTGAAAGTAACTTTAAATACAAGGTATCTGTAATTATACCGGTATACAATGTGGAACAATATATTGGTGAATGTTTAGATTCCGTTATTAATCAGACGCTAAAAGAAATAGAAATTATATGTGTCAACGACGGTACACCTGATAATTCAGTGGAAATAGTAAAGAAATATCAGGAAAGAGATTCACGAATTAAGCTTATAAATAAAGAAAACGGCGGGTTATCTTCTGCCAGAAATGCAGGGATTAAGGCTGCAACAGGAGAATATATCCTGTTTTTAGATAGTGACGACACCTTGGATAAACAGACGTTAGAGTATCTTTATTATGAATGTAGAAAAGACAATTTAGATCAGATGTTCTTTACTACTAAGGAACTGGAAAATTGTGATGGTACAACAATCAGGGACGATCAGTATATAAGAAAATATGATTATTCAGGAATTTTCACAGGACCTGAAATATTTGGAAAATGGGTGGATAATGCAGAGTTTAAGCCTTCTGCATGTCTTCAGATAAATAGAACTGAGTTTTTAAGGCAAAACAATCTGGTATTTAAAGAGGGAATTATTCACGAGGATAATCTTTTTACCATACAGTGTCTGTATTTTTCTAAAAGGGTAAGATATGCAAATGCAAGATTTTACATTAGAAGGGTAAGGGAAGATTCCATAATGACAGGAACCCAGAACTTCAAACATTCCCTGCACTTGTACTATATTATTATGGAACTTGAGAAGTTTGCCTTTAAGGAAAATGTTAAGCAAAACAAAAACTATTATGACTCTCTTTTAGTTCAGATGGAAAGAATATTAAAGGTGGCTGCGGACTATATAAAGGACTCTGATGAAGAGGAATTAAGGCAGTATATTTATTCCCTTAATGAAGAGGAAGGCATTAATTTCTACAGCTGTGTTGGAATTTTGTCAGAACTTAGAAATTCAAACCGTGAGCTGTCAAAACGTGCCAGAAACATGGAAGAAGACTACAGAGTTTCAAGGTTTAGAAATTACATGCAAGGCAAGAAAAAAGAGAAGGAAATAAATGCCGTAAAAGAAAGCTTCCGGAAAAACAGTGAAATGCAGATATCTTACATTAAAAATTCTGCAACTTTCAAAATGGGAAAAGCAATTACCTTTCTTCCGCGGAATATAAAGAAATTGTTTAAAAGAAATTAGCGAGGCTTATATATGGGAGTTTTTCGGGATAAAATAAAGAAAATATCTTTTGTTACAAAAGTATATCGCAATATAAGTGGTGCAGATAAGCGAGAAATAATGGCATTGCTTAAGGAAAATCTCGCTGCTCAGGAAGAAAACCGGAAACTTGTTGAAAGGGTAATTTCACAGCAGAAGCTAATTAAGGAAAAATTGGCACAAAGTGAAACAATCCGTGAAGATGTTATAAATGAAGTGACAGATTTAAATAGGGAAGCGGAAACAAAAATCACTAAACTGGTAAAAAATGCGGAGCAAAATTTGACAAAATCTGTTGACAAGATTTGGAAGAATTATTATGCTGAACTTGTACGCCGTGATTACTGGAAGGTTAAACCTGAAGAAATAAAACGCATGGCAGGAGACAGAAAAATCTGGATTATAAAATGTCCTGCACCGGATAGCAATGCAAAGGCAGGCTGGGGGGATTTTTATTTCGCCAATTCATTAGCTAAAAATCTTGAAAAATTAGGAATATATCCGGTGGTGGATTTGTACGAAGATTGGTCTTGCGAATTAATGGCAGATTGTGTTATAGTTCTCAGAGGCTTGAAGAAATATCATCCTGACAGAAGAAATGCAAAATGCAGGTACATTATGTGGAACATTAGTCATCCGGATAATATAAGTAAGGATGAATATGAATTATACGATGCAGTGTGCATTGGTTCAAGATATTATGCAGACAAGCTTAAGGAAGAATTAAGTGTGCCTGTTTATTCTTTGGAACAGTGTACAGACACGGATTTATTTTATCCTGAGGCATCAGACAAAAAGCATAATTACATTTTTGTGGGAAACTCCAGAGGAGTTCCAAGGGAATGTGTAATGTGGTCAGTGGATATGAGACTTCCTATAGAAATATGGGGAGGCGGCTGGGAGCCGTTTTTAGGAAAGGATTGCCCGAATGTGGTTGGGATAAATGTTCCAAACGACAGACTTCCTGACTTATACAGAACGTCTTACGCCACCATTAATGATCACTGGGATGATATGTTAAAATATCAGTTTATTAATAACAGGATTTTTGATTCAGTAGCCTGTGGACTTCCTGTTATAACGGATTATTGCGAAGATTTGTATAAAATCTTTGGCGACAACATTCTTTATTACAGAAATGAAGAGGAATTCAGACAATGTATTTTAAAACTTGAGGATAATTATCATGAAATAAAGAAAAATACATTATCAATGTGGGATATGATAAAGAAGGAATATTCTTTTGAAGCCCGGGCAAAACAACTTTTAGATATTGTAAAAAATAATTAATGACAATATAAATTATTTAAAAAATTAGGAGGACTACATGAGTAAATACGATTATCTTATAGTAGGAGCAGGACTGTTTGGAGCAGTTTTTGCCAATGAAGCAACAAAGGCAGGAAAAAAGTGTCTCGTAATTGACAAGAGAGACCATATTGCAGGAAATATTTACTGCGAAAAAATTGAAGGTATAAATGTTCACAAATACGGAGCACATATCTTCCACACCAGCAACAAGAATACATGGAATTATGTAAACCAGTTCGCTGAATTTAATAATTACATTAATTCACCTGTTGCCGTATACAAGGATGAGTTATATAACCTTCCTTTCAACATGAACACGTTTAGCAAAATGTGGAATATTAAGACACCTAAGGAAGCTCAGGCTATTATTGAGGAGCAGAAGGCTGACTTAAATATTACAGAGCCTAAAAACTTAGAGGAACAGGCACTTTCATTAGTTGGTAAGGACATTTACCAGAAGCTTATTAAAGGTTACACAGAGAAGCAGTGGGGAAGAGACTGTACAGAACTTCCTTCATTTATTATTAAGCGTCTTCCACTTAGATTTACCTTTGATAACAACTATTTCAATGACAGATTCCAGGGAATCCCTATGGGTGGATACACACCTATCGTTGAAAAGATGTTAGAGGGTAGCGAAGTAATGCTTAACACAGATTACTTCGAGTTTATTAAGGATAATGCTGATATTGCAGACAAAGTTGTATATACAGGTATGATTGATGAATACTTTGGATTTAAGTTAGGCCATCTTGAGTACAGAACAGTAAGATTTGAGACTGAAGTTCTTGATGAGGAAAACTATCAGGGAAATGCAGTTGTAAACTACACTGAAAGAGAAGTTCCTTACACAAGAATTATTGAACATAAGCATTTTGAATACGGAAAACAGCCAAAGACTGTTATTTCAAGAGAGTATTCTTCAGAATGGAAGCCGGGCATTGAGCCTTACTATCCTATTAACGATGAAAAGAACGGAAACCTTTTTGCTCAGTACAAGGAATTAGCTGATAAGGAAGAAAATGTTATTTTCGGCGGAAGACTTGGAAATTACAAGTATTATGACATGGATAAGGTAATTGAAGCTGCATTAGAATGTGCTAAGGAAGAGTTAGCATAGATTGAATAAATAATACTAAACTAACTACGTAGAAAATTGCAGGTTATAGATGTAACCTGTAATTTTTTATATTACAGGTTTTATAATTGGGATAATTCCTAATTTAAAATAAATAAAAAAGAAAGAAAGGGTAAAAATTATGAAAGGAAGATTATTAAAAGTTACCAGCGGCATTTTAGCCGTAGTTATGAGTTTTTCCTGTATTGGCAGGATTAATTTGCCGGTTGTGGCAGAGGAACACACAGCACACATTATTGAGGCAGGGGATTCCTATGAAGGAAATCCATTAAAGGGGATGTTCCCTTTTAGTGAGAGTAATGTGGCAATTCCACATAGTTTGGAATGGTTTTATATGCCTGTAAAGGATGTACAGACAGGAATGAATGAGTTTGACTGGAGCAAATTTGAAAAGAAATTACAGGAAACAGCATCAAGAGGACATCAGGCAATTGTAAGATTTTATTACGATTATCCGGGGGAAGAAACCGGTGTACCACAGTTTTTAATAGATGGTGGTCTTAATATGAGATATTACAATGAGCCGGGAGATTTAGGAGGAGCAGGATATTGTCCTGATTACGAAAATAAAACATTTAGACAGTCTATGAAAAATTTTATTGAAGATTTTGGTAAAAAGTACGATGGTGACGGAAGACTGGGATTTATAACTCTTGGACTTTTAGGATTTTGGGGGGAATGGCATAATTGGCCGTTTAATGGCTCAGATTCCACTAAGGCCAACTGGAGTATATCAACTACTGTCTACAAGGAAGTTTTAGATGCATTTGATAACAGCTTTAATAAAACGCAGTTAGTTGTAAGGGAGCCAAAAGATGGAATTGATTTTAGCAAATATGATGTAGGATATCATGATGATTCCTTTGGATACGCTACATTGTCAAAGGCAAATGGCGGTCAGTCATGGAGTTTTTGGCAGAAAGTAAAAAATGGAAAAGATCAGAATAAGTGGATGACCAATTGCATTGGAGGAGAGGTGTACCCTCCAAGTCAAAATGTAATATTTTCAGGAGTCACACCGGAAAAAGGGGGATTTCAGGACTTTGACAAATGTATTGAAGAAACCCATGCATCATGGATGATTTGTGCAGCAATAAGAAAGTATAGTGGAGTTACATTAGAAAATGCCAGAAAGGCATCTGTGAAAATGGGATATGACTTAAGGGTTTCTAAGGCTTATTATGACAATATAACTACAACGTCGCCTTTATATCTTAAGGTTGATATAAAAAATATTGGTGTGGCACCATTTTATTATAATCATGAATTGTGGCCGGTGGAAATTGGAATTAAAAAGGGAGATAGTGTTGTAAAAACATGGCGCACTACATGGGATTTGTGCGATATTGCAGCAGATGGAAAGGATTATTCTTTTGAGGATGTTATAAATAATCCGGACTTAGAAGCAGGTGACTATTCTATAGGAATTAAGGTTATAAATCCCGTGGAAAATGGCAATATTTTAGGATTTGCCAACAAAAATCAGGGAGCAGACGGGTGGCTTAATCTTGGAGATATACGCGTTACCGAAAAAGGCAGTGAAAAGGAAACATCCACATCTAAATTGCCGGAAGAAACTACTGTAAAGCCACAGGAAACAACTACAAATAATCAGGAAACCACAACTGTAAACAGACCAGAGGAAACTACAACAGCCGTACTGTCCATTTCAGCGACGGAAAATGATGAAAATATAAGCTGCCACATAGAAAACAGTAGTGGATGCACATATTCACAATTATACATAGATGCCGATAATAATATTAACACAGGATATAAGAAGGAAAATGCAGGTTTTGAATACATGGTGGAAAATGGAGTACTATATTACCATGCTTCAAATGACAGTGATTGGGGATGGAGTGAAGTTTCAGGTGCCGGTATCAAAGTTACTAAAACTGAAAATGAAATGGAAATTAACATAAGTAAGGATAGTCTTGGAAGCATATCAGAAGGCGCAAAAGTATGGTTCAAGGCACTAGATGCATCATGGAATGTTATGTCAACTACAACTGTGGAAGAAATTCAAAAGAATTTATCAGATAAAATTGTTATATCAGATGATATGGAAATTAACGGCTATCAGATAAGTACAACTCTTGGAGGAATGAGAACGGTATATTCATTAAATGACACCGTAGAGGGACAGGAGGTATCAGAGGTAGGTTTAATATATGGATTAGGAGAAAAAGAAAATATTGCTTCTGATATGTTTGCAAAAACAGACAGCAACAAGGTTTATGTCTCAAAAGGTACAGAAGAAGTAGGAAGATTTTCTAATGCATTTAGCAAATCACGAAGCTACGCAATGACAGTGCTATTTGCAACAGATATGGTAGAAGAATTTACTACAAACTATTGTGTTCGGGCATATGCAAAACTTAAGGATGGGACATATGCATACACAAATGTTTATCAGTACAATGTATATGATATAGCAGATAAACTGTATCAGGGTAAGCAAATGAACAACTATAATGCCCATAATTACTTATATGAGAATATTCTAAAAAAAGTAAAAAAAGATTATGAAATAATAGATTACGATTGGAGCGCAACTGTTACAAAATAAAACTGGTATTATAAATATGACGAAAATTGACTATACAGAAAATACCAGAATGTGAATATAATAAACCCCACAAGTACATATGAGAGGAGTATTCACAATGAAAACAAACAGTGTAACAGAAAAAACGTTTGGAAGAGAGCAGATTATTCGCATTGTTATAGCAGCAATCGCCATAGCATTAACTTATGTGTTTACGGCTTTTGTAAACATTACATTGCCTATTGCAATAAATGGTGGTCTTATTCACCTTGGAAACGTGCCGCTTTTCCTTTTCGCAATTTTATTTGGTAAAAAAGTAGGAGCATTAGCCGGAGGTATTGGAATGGGATTGTTTGATTTATTATCCCCTTGGGCTATATGGGCACCTTTTACATTAGTAATTGTTGGATTAATGGGATTTGTAGTAGGTCTTATTTCAGAAAAGAAAAAAGGCTTCGGCTGGAGCGTATTTGCAATGCTTATGGCATTGATAATTAAAATAGTAGGATATTATTTTGCAGAAGTAATTATTTATGGGAACTGGGTTGCACCGTTTACATCAATACCCGGAAACATTATTCAGGTATTTGTTGCAGCAGTAATAGTTATGATAGTTATTGAGCCATTAAAGAAAGCTAAAAATTCATTAATGCCTCAGTAGGATTGGAGAATAAATGTACAAAATAATGACACCGGGGCCTACACAGGTAAAGGAAAATGTCAGAATGGCAAGAAGCCTTGAGTGTACAAATCCGGATTTAGATGAAGGTTTTGTTGAATTTTATAAAGAAACCTGTGAACTTATAAGCAGTCTTTTAGGAACAAAAAACGAGACCCTTATATTAGACGGTGAAGGTATTTTAGGATTAGAGGCAGCTTGTGCCTCCATGACTGAGCCGGGAGATAAGGTTTTAGTTCTAGACAATGGCATTTACGGAAAAGGATTTGCAGATTTTGTGTCCATGTATGGTGGAAAGCCGGAGCTTTACACAGTAGATTACAAAAACACTATTGACGTGGCACAGTTAGAGGGATACCTTGAAAATCATCATGATTATAAGTACGCAACGGTGGTTCATTGTGACACCCCTAGCGGAATGTTAAATGATATTTCAAAAATCTGTCCTTTATTAAAGAAATACGGAATAATGACAGTTGTGGATTCAGTTTCAGCAATGTTTGGAGAGCCTGTAAATGTAGATGAATTTAAAATTGATATTTTATGTGGAGGTTCCCAGAAGGCAGTTTCCGCACCTCCGGGACTTACATTTGTTGTGGTAAGTGATGATGCCAAAAAAGCAATAGATAACAGAAAAACACCTATAGCATCATTTTATGCTAACTTAAAGGTGTTTGAGGGATATTACGAAGCAAAATGGTTCCCATATACCATGCCAATAAGTGATATTTATGGACTTAGGGCAGCCTTTGACAACATAAAGGCAGACACCGAAATGCTTAAGAGACATGAGGTAATTGCTAATGCCTGCAGAAAAGCCATAACAGAAGCAGGTTTAAAGCTTCACTTAGAGTCAGGTTTTTCAAATACCGTTACAGTATTTGATGTGCCAAAGGAAACTACAGCCGGTGACATTTTAAAAGTAATGAGAGAAGATTACAACATTATGCTGGCAGGTTCCTTTGATGAACTGGCAGGACAGGTAATCCGTATCGGACACATGGGCTCAAATGCCAATTTAGATGACATGAAGGAAACAATGGATGCATTAAATGAAACACTAATTAAACTTGGTGTGGATTTAAAGGGCAACATTGGAGAAATATTTAAAGCAAATATTTAATTTAATATAATTTTATGATACCGGTTTGGTTTGGAAGGTGATTTGCAATAGTCAATGAAAAACGGAACCGGTATTTTATTTTAAAATGACAGCAATTGAGGTATACTAGCCATGGAATAAAATTAAAGGAAAAATTCATGGGTAATAGAAATATATTAAAATTATTGTTATCGTTTTTGAAAATAGGTTTGTTTACTTTTGGTGGCGGATATGCCATGATTCCGTTAATACAGCGGGAAATGGTTGAAAAGCACCAATGGATTACTTCTGACGAATTATTGGAAATGGTGGCAATTTCAGAAAGCACACCGGGGCCTATTGCAGTAAATATTGCAACTTTTGTGGGATACAGAGTAGGGGGAGTCTTAGGTAGCTTTTGTGCTACTGTGGGAGTAATTCTTCCGGCTTTCTTTATTATAGTGGTGATTTCCCTGGCAATTAAAAAGTTTGAAAACCTCAAGATGGTACGTTACGGGTTTATGGGAATCCGGGCGGGAGTTTTGGCACTTATATGTAAGGCATTAGTAAGTATGTACCGGGAATGTGGCAAAAATCCATTTTCATATATTGTAATGGCAGCAACTTTTATTTTAGTGGCTTTTCTTAATGTTAATGTTTTGACGGTTTTAATTATGTGTGCCGGGGCAGGACTTATCTATTATTCAGTAATAAGGGGGAAGACTAAATGACGCTATTAATAAAACTCTTTATTACTTTTTTTAAAATCGGACTTTTCACCTTTGGGGGTGGATATGCCATGCTTCCAATGATTCAGGAGCAGGTTCAGACCAACGGATGGATTACGTCTCGGGAATTAGTTGATTTTATTGCTGTAAGCGAAAGTACACCGGGACCTTTTGCCATTAATATTTCAACATATATAGGTATGGAAAAAGCAGGAATACCGGGAGCTTTGTGTGCCACTGTAGGTGTGGCATTACCGTCGTTTTTAATAATCATATTTGTGGCTAAATGTTATGAAAAGTTTAAAACAAGCACAGTAGTAAAGGGATGTATGACAGGGTTAAAGCCGGGAGTAATAGGACTGATAGCAGCTGCGGTAGTATCTGTGGCAACCACAGTATTTTTCCCTGACGGCATTAAAAAAGCGGTGATGCAAACTCCGGAAATATATATTTCAGCAGCAGTATTTTTTATTATGTGCTTTTTGGCTTTTAAGAAAAAACATCCTATATTAATCATATGCTTTTCAGCGGTAATTGGGATTGCAGCAGGGAATTTCTTTGGACTGTAATTCATTAGAGGTAATGCAGATTCGTTAATTATGAAAGTTGACGCAACTTTTTGTGCAATGCTATAATTGATAAAAATATAATAGGTTATTTGGAAGGAGCAGGACAAATGGTAGAAAAAGTTACAGACACCATATTAAATGTTGGAGTTAATGATTATGATATAAAGATTTTTGAAAATCAGTATATGTTAGAAAAGGGAATGGCATATAATTCATATGTTATTTTAGATGAAAAAGTGGCAGTGATGGATACTGTGGATGAGCATGTAACGGAAGAGTGGCTTGTCAAAGTGGATGAGGCATTGCTGGGAAGAAGTGTTGACTATCTTGTAGTGCAGCATATGGAACCGGATCATTCAGGCAGTATAATGGCATTGGTTAATAAATTCCCTAATATGAAAATAGTTGGAAATGCAAAAACTTTTCAGATGATAAATCAGTTCTTCCATGTGGATTTAGGAGACAAAAAAGTGGTTGTAGCTGAGGGAGATACATTGGAACTGGGAAAACATACTCTTAGCTTTGTAATGGCACCTATGGTTCACTGGCCGGAGGTTATGGTTACATATGATAGTGCTGAAAAGGTTCTTTTTAGTGCAGACGCCTTTGGAAAATTTGGCACCAGGGATGCAGATGAGGACTGGACATGCGAGGCAAGAAGATATTTCTTTAATATTGTTGGTAAATATGGTGCACAGGTTCAAATGCTTCTGAAAAAATTAGCAGGCGTTTCAGTGGAAAAAATATGTGCCCTTCATGGACCTGTATTAACTGAAAACCTTGAATATTATATTGGAAAATATGATATTTGGAGCAAATATGAGCCGGAAGATAAAGGGGTATTCATAGCCTATGCATCTATACATGGAAACACAGCCAAGGCAGCAGAAAAATTAAAAGAAATGTTAGAGGAAAAAGGTTGTGAAAAAGTTGCAATATGTGACCTGTGCAATGAGGACATTCACGAAGCAATAGAGGATGCATTCAGATATGACAGAATAGTACTGGCTGCCTCAACTTATGATGGTGGAGTTTTCCAGCCAATGGAGACATTTTTAAATATACTTAAATCGAAAAATTATCAGAAAAGAACAGTGGCTATTATGGAAAATGGCTCCTGGGCACCAATGGCAGCAAGAGCAATGAAGGCATCTCTTGAAACCATGAAACAGATAGAAATTCTAGAACCGGTTGTTTCAATTAAATCTGCAATGAATGATGAAAATGTAGAGCAGATGAAAAAAGTAGTAAAAGAACTTGTGAATTTATAAAATTAAGATTCAACTAAGATTTAATTGATTTTCTAAACTTTCACTTGAAATAATTAAGCTTCGATGTTAATATTTTAAGTGAACAAGGACGTTCGACATATGATATATGTGTCGGGTGTCCTTTTTTGCATTGAGAATCTTATCAGCCTACCCCCTAACAAAGGCTGACAAATAGGAATTTTGGTGCCAAGACTGAAAAATATATATTTAACGGAGGTATTATTTATGAACACAGGGGATACAGGATTTATGATTATCTGTGCGGCATTTGTATTTTTTATGACGCCGGGACTTGCTTTTTTCTATGGAGGACTTGTTAGAAGAAAAAATGTTGTAAACACTATGATGGTATGCGTAGCCATAATGGGATTATCAGTTTTTATGTGGACTTTATTCGGATATTCTTTAGCATTTGGTGGAAACCACGGCGGAATTATAGGAGATTTCAGATGGTTTGGACTAGAAAATGTAGGCATGGAGGCGGGGCCTTACGCCGATACAATTCCTCATCTTGTATTTTGTGCATTCCAGATGATGTTTGCAATGATTACGCCGGCACTTATAACCGGAGCTTTAGTAGGAAGAATGAAATTTAAGGCATTGTTTATATTTATTGCCTTATGGTCAATAGTTGTTTACTATCCATTGGCACATATGGTATGGGGCGAAGGCGGACTTTTGGCAGAAATAGGTTCCGTGGATTTCGCAGGAGGAGATGTTGTACATATAAGTTCAGGTGTCAGCGCTCTTGTTTTGGCAATTATTTTAGGAAGACGAAAAGGATATGAAAGAGTAACATATCGTATTCACAATATACCTTTTGTAGTTTTAGGAGCTACAATTTTATGGTTTGGCTGGTTCGGATTTAATGCAGGAAGTGCCTTAGGGGCAAACGGATTAGCTGCCCACGCTTTTATGACTTCAGCAATTTCTTCAGCAACAGCACTGTTGGCGTGGATGCTTCTTGATGTTATAAATGATAAAAAGACAACCTTAGTTGGCGCTTCTACAGGTTTGGTTTTAGGGCTTGTGGCAATTACACCGGGAGCCGGATTTGTTCCAATCTGGTCATCATTTATTATAGGTGCCTTAGTCAGCCCGATATGCTATTACGGAGTAATTCTGGTTAAGAAAATAATTAAAATAGATGATGCTCTTGATGCTTTTGGCTGTCACGGAATTGGCGGTATCTGGGGCGGAATAGCAACCGGAATATTTGGAAAAAGTTCAATTAACAGTGTGGCAAAATGGGATGGCCTGGTTTTTGGCGACTGGCGTTTATTTGCAGCCCAGATAGAAGGAATAGCTATAACAATTTTAATTGCAGTTGTAGGAACGCTGATTTGCGTAGGCATTGTCAGAATCTTCACACCTTTAAGAGTAACTCTTAGGGAGGAACAAATCGGACTTGATATTACACAGCACGGAGAAAGTGCTTACCCTACATTTAACGGAATGGATCAGTAGAATTTTAAAATAATAAATAACCTATATGGAGGTAATCATTATGATGATTAAAATAGAAGCAATTGTCAGGGAAGAAAAGTTTGAAGACGTAAAAAATGCTTTGGCAGACATTAATGTAAACGGACTTACGGTTTCTCAGGTTATGGGATGTGGAATCCAAAGAGGATATAAGGAAATAGTCCGTGGTATGGAGGTTGACATTCAGATGCAGCCAAAAATTAAATTTGAGATTGTAGTATCTTCTGAGGAATGGGCAGATAAAACCATAGCTGCAATTAAAAAGGCAGCGTATACCGGTGAAGTGGGAGATGGTAAAATTTTTAGCTATGAGATAAGAAGTGTTGACAAAATCCGTACAGGTGAGACAGGATATGCCGCAATTCAGCAGCAGGAATAAGACTTCAAGTAAAACTTAACCTTTTTCGCTTCTTGCCTAAAATATACAATAATGTTATAATTCAAAAATGTAAAAACTAAACTATGTAAGCCAATTAGAAAGGAGCAGGATGATGAGTGATTATGTAATCAGCTGTTGCTCAACTGCAGATTTATCAGCAGAGCATTTTGAAGAGAGAAACATTAATTATGTTTGTTTTAAATACGAATTAGATGGCGTAAGCCACTATGATGATTTAGGCAAAACAATGCCTTTTGACAAGTTTTATCAGGCTATGGCAGACGGAGCGGAAACAAAGACATCACAGGTTAATGCAGACGAATATGAAAAATATTTCAGAAAGTTTTTAGAAGATGGAAAAGATATTTTGCATCTTTGCCTTTCATCAGGAATTTCAGGCTCAATTAATTCAGCAATGATTGCAAAGTCAGCATTAGAGGAGGAATTTCCTGACAGAAAGATATATGTATTAGACTCCTTAGCAGCATCGTCAGGCTTCGGACTTCTTATGGATAAAGTGGCAGACCTAAGAGATGAGGGGATGTCAATTGATGAATTAAAGGATTGGGTAGAGGCAAATAAGAGAAGGGTAAATCACTGGTTTTTCTCTACTGACCTTACATTCTACATAAAAGGTGGAAGAGTTTCAAAAACGGCAGGATTTTTCGGAGGAATCCTTGGAATATGCCCGCTGTTAAACGTTGATTTAAACGGTAAGCTTATTCCGAGAGCCAAAGTAAAGGGAAAAAGAAAAGTAATAAAAGAAATAGTTGCCAGAATGGAAGAATTAGCAGAGGATGGGTATGACTATTCACAGAAATGCTATATTTCCAATTCTGCATGTTTAGAAGACGCACAGGCAGTAGCAGCCCTTGTTGAAGAAAAATTCCCTAAGCTTAACGGAAAAGTGGAAATTAACAGTATTGGAACTACTATTGGAAGCCATACCGGTCCCGGAACAGTAGC
>NZ_HF991855.1:20431-47962 GCF_000432355.1 Eubacterium sp. CAG:161
TAAGCCGATTGCCCCATAAGGCATAAGGACCATTATCAGGTGTTTAGGCAAAAAGAAAGGATAATAATATATGAAAACAGCGGTTATGACCGACAGCAATAGCGGAATAAAGCCGGAAGAAGGAGAAAAACTTGGAGTTTTTTCTCTTTCCATGCCGGTTATTATAGACGGAAAAGTTTATTTTGAAGGAAAAGACATAGAAGAAAAGGAATTTTATGATAGTATGATTTCCGGAAAGGATGTGACATCATCACAGCCTTCACCGGGAGATGTTATGGATATGTGGGATAGCATATTAGAAAATGGTTATGATGAGGTGGTATATATACCTATGTCCAGTGGACTTAGTGCATCATGTCACGCAGCAATCCAGTTATCTGAGGAATACGACGGTAAGGTGCAGGTAGTGGATAATCACAGAATATCAGTAACCATGAGAGAAGCAGTAAAGGATGCCAAGTGGATGGCAGATAACGGTGTATCAGCTAAGGAAATAAAAGATGCATTAGAAAAAAATGCTTATGATTCAGTTATTTTCCTGACTGTAGACGACCTTAAATATTTGAAAAAAGGTGGAAGAATAACACCGGCAGCAGCAACTCTTGGTGCTGTTTTAAACATAAAGCCGATACTTACTACTGTAGGAGAAAAATTCGACGCCATTGAAAAAGTTCGCGGCATGAAGAAAAGTGTAGCAAAGCTTTTGGATTACACAGAAGAGTTTGTGAATAAAACACTAGCAGAAAAGCCGGATGCAGAAATAAGAATTGGTGCGGCAGGAACTTTTACAAATGATCAGGCAGCAGAAGAATGGTACAATGAAGTAAAGGAAAGATTCCCGAATGTTAAGGATATTTATTATAATCCTCTTTCTTTTAGCGTATGCTGTCATACAGGCCCTGATGCAGTGGGAATCGGTGTAAGTGTAATACTTAGGAACGAATAAATATGAGTTATAAATTTTTCCAAAACAAGGAATGTGAATATTTTCCGTGCCATAAGGTGAAAGATACGAAAGATTTTAACTGTATGTTTTGTTATTGCCCACTATATCCCCTAAAGGATAAATGTGGCGGGAATTTTTCATACACCCCTAACGGTATTAAAGACTGTTCGGGATGTACTTTCCCACACCGGGCAAATAACTACGAATTGGTACTGGAAAAATTAAGGGATTTAATGTAGGACTTTTCCAAATATGGAAGAGTCCTTTTCATTATAATGAAGAAACCTATAATATCTATTATCATAATAACTTCTAAAACCTGTCCTAAGGTATATAAGGCACCAAAGTCGGAACCTAACCAGAAAACAAAGGTTGTAAGAATTTGCAGGGCAAAAGAAACGAACCAGGTCATTTTCCCCCATTTACGCTCATCACGACAGCAAACCTGAGGACACATCTTAAATAATCCACCACAAAACAGGAAAGTAGTTAAAACATTGCAGGCTAAATATACCATGCCGATAATCATGCCGGCTATACAAAGGCTTTCACCGTTTATAATAAAAGGAAGCATAGCCAAAACAATGTTTAAAATAATACCACTTACGGCAGACAATGAAGCCAGACTAAAACGTTTATTAGCCTTTCTTAGATTAAAGCATGCTACAAAAATACATATAAATCCCACAATATCATTAAAAATATCTATATGTATATTGTCAAAAAATACCTTATCAATAACCTTAGTTTCCACTGCATCGCTTGAAACATTAGTTTCACTGCCTACAAGGGGATGCCTTGTACTTTTACTTGAGGTATCCATCAGTTTATATGTACATGTGGCACCGTAAAGGGAATCAATATTATAATATTGAAACTCGCCGGTAACGGAAGATGAATTTTCGTATTTGTGGGGATATTTAATATTGGTTTTAACATCCACATCAAGGGCAATTAAAACAAATCCAACAGCCAGTAAAATAAAATATAAAGTAAAATGAGATTTCTTTGTGTTTGACATGATTCCTCCTAGTTTTACAAGATTATGATTTTCTCAGAACTAGCAAAAGTTATAAGCAAATATATAAGATGTTTTTACAACTAAAAACAATCTTTTGCTATGATATATGATACTAAAGTAATGGATTATCAATAATATCAAAAAAGAAAATCACACAATATATAATAACACGTAAATAGTCGTTGTTGGAAAATAATTTTAAGAATAAATGTAAATTAATATTTGCAATAAGCATTATATACACAATATCGAAATTTTATTATAACAAAAATATGGTATTAGGAATTATGATTTCAGTAGTATTTTTAATAGAATTATTGATAAATGAAAAAGTAGATAACTGATAATTAACAAAAAGAACTGAAGCGAAATACAGATCGCCTTCAGTTCTTTTTTTAGAAATAATTTAAGAATATTCTAAAAAAACATAATGCAATATTAGGCATTTCGTAACAAAAAAAGTAATATAAATTAGTTTGTAAATTAAAATGAATAATAGTATAATAGGGTTTACTTTAAATTTGAAAGGAGTATAAACTAATGAAAGCATTGAAAAAAAGTATATCAATACTTATGGTTATTGCCATGATTGTAACCACTATAACAGGGGTTAATCTGGTAAATGGAACTAAGGAAGTAAGTGCAAAGGAAAGTGCAGCATATACAATTAAAGTTAATTTAGGAACTAACTGCACAACAATATATAACAGCAGGGGAAAAGCAATTAAAGCCATGATTTGCTCACCTAGTAATGAAACGCCGGTGGGAACATTTTATGTACCGGTAAAATACAGATGGCATGAAATGATTGGCAATTGCTATGCACAGTATTGTACAAGAATTACAGAGGGAATATTATTCCATTCAGTATGGTACTACAAGAATGGTGATAAATCTACAATGTCAGTTTCAGCTTACAACGTTATGGGACAGAAGGCATCTCACGGTTGTGTAAGATTACTTTGCAAGGATGCAAAATGGATATATGACCATTGTGCAGTTGGAACAAAGGTAGTTACATTCTGGGGCAGCAAGAAAGATGATCCATTGCCAAGACCTTCATTTACACCAATTAGCAATGGAAAATTCACAGATTGGGATCCTACTGATCCGGACCCGGCTAACCCATATAGAAAGGCAGCACCTAAAATCAGTGCCGATACTACAAAAGTAGAATATGGAAAGAAAGTTAGACCTCTTGATTTAGTAACAATTAAAGATAGTGCAGGAAATGTGCTTACAAAGAAAAATGCAACTATCAAGGTAAAAGGAAAAATTAACACTAAGAAAATAGGAAAATATAAGGTTAAATTTACTGTTAAGGATTCCATTGGAAACACAAAATCAAAGACTATTACATTTTCAGTTGTAGATACTAAGAAACCTGTTATAACAGGAGCAAAATCTAAAAAGAATATTGCTATGGGAACGTCTGAAAATCTTAAAAAAGGTGTTACTGCCAAAATGAAATCCGGAAAGAGACTTACATCAAAAATACAGACATATGTAAAATATAATAATAGAAGTGTAAAGGCTAAAAAAGGAACATACAGATTTACTAAGGCTGGAACATATAAAGTTACATATAAAGTAAGGGGAACTAATAGGTTAGTAGCATCAAAAACAGTTACCTACAAGGTAGTTGACAAGAGAGTTAAGTTTGCCCTTAATACATCAGCTGTTACTATTAAGCAGGGCGAAGCCTTTGACCCATATAGCTATGTAAAGACTCTTAAAAATTATAAGAATGTTGATCTTAATGTAAAGAATAACATTACAATTAAGGGAGATGTGGATACATCTGTTCCGGGAACATATACTATCACATATACAGCTACTTATAACAAAAAGTCATATACAGCAAAGACAGCAACCCTTAAAGTTACAGTAGAAAAGGCAGAAGAGGAAACAACTCAGCCGGAAACACCTGGAGAGACAACTCCGGAAGAAACAACTACTGCAGCAGAATAGGTGGCTTAATAATGTATACATTTAATACTACGGTAAGTTATAGCAGATTAGATAGAAATGGCAGTGTTCCATACTATGAGATAATGAATTACCTTCAGGATTGCAGCACTTTTCAGTCTGTAGCCTTAGGTGTGGGACCTGACCATATGAAAGAGGTTAATAAAGGATGGGTGGTACTTGCCTACAAAATAAAACTTTATAAACCTTTGAAATTAGGGGATGAAATATGTGTTGGCACTGCACCTTCAAAATTTGGAAGGGTAATGGCTAACAGACAGTATTTCATCAAAGATAATGATGGTGAGTACGCAGTTAAGGCGGAAACCATATGGGCAATGATTGATCTAAAAAGCAGAATGCCCATAAGAATAAGCGACGATGAAACCAAAGCCTATTGTGAAGAAGAGATATTTGAGGAACTTCGTGTTTCAAGAAAATTAAGGCCTTCAGAAGATAGAAAGAAGCTTGAAAGTTTCAAGGTGCTTAGTTCATATATTGATGAAAACGGACACATGAACAATGCAAATTATTTGCGTGTAGCAGAGGAATACCTTCCGGTAAACAGGGATTTTAGTGAAATTGAAATTGTTTACAACAAAGAAGCCTTAGAAGGGGAGAAAATAATTCCTTATTTACATCAGGAGGAGAATGGACTTACCATTTCCTTTGAAAGTATGGATGGAGAGCTGCACACAATGATAAAGCTAACAAAATAAGTAATAAGCGGTATAAAATGGAAAAAAGAAATTTTAGAAATGAAAAAAGTGAATTAGATTCAAAAACTTTGGAATCAGGTGTAATAAAGCTGGGAAAAAGCCAGAATCTTAAGGTGGTAAAAAACACTGAGCACGGAGTTTATTTGGGAACGGAAGAGGATAAGGTACTGTTGCCTAAAAAGGAAGTTCCTGAAAATACAGCTGTGGGAGATACGTTGAGAGTGTTTGTATACAGAGATTCTCAGGAACGTCTGATAGCTACAATGGTACAGCCTGCTGCGGAAGTAGGGGAAACAGCATATCTGAAGGTTTCACAGGTAACAAATGTTGGTGCATTTTTAGACTGGGGACTGGGAAAGGAACTGTTTTTGCCATATAAGGAGCAGACAAAGGAGATAGAAGAAGGGGAAAAGGTTTTAGTAGGCATTTATATTGACAAAAGTAAAAGATTAAGTGCAACCATGAAAGTATATGATTATCTTACCTGCAATTCTACTCATGAACCGGAGGATATTGTAAGCGGAACAGTATATAATTATAATCCAAAGTATGGAGCCTTTGTGGCAGTGGACAATAAGTATCATGGACTTATACAGCAGAAGGAACTTACCCAAAAAGTGTATATAGGAATGCCTATCGAGGCACGAATAAAAAGTGTAAGACCTGATGGAAAAATGGATTTGTCATTAAGAAAAAAAGCATACCTTCAGGTAGATGATGATGCTAAAAAAATTGTGGAATTTATGGAAAATAACGGTGGAAAAATAGATTACACTGACAAGGCATCACCTGAGAGAATAAAAACGGATTTCAATATGAGCAAAAGTGAGTTTAAACGTGCTATCGGCAGATTGCTCAAAGAAAAACGTTTAACTATTGGTGAAAATAACATATTTTTAAACAAATAGTGCCACCCCTATGCAAATGTAACAAAGATTATTTCATTATTTTGTTTAATTACAATATAGCAATTTATGTCATTGTGATTTATTATTGTTGCATACAAATGGTTAGAGAAAACTATTTTTATTAGGAGGAAGAAAGTATATGGCAAGTTTATCATTAAGAAACATCTGCAAAGTTTATCCAAACGGATTCAAAGCAGTAAAAGATTTTAACCTTGAGATTAAGGACAAGGAATTTATTATTTTTGTAGGACCATCAGGTTGTGGAAAGTCAACAACACTTCGTATGATTGCAGGGCTTGAAGAAATTTCATCCGGTGAATTATATATTGGAGACAAATTAGTAAATGACGTAGAACCAAAAGACAGAGATATAGCAATGGTATTCCAGAACTACGCTTTATATCCACATATGACAGTATACGATAACATGGCATTTGGTCTTAAGTTAAGAAAAGTACCAAAGGCTGAACAGGAAAGATTAGTTAAGGATGCAGCTAAGATTCTTGACCTTGAGCAGTTACTTGACAGAAAGCCAAAGGCTTTATCAGGTGGTCAGAGACAGAGAGTTGCGATGGGACGTGCCATCGTTCGTAATCCTAAGGTATTCCTTATGGACGAACCACTTTCTAACTTGGATGCTAAGTTAAGAGTACAGATGCGTGTTGAGATTGCTAAGATTCATAAGAGATTAGGTGCAACAATTATCTACGTTACACATGACCAGACAGAGGCTATGACACTTGGTACAAGAATCGTAGTTATGAAGGATGGTGTTGTACAGCAGGTTGATTCACCAAAGAACTTATATGACAGACCGGTTAACTTATTCGTTGCAGGATTCATGGGTTCACCACAGATGAACTTCATTGATGCAGAAGTTGAAAAAGAAGGCAATGACATTAAGTTACATATTGGTCAGGCCAGAACATATATCACAGTTCCTGCAGAACAGGGCAAGAGACTTGAAGAAGGCGGATACATCGGTAAGACAGTTGTTATGGGTATCAGACCTGAAGACATTCATGATGAAGAAAGCTTCATTGAAATGTCACCTGAAAGTGCTTTCACAACAACTATCAGAATTTACGAATTACTTGGTGCAGAAGTTTACTTATACTTCGATGTTGAGGGATTTGATTGTACAGCAAGAGTAAATGCACGTACAACAGCAAGACCTGGTGATGAAGTTAAATTAGCTATGGATCTTACAAAGTTACATATCTTTGATAAGGAAACAGAGCAGGTTATTGCAAACTAAGAAACAGACACATTGTGTTAATATACAAAGGAACTGTTTACAATATTAAGCAGGTAAATATTATATTGGAGGATGCTGGTGCAAGCGAGTATTATATAGAAGTGTCTACCGACGGAGAAAATTGCGGAAGCAGAAGGAATGGGCAGACAACAGAATCGTAATGATGCCATCATCCTCTTTATTATGTCTAATGCGCGTTATGTTAGAATTGTGGGGACCGCAAGAAATACAAATCAAAGATCAACAAGCCCGGCAGTGACAACGGACCCGGTTACGGCAGAATCTGCGGAGACAACGACTCCGGTTGCAACGAAGTCTGACATGATAACTAATCAGGCAGCAACGTAGCCTGTCTCTACATCTGAACAGACTACAGCAAAGAGCTCTATAAAAGTCGCAAAAACCAAAGTGAAGAAGGCAGCGAAGGATAAAAATTCAAAGAGCGCAAAAATATCTTTGAAGAAAATAGAAGTGTTATGGTTCATGGCCTAGGATAAAGAAACTAAGCATGAAGTAGCATAGACAGTGTTCATTGACGAAAGAAAGGAGTTGCGGTGATTAATCAGATAAGGAAAAAAGAAAATCTGTTAAGACTGGTATTCATGATTGTAATGGTAATTATGCTTGTTCCGTTTTTTGGTATGAAAAAAGAAACGCAAGCCGCGCAAGCATTTGAAATTACTGCTCCAGCGAATAATGGATTAATTGGTGCAGGCTGTTTTGATATAAAATGGTCACCAGCTGTAGGATCATCTGTAAAAAACTATAAATTGTATATCGATGGGCAGTTGATTGCAACAACCAGTGATACCTCATATGAGTATTATACAACTAATGTAAAAATGTATACGGCATATGTAACGGCAGAATATAATAATGGAACAAGCAAGAGCACAGAAACAATAACTTTTGGAGTCACCAAAAAGGGGTTGTGTGCAAATGAGGAGATGGCAAGATATTTAGAGCCAGTGGAAATGAATATGGGCTGGTATTATAATTGGGCCGCATATCCACATACATATGAATCCTACAAAACAATGGAGTATGTTCCAATGATTTGGGGAACGGGAAATGAAGGAAGTATATCTTATGTAGCAGAAAATGGATATAAGCATCTGTTGGCATATAATGAACCGGATGCAGGTGGAGATATTGGAGGGAGCAACATAGATGTAAATACGGCGATTGGTCATTGGAATAATTTTCTGGGACATGATTATGTTTTGGGAACGCCGGCACCATCATTAAGCCCCTCATGGGATAATGGCGTGTGGTTTCGTACATTTATGAATGGAATCAATCATGATACGGTGGATTTTATTGCACTTCACTGCTATTACTGGCAATATACAGGAAAAGAAGCAGCTGAGACTTTTTTGAGAGAAGTGGTTGATAAAACATATGAGATGTATCATAAACCGATATGGATTACTGAATTTGCTGTTTATGGATGGCCGCATAATGACGTGGAACATATCGAATCCGTGAAAGAATTTATGAAAACTGCAATTGACGGATTGAATGCCAGACCTTATGTGGAAAGATATGCATGGTTTTCGTTTAATTCTACGAATGAGACGAATGGAATCGCATCATTATATAATTATGAGACAGGAGACTTAACAGAATTAGGAAGGCTGTATGTCGAGTATGGAAATCCGGAAGGATATGTGCAGTTACCACTTAAGGGACAAGAATACACATTATTTAGCGGGACAAGAAACACTTTGTTAGATGATGCAGTAACAATCAAGGATGAAATTTATGAGAATTTTGTAAGAAAGTCAGGAGTCAGCGTTGTTTCCACATCTGATGAAGGGAGTGACACTGGGGCAGATAAAGCAATTGACAGCGATATTGGAACCAGATGGGCATCTGCGCAAAAGGTGGACCCATCGGGATTAACGATTGATTTGGGACAGATTATTAATTTGAAGCAGATTAATATTATATGGGAAACAGCGAGTGCGAGAGAATATGATATAGAAGTGTCGTCAGATGGCCAAACATTCACGCGAATTGCAGAAGAGCGAGATGGAATTTCGTATAATTATAAAAATGACACGATGATTCTAGATAAAATGGTGAATGCCCGCTATATAAGAATTAATGGCACGTCTAGAAACACAGAATATGGGTATTCTATATGGGATATTGCTGTTTATGGAAAAAGTATTGATACAAAACCAGAGATAATTACAAGTGACAAAGTTAAAATCGAGGGATATCAGATAAGTGCCGTGAAAGGTGGAAGCCGAGTAATTGGTTCGGTAGAACCACAAATAAATAATGCCAGAGTCCTAAAATGGGGTTTTATATATGCATTAGATAGTTCCGAAGGACAGAATTTTAATGTGGATGATCGTGATATACGCATAGATTCTGATAACGAATATGTCAGAGTGTTTGAAACAAGCGATCAGGGAAACAGTAATGCTGTTTTAGGAGAATCATCCACAGCAATGTACTTTGTGAGAACAATGTTGTTCGCATCCACTACAGAAAAAGAATTTACTACGAAGTACAAGGTTAGAGCTTATGCTCAGCTACAGAATGGAGAATATGTGTATAGCAATGTATGTACATTTTCGGTTTATAATATCAGTGATTATCTGTACAGAAATAAGAAAATGAGTAACCTTTTATCTCATGAGTATTTGTATAACAATATATTGAAAGTGGTAAATCCATCTTATAAGAAAGTAGATTTTGAATGGTCGAATATTCTTGCAAAATAAATACAAAAAGGATAGTAAAAGGGGCTGTAAAAAAAGTCTCCTAAAAGTAAAACAGCTATGAGTTCGCGCTCATAGCTGTTTTTGGCTATAATTAATTATGCGACTAATTAATCAGGCTCTTTGTCAAGCATGGGGTAATCACTTATATATATAAGTTTGATGACAGATATGAAGGGCAGAGGGAGAAGCGTACACAAAAAATTCATTAAAATTTAAAATATAATGGAAGGCTTTCTCTTGTGTTTTGCTAAAAACTGGGTTAGAATATAAGTTGAATGATTGTTTAGGCAAGGTATAACTACAAGGAGAATATATATGATTTCAAATCAGATTTTACAAAATACAATTGAGGGAATAAAAAGCATATCAAGGGTTGATTTGTATGTGGCAGATACAGACGGAAAGATAGTTGCCAGTACTTCCCAGGTAGGAGAACAGTTTGGACATGCTATAATGTCATTTGTAGCATCTCCGGCAGACAGCCAGTCAGTTCAGGAATATCAGTTCTTTAAGGTTTATGACGAAAACCAGTTAGAACTTATTCTTATAGCTCAGGGAACCAGCGATGATGTATTTATGGTTGGAAAGATGGCAGCATTTCAGATTCAGAATCTGTTAGTAGCATACAAAGAAAGATTTGACAAAGACAACTTTGTTAAGAATCTTCTTTTAGATAATCTTCTCCTTGTTGACATTTATAATAGAGCAAAGAAATTACACATTGATGTGGATGCACGTAGATGTGTATGCATTATTGAAACTAAGAATGAAAAGGACAGCGTGGCATTAGAGACAGTGAGAACTTTGTTCTCCGGTCAGAAGAAGGATTTTATTACAGCTGTTGATGAAAAGAGCATTATTCTTGTTAAACATTTAGATGACAAGCAGGGATATGAGGAAGTAGAACGTATAGCTAACACTATTGTAGATATGCTTAATACGGAAGCTATGGTAAAGGCGAATGTGGCATATGGAACCATTGTAAAAGAAATTAAAGAGGTTTCCCGTTCATATAAGGAAGCAAGAATGGCGTTGGATGTAGGAAAAATATTCTTTAGTACAAAGAGTGTTGTTGCTTACAACAACTTAGGAATAGGAAGACTTATATACCAGTTACCGATTCCGTTGTGCAAAATGTTTATTAAAGAAATCTTTGAGGGTAAATCACCGGATGAGTTTGATGAGGAAACACTTTCTACCATTAATAAGTTCTTTGAAAACAGCTTGAATGTTTCTGAAACATCAAGACAGCTTTATATACACAGAAATACATTGGTATACAGACTTGATAAACTACAAAAGAGCACGGGATTAGACCTCCGTGTATTTGAGGATGCAATAACCTTTAAGATTGCATTAATGGTAGTTAAGTATATGAAGTATATGGGTAACACAGATTTTTAAATAAGTGGTATGGATGAACACCGGTGTTGGTGGGACAACTACTTAGAGGATGCTTAAAAGTGAAAAGCAGAGTATATTGCTTTTCACTTTTAATACGTTATGAACATATTTACGTGATTAATGAGATTAAATAAGGAGAAAGTAAATGATTAAAATTGAAGGTGTAAGTAAGACTTATGGAAACGGGGCACCGGCACTGAATAATTTGAATCTTGATATAGATGATGGAGAGTTTGTATTTGTTGTGGGAGCCAGTGGCTCAGGAAAATCAACATTTATAAAATTATTGCTTAAGGAGTTAAATCCTACAGAAGGAACCATAACAGTTGACGATGTTAAATTATCAAAGCTTCGCTCAAGAAGCGTTGCAAAATACAGAAGAAAAATAGGTGTAGTATTTCAGGATTTCAGATTATTGCAGGATAGAGATGTATATTCAAACATTGCCTTTGCACAGCGTGTAATAGGCGTGGCACCTAGGGAAATCAAGAAAAATGTATCCAAGGTTCTTGCTTTGGTAGGATTGTCGGAAAAGTATCGTTCAAATCCTAACGAGTTATCAGGTGGAGAACAGCAGAGAGTTGCTCTTGCCAGAGCTATTGTAAATAAGCCGCAGATTCTTTTGGCAGATGAACCTACAGGAAATCTTGACCCGGAGAATTCATGGGAAATCATGAAATTATTAGATAAAGTAAACAGACAGGGAACCACCGTTATTGTAGTTACCCACAATATGGAGATTGTGGAGAAAATGAATAAACGTGTAATTACAATGAAAAAAGGTGTCAAAGTAAGCGACAGCAAGGTGGTGGAATAAATGAATGCAAGAACAGCCGGATATTGTGTAAACCAGGGATTGGTTAACATAAAAAGAAACAAATTATTTTCTTTAGCGTCAATAGGAACTATTGCAGCGTGTATTTTCCTTATAGGTGTTATTTTTACTATTATTATTAATGTAAACTTTATGGAAAAGCAGGTTGAGCAAAATCTTGGAGTAACAGTTTTCTTTGATAAGGGAATTAAACAGGAACAGATTGATGCTATAGGTAATGAAATTAAAAATGACAGCCGTGTAGACAAGTATGAATACACATCTGCTGACGAAGCATGGGAAGGATTTAAGAAAAGTTATTTTGAAGATGACCCGGATTTAGCTTCAGGATTTGACAAGGACAATCCTTTAGCTAACTCAGCGTCATATACAGTCTTCTTAAAGGACATTAATCAGCAGGATTCTTTCGTTAAGAAAATGGAAGGTCTTGATGGAGTAAGAAAGGTTAAACATTCGGAACAGGCGAAAGAAACACTTTCTACCGTAGGAAAGGTTTTAGGATATATTTCGGTGGCACTGATTATTATTCTGTTAGGTGTTGGTATATTTTTAATAAGCAATACGGTTATGATTGGAATTTCCGTAAGACAGCACGAAATAAAAATAATGAAACTTATTGGTTCAACCAACGCTTTTGTAAGAGCGCCATTTATAATAGAAGGAATGATTATCGGATTAGTTGGTTCAGCTATACCGCTTGTCCTGATAAGAGTTATATATAACAGATTGGTAGCTTTGGTAATGTCAAAGTTTGGCGTTATGGCAAGTTCAATCTCTTTTGCATCAGTACATGAGATTTTTTCGGTATTGGTGCCAATGGGATTAGGAATAGGAGCAGGTATCGGACTTATTGGTTCGGTGTTATCACTTAGAAAACATTTGAAAGTA
Organism: Eubacterium sp. CAG:161; assembly: GCF_000432355.1. Lineage (NCBI taxonomy): Bacteria > Bacillati > Bacillota > Clostridia > Eubacteriales > Eubacteriaceae > Eubacterium > Eubacterium sp. CAG:161. The sequence goes on from NZ_HF991855.1 coordinate 33,117, forward strand.
TAAGAGGAAGCACAATGAGAAAATTATCAAAAGTATTAGGAGCCGGATTGGCAATAGTGTTAAGCATAAGCATGGCTGCACCATCATTTGCCGACGTAAACAATGAAAAAGATAAACTGTCAGACTTAAATGCCCAGAAAAATAAAGCTGCTCGGCAGAAAAATGAGCTTGAAGCATCAAAGTCTGATGCAGAGGCGTATATTAGTCAGGTGGACAAGCAGCTGACTAAACTTGCCACAGATATTTACGAGACAAATCAGAAATTAGACAAAACTAAGGACAAGATTGACAAAACTAATAAAAAATTAAAAAGTGCTCAGGAAAGCATTACGGTTCAGTATAGCGATATGAAGCTTAGAATTCAGTATATGTATGAAAATGGCGACACGCAAATGCTTGATTTGATTTTAAATTCAGAAAGTATAACTGAGTTTTTAAATAAGGCAGAGTACATTACTGAGTTGTCACAGTATGACCGAAAGATGCTTCATAAGTTAAAGGAAACAAAGCAGGCTATTGCTGATGCTAAGGAAACATTAGTTACAGAAAAAGAAAATCTTGTAACTATGCAGAAGAAGCAGAAAAACGACAAGGCACAGTTAGAGCAGTTATCGGATTCAAAGAAGAAGGAATTGTCTACATATGTTGCCCTGTTAGAGGATAATGAGGCAAACTCAGCTGCGTTAGACGCGGAAATCAGTGCTCAGGAGCAGAAGGTGGCAGCAGCTGAACAGCAAAGCATTGATGCTGCAAAACAGGAAGCAGCAAGAAAGGCTGCTCAGGAAGCACAAAATGCAGCTAATAATAACAATAACAACAATAATAATAATCAGAATAATGGTGGTTCCCATTCAGGAAACGGCAGTTTTGGATGGCCTTGCCCGGGATATACCAGTGTGTCATCAGGATATGGTTACAGAAGTGATCCTTTCTCAGGTTCAAGTTCATTCCACAACGGAATTGATATACCGGCACCGGCAGGAACGCCTGTTGTAGCTGCATCATCAGGAACTGTTGAGTGGGCAAATTTAAACCCGACAGCAGGAAACTGGATTGGAATTAATCACGGAAATGGTGTATATACTATATACATGCATATGTCAGCGTTGCTTGTAAGTCCGGGAACACAGGTAAGTGCAGGTCAGACTATAGGGCTTGTAGGAACTACAGGTTCGTCTACAGGTAACCATTTGCATTTTACAGTAAGAGTGAACGGAGCTTATCAAAATCCATATGACTATTTGAATTAAAATATTACAGAAAGTGACGACACAGAGATATGAAGAAAAATAAGACAAAATTTTTACCCGGTTTTTTAACGGGAGCCTTTGTAATGCTTATAGTGGCAATATGCGTTGGTTTTGGAATAAACGCAGTAAAAACAGAAACAGGAAGCAAGACAACCATAAGCAGTGAAGTCTCCGGAAAACTGGATTTTCTGAAAGATGTAATAGATTTAAAGTATCTTGAAAAAACAGATGAAAAGACTCTTGAAGAGAATATATATAAAGGATTACTTCAGGGATTAAATGATCCGTATTCAGTTTATTATACAAAGGATGAATATGATGCATTAAAGGAAGAAACTTCAGGAAGTTATTGCGGAATTGGCGCATTAGTTTCGCAAAATGCGGACACAGGTGTAATTACTGCCATTAATGTTTTTAAAGGTTCACCTGCAGAAAAAGCAGGAATGAAAAATGGAGATATTATATTTAAGGTAGAAGATAAGGAAGTAACCGGGGAAGATTTAAACAATGTTGTGGCAAAAATGAAGGGAGAAAAAGACACGAAAGTTAAAATTAACGTGTACAGAACCTCTGAAAAAGAATACATTGATTTAGAAGTAACCAGAGACAAGGTTGATGTTCCGACAGTAGAACACAAGATGCTTGATAAGTCAAAGGGCATAGGATACATTCAAATTACCCAGTTTGAGGAAGTGACGTATGACCAGTTTAAGGAAGCATTAGATGATTTGAAGAAGCGGGGAATGAAATCAGTTATATTTGACTTAAGAAACAATCCCGGTGGACTTTATGACACGGTATGTGAAATGTTAGATGATTTGTTGCCGGAAGGAACATTGGTTTATACCAAGGATAAGGATGGAAACAAGCAGGAAAAGAAATCAGATGCTAATTTCTTAGATATGCCTATGGTAGTTTTACAGAATGAAAACAGTGCCAGTGCTTCAGAAATTTTTTCAGGAGCCATTCAGGATTTTGGAGCAGGAAAGATAGTGGGAACCCAGTCCTTTGGAAAAGGAATTGTACAAAGTATTATTCCTTTAAGTGACGGTTCTGCAGTTAAACTTACTGTAGAAAAATACTATACACCTAAGGGCGTTAACATTCATGGCAAGGGTATTACTCCTGATGTTAAGGTGGAGATATCTAAAGATGGTAAAAAGGATAATCAATTGCAAAAAGCAATAGAGGTTATTGAAAAAGAAAAGTAATAAAGGAAAAAATACTATGCCAAAGATTAACAGTGATAGTTTTATATTCAGAATAGGCAATAAAGTGTTTGATGTGATTGCGGTAAGCCTTTTGTGGTTTGTGTGTTGTATTCCGGTAATAACAGCAGGGGCATCAACTACTGCACTATATGATACGGTGTTTAGGAATATACGGCAAAACCGTGGATACTGCTATAAGGGATTTTTAAAATGCTTTAAGGATAATTTCAAAAACACGGTGCAGGCATCAATAATATTTGCCATACTTACAGTGGTTAGTATGTGGGATATATCCTTAGCACTTGGTGGTGGCTCCGTAATTTCCGGATATCAGATTACATTTTTTATACTTTGGATTCTTGCCATGACATGGGCAATATGGACATTTGCGTTAACGGCAAGATTTGAAAATAATTGGAAAAATACACTAAAAAACGGACTTTTAATGTTTTTTGCACATCTTCCGGTAACACTGGGTATGGCTGTAATATTTGCTTTATCGGCAATGCTTGTTTGGGACATACCTGTACTTATTGTAGTTTTGCCAGTGGGAGGAATGCTGTTAGACAGCTTTATGCTGGAAAAGGTGTTTAAGAGATATATTAAGTAGAAAATATTTGTCTGTAAGGTAATGAAACAGATTATTTGATAAAAAAATGATGAGAAAAAGGACGCAGAGCGAAAAGTCGGATGACAAAGCTCTGTGTTTTTTTATTACATAAAAATAGTTTAATCAGTTCGTTCAAAAATCAATGATTTCAAAAACGTTTTTCTTGTTAAAAGTGCCGAAAATTCACCAGAAGGCTATCTGCACTAGTGCAAAATAGTTGACAACCATAAAATAAAATATGATAATTAAGGAACATGCGTGGTGCGGAACCATAATATTAACGTAAAATATAGAGAAAAATTGGAGGGCTATATGGTGAAAATTTTAGAGAAAATTAGGAAATTTAGTAAGGAAGAAAGCGGTGCTTCCATGGTTATGGTAGTGTTGAGTCTTGTGGTGATTTTCGGATTTACGGCATTTGCAGTGGATTTTGGAAATGCTTACACAACCAAGGTAAGTATGCAGGATGCCTGCGATTTATCAGCACTGGCAGCGGCAGATTCATTGCCTGAAAGGGCAAAAACGGAAAGCGTTGCAAAGGAGTACGCAGAGCTTAACGGTTATGATGCAAAAAATGTAACAGTAAACATACTGGATAATGGTGAAAAAGTTGAGGTTAAAATCAAGAAAGATGTAAAAACCTATTTTGCCGGTGTAGTTGGATATAGCGAATTGCCTGTTGCATGTAAGGCAGTTGCAGCAGCAGGCGAAAAAGGAGCCAAGGATTATGCTATTTTCTCAGGAACCAAGGCATATTTTGGATTGCATGGAAGTGTTAATATTCCTGATGGTGATATTCATGCCAATGGTGCAGCTGACATATCAGGTACCCTTAATATTGACAATGGAGTTATAGAGGTGCCGAAGTTTAATAACAAGGGTTCATCAGGTAATTATGAAACATATGAAGATGAGGACAACTATATAGAAATGCCTAACTATGAAGACATTATAAATGAAAGAATTCCTTATGTAGAAGATTCGGAATATCAGGTTATTGATGGAAATTTCCCGGATACTCAGTTCGCAAAAAGTCATACACATGATGGGGTTCTTACAATTGAAAGTGGAGAAAAAATATATGCAAACAGCCATTTGAATATTGGTGAATACAATGGAATTAAAAAGTTAGTTATAAAAGGAATTTTAAAAGTAAATGGAATGGAGATAAGTTCCGAGTTGGTGGTTGAAGGAAGTCTGTTTTCGGAAGGATATTTAGGAATACAGGGCAAAGCTGATATTAGTGGTGTTATGATGTGTAAGGCAGATATTGTATTTGCCAATGATGTTGTGCTTAGTGGAGCAACAATTGTTGCTGACGGTCAGGAAATCAACTTTGCTAATGGCAAGCAGGTACTTGATAATTCAGTAGATGGAAAATATTCAGCTGTTTGGGGAAGAGGAAACACTCATATTAACCTGAACAGTGACAAAATGGATGTTAAGGCATTATTTTATTCACCTAATGGTGAGTGTATTATGAGTGGAAAAGAAGTAACTGTAAAGGGTTCAATAACAGCTAATCAGGTTGGTACAAACAATGGAACGTTAACTGTAGAACTTCCAAAAAATGATCCAAATTGGCCTTTTGGAGGAAGAACACAGTCCGGTAAAGCAAAGAAAAGTGCAAAGTTAGTTGAGTAATAGAGTATTTACGGATACGAGGGTAGGAGAAGTATTAATTATGAGAAAATTTTCAAAGAAGTTTTTTAGCATTACACTGGCTGTGGCTATGACGTTTTCAATTATTCCCGGAACAGATTTTTCAGGGCTTATAAAAAACGTAAGTGCAGCGGAATCAATGGTTGATGATAATATACAGATTACAACCAATATAATACCTGATGTGCAATTGTGTTATGCAGTTAGGTATATAATTGGTGGAGATAAGTACGCAAATATTACAGTAAAGGATTTAAGGACATATACAGGTAAAATCGATTTGTCAACATACCCGGATTATGACAAAATAGAAAGCTTGGAAGGCTTGGGATATGCAAGAAAGGCTTCGGCGATTGATGCTTCAAGACTGTCAAAAGTTAAAAGGATTGAGGCAAATGAGTTTCAAAATTGTGGATTTAAGCAGTTTGGAATGCCATCAAATATTGTGGAAATAGGCAAAGAAGCATTTTTTAACTGTGCCAATTTGGAAACTGTTGATTTACCACAGACACTGGTTACAATTCAAAGTGAGGCATTTAGAAATTGTAAGGCTTTAGATGGGATAGTGCTTCCGGAAAAAATAGCTAAAATTGGAAATAATGCATTTGCTATATGTGAGAATTTAAAGTCTATAGTTATACCTGATGGTATAAATGCAGCCATAGAAAATGCCGGAGATGATTCGGTTGTAGGAATTGGTGGTGGCGTTTTTGATGGATGTATAAGATTAGATTCGGTTAAATTAGGTGCAGGAATGACAGCAATTCCGGCAGGATTTTTATCCAACACTACTAGCCTTAAGAGTATAGAAATACCGGAGAAAATTGTAAAAATCATGGATAGTGCATTCTCCGGAAGCGGACTTTTGAAAATAGATTTGTCTGCAAATACCGGAATTACAGCTATTGAAACCTCGGTATTTGAAATGTGTGAAGAATTATATAGTGTAAAGCTTCCTGACAGTATAGAAAGAATAGAGGAAGGGGCATTTAATAGTTGTAGCTCTTTGTATGATTTTTCTTTTGTAACAAAACTTACAAAACTTAAGACAATAGGAAGAAGTGCATTTTCTCATTGTGGTTTTGGGTCTGTGGAAATACCAGGAACCGTAGAATCCATTGGTACATATGCATTTTCTGGAAATGGTTCAATGGAAGAACTGGTTGTTGACGATTTCCCGGAGGTAAAGGGAGATGTTGTAAAGAAGATAGGACATTATGCATTTTCAGATTCAATACATCTTAAAACAATAAAATTACCTACGGATAACGAATACAACCAGAGGGTAACATTGGAAATCGGTGATTATGCTTTTAGCGGTTGTAGTCGTATGGAAAGTATTAATTTTCCGGCAAATCTCACAAAAATAGGAGACTATGCCTTTAATGAGTGCGGATATAGTGTAACTGACTGGGCTAAAGATAATGATGAGTTTATAGGAATAAACAAGGCAGTAAGATATTATATCATGCCTGATGATATACATACTTCTAAAGAAGATGGAGACAACAAGGTTATATTATTTTCAAATGAAAATGCAAATTATTATCAGCCTAAGGAAGCATATGTTAATCCGGACAAATTAAAAAAATCTGCTAAAGAGGTAGGAGAAGGTTCCATTGTAGTATATATTCAAATATCTCGGAGTGATCCGAGTTATGCTTTTGCGAGTGAACTCCATTATCAATATGTGGTAGGGTTACCTAACGCTGACTTATCTAAATGTTCAAAATTAACATTAGGAAAATATGCGTTTTATAGGTGTTTGAATTTAAAAAAGGTATCATTACCTAAAGAATTAAAGGTTATTCCGGAGTATGCTTTTGCAGAATGCTCAACAAATATTTTAATGGGAAATGGCTTAGCTGTTTCAAGTTTAGGCGTAAAAGCCATAGATGATGAGTGGTATACAGGACTTGAAACTGTTGAGATGGGTGACAATATCGAAAAAATTGGACGATTTGCATTTTATAACGATTTCAATCTTGTTATAGATGATGAGTTGCCGCAGGCTTTAAAGGTAATAGAGAATGGTGCATATCAGGGATGCGAGTCTCTAAAGAGTGTTGTGTTACCTAGGAATCTGGAAACAATAGGCGATAATGCATTTGCAGATTCTTCAAGGATTGCGGAAAAATATATGACAGACAAAAAGGAATTGAATTTGGATGCATCATATGCAGGAAAATTACAATATATTGGATTAGGAGCATTTAGTAATAGTGGATTAAGAAGCTTTGTTATGGACAAAAATGCACCGCTTACAATAATTAATAGAAGTACTTTTTATGGATGTCAGTATTTGGATACAGTGGTATTAAGTAAAGCTGTAGCATGTGTCGATAATCAGGCTCTTGGAGCATGCATAAGATTAAAATCGGTAAATGTTTATGATAAGTGCACATTTAAAACGGATTCAATAAAAGGTGGAATTGATAATGAAAAATTCCCGATAACCGAATGGTCAGGAATTGGATATTCCAGCAATGGAAAATTCTATTTAACAACATATACTTTTAACCTGGCTATTACACCATTAAATGACCAGATAACAGTCAGACTTAATGAGGAAACAATTATACCTCTTTATACTATCGCTTCGGACTCAAATGGTTATTACTCACAGGTTAAAATAGCAGATAATTCGTATTTATATGATGCAAAGATAGGCAATCTTGACGGTGAAAAAAATCCGGAAAGAACAAAGATGGTACCAACACAAAAGATAGCCGTAAACAAAGCAGATAAAAATGACTACACTGCTGCATACCAGAATTCAGCCTATGCCGTAGCACTTAAGGGATTAAGTGAAGGAGAAAAAATAGGTGTGAACATACAGGAATACCTTCAGTTGAGAACAGCGGATGGAGTTGTTTTGGTATATTCACCAACTGTAAGCTATGTGGCAGATGTAACAAGGGTGCCTTGTGTTGATATAGTAACGGATGATAAACAGTATATTAGTGTTGATGAAAAAGCAGGTGTGAAAATATCACCTAAATTTGTATCAAAAACCGGTGATCCTATTACAGATACTGTTGAATGGGATGTATTAACCGGTGCGGATTATATATCAATGACGGTAGCGGATGATGGATTATCAGTTACGATATCACCTAAAGGCGGAAGCTGTGGTACTGCAAGTATCAGGGTGAAAGCCGGTCAGGTAACCAAGGTTATATATATTAATGTGGTTTCGCCTGCAAATCTTATTACAATTAGTCCTAGAGGCTCTATAGATATGATGTATGGAACTACAACTGACATTGAAGCTTCAGAAATACTTCTAGGTGATGATGAAAATGCTGAATATAGAGATACCATTAAGTTTACAAGTAGTAATGAAAAGATTGTAAAAGTTACAAAAACTACGGAGGTAGACGGAAAATTTGTATGTACCTTACAGGCTGTTGGAGCGGGAGAAACTACAATAAATGCGAAAGCTATGGCAGGAAGAGGTCAGGCAAGTCTGAAGGTATGCGTATCTTCAAAAAATTTGAGAATCAAATTGTATGATGGAGAAGGAAATGAATTAAAAATAGAGAATAATGGTAAAGTTTACACTACAGATGAAATATCTTACATTTATGGATTTAATGAAGAATTATTAAGTAATGACATTGTGGTTAAAAGCAGTAATGAAGATGTTGTAAAAGCTAATGTAAATACTTTTGCCAATAAGATTAGTTTTAGACCACTTAAGGTTGGAAAGTCGCAAATTACCATTTATCCGGCTGTTGGTAACGAAGAAAACGGCGTAACTTTTACGATGCACGTAAATGGTAATATCACGGATATTCGCCTTTCAAGTAAAAGTATTCAGGAAGGGGCAACGGAATCAGTATTCTCTTACATGACTAATAATTTTAGAGACAGAATAACTGAAGCTACAGAGGAAAATTATAAGAAAATTACAAATAATAAAATTGAGTTTGTTTCGGGCAACCCGGATAAAGCTGTTGTGGATAATTATGGTAATGTAACAGTTAAAAAGTATTCTGAAAATGAGAGAACCGTCACCATCACATGTAATGTTTACAATGATGATGGGGAAATAATAAAATCAGAGTCAACAACTATAACTATAGAAAAACCTAAGGTAACCGGAGTTAAAATTACAGGAAATACTAATATTAAGGTGGGTCAGACTGTAAAATTGGGAATAGAAATATTGCCACATACAGGTGATTACAACGATATTATTGTTGATTTGGTTGAGGGTAACTATGTGACTGCAAAATGGGAGTTAAGTCAGGATCAGAAGACACTTTCCGTAACAGGTATAAATGCAGGTACTGTTGTATTAGAAATACGTGCTAATAAAAACAGAATTTTGCAGGCATCAAAAACAGTTAAAATAGTTGTGTCGAAGCCGTCTGTTTCAGTGAAAGCACCTGGTAAGGCAAAATGGGCAAAATGCAAAGGTGGAAAAAAGAAAATATCATTGAAGTGGAAAAAAGTCTCAGGAGCTACCGGTTATCAGATACAGATATCAAAAAAGAAAAAAGGTGGATATAAAACTGTTAAGAAGATAAACAGCGGAAAGAGTTTGGGGTGCACAATTAAAAAACTTAAGAAAAAGAAGAAATATTATTTTAGAATAAGAGCCTTTGTTAAAAAATCCGGTGTCACAAAATATGGCAAATGGAGTGGAATTAAGGCAGTCAAGACCAAATAATATACAATATAGCACCGGTTGACAGGGCTGAATTTAGTGCAATATTTATAAATTTAAAAAATTCACTAAATGAAATCGTTACAAGTGCAAAAAAGGTGTTGACAAAACAAATTGTGAACATTATACTAAAAAACATAACAAGCAGACAAAATAATGTGCAGATTTTTAAAGTTTAACGTTAAATCAAAAAAAATAAATTGTTCTATTTTGAACAAAAACTGAATATATTAAAAATATATTTGTTTAAAATGACGGTGCATAAATAAGTATAGATGCTGGTTATGAGTTGAAAATTACCGATTTAAGTAATTTTTTCAACATTGAGTTGTTGAAAGTATTATAAAAAATTATAAGTTAAGAAGGGAGAACATTATGTTAAAGAGATTTTTAAAGGATGAAAGCGGTCAGGGAATGGTAGAATATGCATTAATCATTGCATTAATCGCTGTTGCAGTTATCGGAGCTATCACAGTTTTATCTCAAGGAATTGAAGGAAAATTCGGCCAGGTTACAAACAATCTTAAATAAGAGAAAACAACCAGATGATTTGGTTATTGATAATCATGATGACCTAGGATGGGTTACATACTAAGGTTGGGTATATAGGAATTTGTATGATTGCCTATATATCATAATTGATGATAAGGCGGGTCTTATGGACTCGCCTTATTTAATATAAAATTTATACATGATGTGAATATGACGTTATCTGGTGAGCAACTAATCTGGTTTACATGAGGTGTTAAATTATGGAGATAGTGGCAATAAAAATGTTAATTGGAATGATATCCGGTATTGGATGCAGTCTTATTAGTATTTTTTTTGAAAAGGTTCTTTTAGAAAAAAGAAGCCGGGTGTTTAAAACAAGCAAAAAGGAAAAGAACATTATCACAATATTAGCAATAGTGGTAAGTTGTTTTACCGTTGTTAATGTTAATAGAATATCGGAAATTATATATATATTGTTAATGTTGTTAGCGTGCATTCTTATATATGTTACAGATTTGCATCACAGAATAATACCTAATGAAATACTTCTGTTAATGCTTGTGGCAAAATTAATTATAGGTATTCCGGCTTTGTTTGGTGTTACATGGGTTCCGGAGTTTAATATAATTAGTTCTTTAATCGGTTTTGTGGCAGGATTTGTAGTGTTTATGATTCCGGCGTTTATGGGAAAATCTGTTGGTGCAGGGGATATAAAACTTGCAGCCGTTATGGGATTTTGCTTAGGAATAAACGGGCTATTATATGCGATAGTTCTCATGGGAATCGGAGTTTTAATTTATGAATTTATTAAAGGACGAACATCATTAAAAAATGCAATGTATGAAATGATACCAATGGGACCATTTATGGCGGTGGCAATGATGGTTGTAATGCTTATAAATGAAAGTGTAATGATTGATTTTTGGAAATTTATAATGAATTAGGAGAAAAAACAATGCTTAGAAGTTTTCTTAGAAACGAAGAGGGTCAGGGAATGGTAGAGTATGTATTGATAATAGGTCTTATTGCATTGGTAGTTGTTGCAGCACTTACAACCGTTGGCATTAAATTAGATACTAAATATGCAGAAATCAACAAAAATGTAATAAAATAAGTGTAAAAGGTGTAGTTTAGATCTTTTAAAATATTTATACTTGTGAGATTGATTTACATATAAGATGGTGGGAGGTGATAATGTGATAAAAAAAATTCTTAAAAGCGAAAAGGGTCAGTCTATGGTGGAATTTGCACTTGTTGTACCCTTACTTTTGACCATATTGTGTGGAATAATAGATATGGGATGGGCATATTCAAATAAATATTCAGTAGAGAGTGCCGCTTTTTCAGGAGTCAGGTATGCTGTTATAAATGGTGCAGACATTGAAGATTCTGAAAAGAACAAATTAATTGATGATACAAAAAACAGAGTTAGGGATAACCTTAGCAAGGGTGCAGAATCTCCTAAAATTGACGTAGATATAGATAATGAAAAGGTTACGGTCAGTGTGGAATGTAAAGTGAAAATGCTTACATTCGTAGGACAGACAGCTTTTGGCGAATATTATGAAGCTAAGTCTAAAAATGTAGGAGCAAGGTAAAAGACAATTAAAATATAAAAAGCATCGCATTGGTTATGCGGTAGAACGGAGTAAAAAATAATGAAAAAAATATACATAATAGCAGTAGTTGCAGCTTTATTAAGTTCAGTATTAATATATGGATTTTTAAGTTCCTATGATAAGAAGAACGGAGACGGCAGCGTAAATTATAAAACAGAGAAAGTTGTAGTGGCATTAACTGATATTCCGGCTAATACAACGGTTACAGACAAGATGGTAAAAGAAGTTGATATGCCTGTAGACGGTATTCATCCAAAGGCTGCAAGACAGAGAGCAGATGTGGTTGGCTCTGTTGCAAAAGACGATATTGTGGCTGATGAACAGCTTATAACATCTAAGTTTGTATCAAGTAAAAACGGTGGAGCATCTTTATCTTATCAGATTGCAGAAGGAAAAAGAGCAATGTCAGTGGAAGTTGACCATGATACAGGGGTTGCAGGTTACATAGAAGCCGGTGACTTAGTAGATGTAATAGCTGTAGTAGATGGTTCGCCTGTACAGAAGGTTGGAACAGAAGACAGACAGAATATGGAAGTAAAAGGAAAGGTTACATCAGTTATAGCTGAAGCAGTAAAGGTACTTCGCGTCGGTGACGAGGGATATACAACAACACCTTTAGATGTTTATACAAGTTTGACTCTTGAACTTTCACCTAAACAGTGTGCAAAACTTGCTACTGCAAAGGAAATGGGCAAGGTATCAATCTCTCTTAGATACAAGAATAATAACCGTGTAATTCATGGTGGACCTTACTCTTCATCAGATATGATAAAAGAATAAATTTAAAGAAAGGAATATAATGTAATGGCAGGAAAGTACAAAGTATTAGGGCTTACCACTGAAAGCGGTAATGCATATTTAAAAAAGATTATAAATGGTAGTGGATTTGAATTTGCAGGATTGTTAGAACTTGAGCCTAGAAATTTAGATAAAATTACAGTCAGTGATTGTGACGCCATTATCATATATTCAGAGCAGTTTGCAGATGCAGAGAGTAATTTTGTAGAAAAAATAAATAGAACTGTAAAAGATAAGGCTTTGATTTTGATTACAGGAAACTATGATGTTAATGTATTAACTAAAGCTATGGAATGTGGAATAACAAAGGTTATTTCTAAGGACGATAATGAAGATTCCATATACAGAAGCATTGTAGGTGAAATTGAAAAGGAAAATATTGCAACAGTAGATGACAGCGAAGAATCAGAAGATGGATTTGTTGGAACTAAGAATGGAAAAACTATCTCCGTTTTTGGTACGAAAGGTGGAACGGGAAAAAGCACTGTATCAGTTAATTTAGCTACTGCATTGCAGGAAAAAGGAAAAGATGTAGTGCTTATTGATTTAGATTTACAGTTTGGTGACGTTGGAATTTTTATGAATGTACCAAGATTTGAAACCATATCAGATTTAGTAAAGGAAGGTTCTTTTAGCCGTTCATCAATTAAACGTTATCTCTATAAGCATAATACAGGGGTAAGTATTTTATGTGCACCGGCATCTCCGGAGCTTGCAGAAATAGTTAAACCTGAGCATATAAGCATGATTGCAGATGTACTAAAAAAGGAATTTGACTATATTATTTTCGATATGAGTCCTACAATTGACGAGTTTGTTTTGCATGCATTAGATATTTCAGACAGTATCTATTTTGTTACAAATCCGGAAATATCAACATTAAAGAATACAAAAGTGTGCTTGGATGTTTTGAAGACATTAGGACATTTTGATAAAGTTAAGATGGTACTGAATAAGGATGGAGAATCATACATAAAGAGAAAAGATATGGAGTCCACTTTGAATAAGGACATGGATTTAGTAATACCACGTGACTCTAAAAGTGCAATCTCGGCTATTAACAGAGGTATTCCTCTTGTAGATGTTGCACCTCGCTCTAAAGCATCAAAAGCCATATTGAATTATGTAAACAGTCAGGACATATAAGGAGATTTTAGATGGGATTATTAGAGAGAATTACTACAGCTAACAATGAAAAGGAAGCTCAGCAGAAAAAAGAGGCAATAGCTGCGGCAGAAAAGGAAGAACAAAAAAATTATTCATTAAAGCAGACTGCCGGTACGGTAGGCGCAAATGATACATATATAATTCCGGGAGCAGATGACGAACAGTTTGTAGCAGTGCAGGATGAAACCCACAGAGAAGTTACAAAGGTGTTAGCCAAGCAGGATGAAGTTACAATAGATACAATAAAATCTCTTATAGACGAGTATTTAACAGAAAGTCATCCGGAGATAAATAATACTGAAAAAATGACTATTACAAAAAATGTAATAGATGAGATTGTTGGATTAGGACCTCTTGAAAACCTGATTAATGATGACAGCGTATCTGAAATCATGGTTAATGGTGCTAAGCAGATATATGTAGAACGTAAGGGAAAGTTACTGAAAACAAATGTAACTTTCAAAAATGAAGAACATGTTAGGAGAACTATTGACAGAATAGTAACACCTTTAGGACGAAGAATAGATGATTCAAATCCTATGGTTGATGCCAGACTTGAAGATGGTTCCCGTGTTAACGCCATAATGCCACCATTAGCATTAGGCGGAACAACAATTACAATAAGAAAGTTTTCTAAGAAACCACTTTCAGTAGAAAATTTAAAGCAATTCGGTTCACTTTCAGATGATATGGCAGAGTTTCTTGAAGCGGCAGTTAGGGGCAAGTTAAATATTCTTGTATCCGGTGGTACCGGTTCAGGTAAGACAACATTACTTAATGTGCTTTCTGCCTTTATACCGTCCAATGAAAGAATTGTAACAATAGAAGATGCGGCTGAACTTAGACTTATGCAGGAACATGTTGTTACATTGGAAAGCAGACCGGCTAACTTAGAGGGAAATGGAGCCATAACCATAAGAGATTTGGTTCGTAATGCATTGAGAATGAGACCGGATAGAATTATCGTCGGAGAAGTTCGTGGAGGCGAGACATTAGATATGCTTCAGGCTATGAATACAGGTCATGAAGGTTCTATAACTACTGCTCATGCTAACTCAGCAAGAGACTGTTTGGCACGTATCGAAACAATGGTTATGATGGCAGGAATGGACTTACCGGTATCAGCTATCAGACAGCAGGTTGCAGGTGCCATTGATCTTATTGTTCAGCAGGCAAGACTTAGAGATGGATCAAGAAAAATTACAAGTATATGTGAAGTAACCGGTATGGAAGGGAATACCATTACCATGCAGGAAATATTTAAGTATCGTCAGGAAGGCTATGATGAAAATAATATGTCTGTTGGTGATTTTTACAGTACCGGTATCAGACCGAAATGTTGTGAGAAGATAACAGCAAGTG
>NZ_HF991855.1:47987-80679 GCF_000432355.1 Eubacterium sp. CAG:161
GTGGAGTTCAGGTAGATGACCACTGGTTCTTCTAGCAATTTGCAGAACAGATAGGAGTGTCTATGATAAGAATATTAATGATTTGCTTATGTGCAATGGTATTTCTTTTTTGCCTGTATGTGATTTTAATACAGAATTTTACGGAAAGTAAAAGAAAAACTCAAGACAGAGTTATGGGTTTGGTTGACGAAGAAGAAAGGAATAAAAGCGATAAGAAAAAGGGAAAATTAAATTTAAAAATAAAAAAGGAAAAGAAGAAGGTCAGTGTATTTGCTACTACTCATAAGAAATTACAGCTTTTAGAGGAAGAACTTTATAATCTTGGCATGAAGATGCCGGTTCAGACCTTTGTGACATTATGGGTGGCAATAACAATTGGTTTACCAACCATAATGATGATGCTTGGAGTGTACATTGCTATTTGTATCATTGTCGCACTTATAGCAGCATTTGGCCCATTACTTTTTATTCAAAAAAAGAAAAAGAAGAGAAAGGAAACTTTGGAGTCACAGTTAATAGAAGGTATAACTGTTATTACAAATGCCTTAAAGGCGGGACATTCTTTTCAGACAGCAATGGGAAATATAGCAGTTGACATGGAAGGACCTATGGCAGAGGAATTTGGAAGAGTAACAAGGGAAACTCAAAGAGGTATGACATTAGAGGCAAGTTTTAACTCTTTATGTGAGAGAATCGGAAGTGATGACTTGGAAATGCTTTGCCAGACCATACTTATCCAAAGAAAAGTTGGTGGTAATTTAACTGAAGTTCTTGATAAAATATCAGAAACTATTCGTAACAGATTAGATCTTAAGGAAGAAATAAAGACATTAACGTCAAGTGGAAAAATTTCAGGATATATAATTGGTGCACTTCCGGTTATTTTGTTGGTTTTAATCAGTATGATAAATCCGGTATATGCAAGACCACTGTTTAATACAGTTATAGGAAATATTTTACTTCTTATAAGTGTAATTTTAGAGGTTATTGGATTTATAATGATAAATAAGGTTGTAGACATTAAGTATTAATGAGGTATGTTTATGGATATATTAGCATTATTAATATCATTTCTTGTTGCTGTAGCTATTTTCGGACTGTTTTTAGGATTGTTTTCGGGAGTTGGAGCAGGCGTTGACAGACAGAATGAGCGAATCAGAGATATTAGAAATGAAAAAGAAAAGAGTATTGCTGATGATGTTAAAAAAGAAAAAGTTAAAGTTTCAGAGGCAATAAAGCGTAAGAAAGAAGAAAATAGAAAAAAAGTTGCAAAAAGAAACAGACAGAAGGAAAAAGAGAACAAGCATAGCACAGTTGATGATATGTTAGCAATAGTTCAGTGGGATATAACATCGGAGCAGTTTTTAGTTATTAAACTTGTATGTGCACTTGTTGGTGTTATATTATCAATGATTATATGCATGAGATTACATGTGGGTGTCAATAAATTTGTGCTGGCAATGATTTTTTGCGGATTAGTTGGAATGTTAATTCCGGGAGAAATACTTAAAGGAAAATCTAAAAAGTATCAGGAAAGTATACGTTTAGATTTGCCGGATGTAATGGACTTACTGGTTGTAAGTGTAGAAGCAGGTCTTGGATTTGATGCTGCATTAATGAGATTGTATGAGAGAAATAAAACCGTTGTTATGGAACAGCTTATACAGGCAACCAGAGATATACAACGTGGTGTAAGTAAGAGAGAAGCTTACCTTGATTTGGCACAGCGTTGTAAAGTAAAGGAACTTACGACATTTCTTATTGCAATGATTCAGGCAGATCAGTTAGGTACATCTATACAGACAGTTCTTAGGTCTCAGGCGGAAGTTCTTAGAAATGAAAGAAAGAGAACAGCTGCAAGAAAGGCAAAGGAGGCACCGGTTAAGATGCTTATTCCTATGGTATTGTTTGTATTCCCTGTTATATTTATCGTTCTGCTGGGACCGGCAGCTTTGAATATAATGGATATTTTAGGCTAAATATAAGAAAGAAGACAAAATGCAGAGATTAGACTTATACATAAATAACATAAATATCTGTAAAATTTCCCTGGCAAACAATTTTTGGACAAGATTTATGGGACTTATGGGAAAATCAGAAGGGCAGATTCGCAGTATGGGGGGATTAATGATAAAACCATGTTCCCAGATACACACTTTCTTTATGAAGGCACCCATTGATGTGGTTTACATAAATAAAGAAAGCAAAGTTGTTCAGGTGGATGAAGCAGTACCAAAAGCTAAGTGTTGCAAAAGGGTAAAGAAGGCAAAATACCTTATAGAGTTTCCGGAAGGAACGGCAAAAAGGTTTAACATAAAAGAAGAGGATATGTTGGAGGTAAAATAAACAATGTTGGGTAAAGACAATTCAGTTTCCATAGAATCATTAAGAGCCGATGCTGAAATGGAGAGTCAGTTTAAAACTTCTTATAGAGGTTATGATAAAAAAAGTGTAAACGAATATATAAGGACATTAAAAAGAGAGACAGAGCTTGAAATAGAAAAGTTAAAAGATGCTGTTCACGACGCTGAATGCGAGAGAGATGATATGAAAAACAGCTATTTAAGCTGGCAGCAGGAAATTAAACTTGTAAAAATACAGAAGAAAAAGGAAGTTGATAAGGCTAGGGAAGAATATGAGGCTAAGCTTCAAAGTGCAATAGAAGAAGCTACTAAGAAGCTGGAAAATGAGAATATTGAGAAGGAAAGCCGTATCCATTCTATTATTGAGGAAAAGAATCAGCAGATAAAGAGAATGGAAGCTGATTTGAACATTAGTTTGCAGGAAGCACTTGCGGAAAAAGAGCAGGCATACGAAAAAGCAATGGCTGAGAAAGACAAATATGTTAATGATACCATTGCAGAAAAAGAAAGATACATAGCTGAAACTATTGAACAGAAGGATAGAGAAATTCAAAATCTTACAAGCAAGCTTCAAAATAGAGAGGAAACAGAAAGAAAGCTTCAGGAAAGTGCAATTGAGAGCTACAAAGAATCAAATGCCAAATTAACGGAAGAAAACAACAGAAAAAAAGTTATTATTGCGGATTTAGAAGAAAAACTGGCTTTGGCTTCAAGTAATCTGGATCACAATATGAAAATGCTTGATTCATTAAACTTAAAATTAGATGACATGCTTAAGGCTAAACTCTCTGAAATGCAGGATATTATTTCTGTTTGGTCAGGTCAGTTTGAAAAAACAAGCGAGATTATAAAGGATCAGTTTAAGGCTGAGGAAGAATAAGGTATATTTTAAAAGAAGGTACAGAACAAACATTCGATTTGTTCTGTACTTTTTTTTATTTGAATGATATACTTGACAAGTAACATACTAAGAATACAATTACTATTTCTAAAATATAATCGCCGGATTAGAGCGGATTAGGAGCATTTATGGATCATTTTGAATTAGTGTCACAATATAAACCTACAGGAGACCAGCCCCAGGCAATTAAGGAGTTGGTTGAGGGATTTAAGAAGGGCAATCAGTTTGAAACACTGTTGGGAGTTACAGGCTCAGGAAAGACCTTTACCATGGCGAATGTTATCGCCCAACTTAATAAGCCTACATTAATTTTAGCACATAACAAAACATTGGCGGCACAGCTGTATGGGGAATTTAAAGAATTTTTCCCAAACAATGCAGTGGAATATTTTGTTTCCTACTATGATTATTATCAGCCGGAAGCGTATGTGCCTAGTACAGATACTTATATAGAAAAGGATAGTGCCATAAATGATGAGATTGATAAGCTTAGACATTCGGCTACTATGGCACTTATTGAAAGAAGAGATGTTATTATAGTTTCCTCTGTTTCCTGTATTTACGGATTAGGTGATCCCATAGATTACAAGAACATGGTCATTTCATTGCGTCCGGGAACCATAAGGGACAGGGATGACATTATCCACAAGCTTATTGAAATCCAATACGATAGAAACGATATGGATTTTAAAAGAGGTACATTTAGAGTCCGGGGGGAGAATCTGGAGATTTTTCCGGCATCTTACACGGACAGTGCAGTGAGAGTGGAATTTTTTGATGATGAAATAGAAAGAATTACAGAAATTGATACATTAACAGGTGAGGTGAAAAGGGAGCTAGAGCACGTTGCCATATTCCCTAATTCACATTATGTTATTCCACCGGAGAGAATGGAAGGGGCTATAAAGGCAATTGAGGCAGAGCTGGCTGAGCAGGTGGCATATTTTAAGTCAGAGGACAAGCTGATAGAGGCGCAGCGAATTGCGGAGCGTACCAATTTTGACATGGAAATGCTCAGGGAAACGGGAATCTGCTCAGGAATTGAGAATTATTCAAGACATATGGCAGGATTAGAGCCGGGAGCTACACCTCATACCTTAATGGAATATTTTGGAGACGATTTTTTAACTATAGTTGACGAAAGCCATATTACTCTTCCACAGGTTCGTGGTATGTATAATGGCGACCAGTCAAGAAAGACAACCTTAGTTAATTACGGGTTCAGACTGCCTTCAGCCAAAGATAACCGTCCTCTTAAATTTGAGGAATTTGAGGGAATGATAGACCAGATGCTTTTTGTGTCAGCTACTCCTAATGTGTACGAGGAGGAGCATGAGCTGCTTAGGGCAGAACAGATTATCAGACCGACAGGACTGTTAGATCCGAAAATTGATGTGCGGCCTGTTAAGGGGCAGATTGATGACCTTGTATCTGAAATAAATAAAGAAGTGGAAAAGAAAAATAAAATTTTAGTTACTACATTAACTAAGAGAATGGCGGAAGACCTTACGGATTACATGAAGGATGTGGGCATCAGGGTTAAGTATCTCCATTCTGACATAGATACTCTTGAAAGAACTGAGATAATACGTGACATGCGATTAGACGTGTTTGATGTTTTGGTTGGAATTAACCTTTTAAGAGAAGGTCTGGATATACCGGAAATATCCCTTGTTGCCATATTAGATGCTGACAAGGAAGGTTTTTTGCGTTCAGAAACATCGCTGATACAGACTATAGGAAGAGCGGCGAGAAACTCGGAAGGTCATGTAATTATGTATGCAGATTCCATTACAGAGTCTATGGACAAGGCTATTTCTGAAACAAACAGACGTCGTGAAATACAGGAAAAATACAATAAGGAGAATGGCATTACGCCAACTACCATTAAGAAAGCAGTTAGAGACCTTATAAGTATTTCTAAGGAAGTTGATAAGAGAATTAATGACATTGAAAAAGATCCTGAATCTATGGATAAGAAGGAACTTAAGAAGCTTATGGATAAAGTAGAAAAGAAGATGCAGAAGGCAGCAGCGGAATTAGATTTTGAAACTGCAATAGAAATGCGTGAAAAATTGGCAGAGTTGAAGCTTATGTATAATAAATGATAATTGGTAAGTAAGACAGTAAGGAAAGGATTGACATGGCAGAGAAGAAAAAATATATACGAATTAAAGGTGCTTGCGAGCATAACTTGAAGAATATAGATATTGACATACCAAGGGATGAATTTACGGTTATTACAGGATTAAGCGGTTCCGGTAAATCATCTTTGGCATTTGATACTATTTATGCAGAGGGACAGAGAAGGTATATGGAGTCATTGTCTTCCTATGCCAGACAGTTTTTAGGACAAATGGAAAAACCCCAGGTGGAGAGCATTGAGGGATTGCCACCGGCCATTTCCATTGACCAGAAATCCACTAACAGAAATCCCCGTTCAACAGTGGGTACAGTAACAGAAATATACGACTATATGCGACTTTTGTATGCCAGAGCAGGCTTACCTCATTGTCCAAAGTGTGGCAAGGAAATCAAGAAGCAGACAATAGATGAAATGGTGGATAAGGTTTTAGAATTGCCTGAAAGAACTAAATTTCAGATATTGGCACCTATAGTAAGAGGAAAAAAAGGCAGACACGAAAAGGTATTTGAAAGTGCAAAAAAAAGCGGCTATGTAAGAGTCCGTGTAGATGGTAATATGTATGAGTTGTCAGAGGAAATAAAACTGGATAAAAACATTAAGCATAGCATAGAAATCGTAATTGACAGATTAAGTATCAGAGAGGGAATAGAAAAAAGACTTACGGATTCCATTGAAAATGCCCTGAAGCTGGGAAATGGATTAATGGAGGTTGATGTAATAGGTGGCGAAACCGTTACATTTAGCCAGAATTTTGCCTGCCCTGATTGTGGAATCAGCATTGACGAAATTCAGCCAAGAAGTTTTTCCTTTAATAATCCTTTCGGAGCCTGTCCTGATTGTTTTGGATTAGGTTACAAAATGGAATTTGACGTGGATTTAATGATTCCTGATAAAAGTTTAAGTATAAATCAGGGGGCAATAGTTGTTTTGGGATGGCAAAGTGCCAATGATCCAAAGAGTTTTACCAATGCTATTTTGCAGGCTTTGTGTAAGAGGTATGACTTTGACCTTGATACTCCTTTTGAAGAATATCCTAAAAATATTCAGGATATTCTTATTAATGGAACCAACGGAGAGAAGGTGCCGGTTCATTATAAGGGTCAAAGGGGAATAGGAACATATGATATTGCCTTTGAGGGTTTAATTAGAAATGTAGAGAGAAGATATCGTGAAACAGGAGCGGAATCCAGTAAGGCAGAATATGAAACATATATGAGAATTACTCCTTGTGGAACCTGTCATGGACAGAGGCTTAAACCTGAGTCGCTGGCTGTAACCATTGGAGATAAGAATATTTACGAAATGACGGAAATGCCTGTCAGGGATTTAAGGGCTTTTCTGGATGAGGTACAGCTTACTTCAGCGCAACTGGCAATAGGTAAGGAAATATTAAAGGAAATAAAGGGCAGACTTCAGTTTTTAATAGATGTAGGTCTGGATTATTTAAGTTTGTCAAGGGCTACCGGAACCCTTTCCGGTGGAGAGGCACAGCGAATAAGACTGGCAACCCAGATTGGCTCCGGTCTGGTTGGTGTGGCTTATATTATGGATGAACCTAGTATTGGTTTGCACCAGAATGACAATGAAAAGCTGTTGGCAACCCTTAAGCATTTGAGAGATTTGGGAAATACTTTAATAGTGGTTGAACATGATGAAGATACAATGTTAGCGGCAGACTATGTGGTTGATATCGGACCGGGAGCCGGTGAACACGGTGGCGAAGTTGTGGCAGCAGGTACAGCTAAAGAAATAATGAAAAATAAAGATTCCATTACAGGCAAATATCTTAGTGGAAAATTGCAGGTACCGGTGCCTGAAACAAGAAGAAAGCCTACAGGTTTTATTAAAGTAGTAGGTGCAAAAGAAAATAACCTTAAAAATATTGATGTTAAGTTTCCTTTGGGAGTTTTTACCTGTGTAACAGGAGTTTCCGGCTCAGGAAAAAGTTCTTTGGTTAATGAGATTTTGTATAAGAGCCTGGCACGAAAACTCAACAGGGCAAGGATTATTCCGGGAAAATGCAAGGGTATTGAAGGAATTGAACAGTTGGATAAGGTTATTAATATAGACCAGTCACCTATTGGCAGAACACCCCGTTCAAATCCGGCTACTTACACAGGAATGTTTGATATGATAAGGGATTTATTTGCAGCAACGGTGGATGCAAAAGAGCGGGGATATAAGAAGGGACGTTTTAGTTTTAATGTAAAAGGTGGACGATGTGAAGCCTGTTCCGGTGATGGAATCCTGAAGGTTGAGATGCATTTCCTTCCGGATGTGTACGTCCCATGTGAGGTATGTGGCGGAAAGCGATATAATAGAGAAACTTTGGAAGTTAAGTATAAGGGCAAAAATATATATGATGTGTTGGAAATGACAGTGGAAGAGGCAATGGATTTCTTCAAAAATGTTCCAAGAGTATATAATAAGGTAAAAACTCTTTATGATGTTGGTTTGGGCTATATTAAGTTAGGACAGCCTTCAACCCAGCTTTCCGGTGGAGAGGCGCAGCGTATTAAGTTAGCTACGGAGCTTAGCAGAAGAAGCACAGGAAAAACCATATATGTTTTGGACGAACCAACTACGGGACTTCATTTTGCAGATGTTCATAAATTAGTGGAAATTCTCCAACGTCTTACTGATGAGGGGAATACTGTAATAGTTATTGAACACAACCTTGACGTTATTAAGGCGGCAGATTATATTATAGATATGGGACCGGACGGAGGAGACCGGGGAGGTACTGTTGTTGTGGCAGGAACACCGGAAAAGGTAGCTGAACATAAGACGAGTTATACCGGAAAGTACGTCAAAATGATGTTAGAGAAAAACAAATAATTAATTATTTACGAAGGAGGAAACAACGGAGAAGAACGGAAAAAGCTTTTGGGAAAGAAAACAGGAATTAAAAAGACCATGAAAATAAAAAAATAAAGTTTGTAAGAAAGTTTTGCTGTAGAATGAGATATTTTACATAGGGAAATGTCTTTAATATAGCAGAACTTTCTTGTACATTTAGGGAAAATGAAGTAAAATAACAAGAAGTGCTTTACTTGGGCAATATTCTTATGATAGAGGAGGCAAAATGAAAAGAGAGTTAGTTATTGTAATAGATTTTGGCGGACAGTACAATCAGCTGGTTGCACGTCGTGTCCGTGAATGCAACGTATATTGCGAAATCTATTCATATAAAACAGATATTGAAAAGATTAAGTCTATGAATCCTAAGGGAATTATCTTGACAGGTGGACCAAACAGCTGTTATGAAGAAGGTGCACCAACATATACAAAAGACCTGTTTGAATTAGGTATTCCGGTTCTTGGACTTTGCTATGGAGCGCAGCTTATGCAACATATTTTAGGTGGTAAGGTTGAAAAAGCTCCTGTTCGTGAATATGGCAAGACGGAAGTTCATGTAGATACAACATCTAAATTGTTTGAGGAAATTGAGGAAGATACAGTTTGCTGGATGAGTCATTTCGACTATATTTCAAAGGTTGCACCTGGATTTAAAATTACAGGTTATACAAAGAATTGTCCTGTGGCTGTAGCTGAATGTCCGGAAAAGAAGCTTTACGCAATACAGTTCCACCCGGAAGTGCTTCACACAGTGCGTGGTAAGGAAATTCTCAGTAACTATGTAATTAACGTATGTGGTTGCGCAGGGGACTGGAAGATGGATTCTTTCGTGGAAAATTCCATTAAGGCCATTCGTGAAAAGGTAGGCGACGGTAAGGTTCTTTGTGCCTTATCAGGTGGTGTTGATTCATCAGTGGCAGCAGTGCTTTTGGCGAAGGCGATTGGAAAACAGCTGACATGTGTATTTGTTGACCATGGCCTTTTGAGAAAAAATGAGGGTGATGAGGTTGAGGCAGTATTTGGACCTGATGGTCCATATGATTTGAATTTTATCCGTGTAAATGCCCAGGAGAGATATTATAAAAAGTTGGCAGGTGTGGAAGAACCTGAGGCAAAACGTAAAATAATAGGTGAAGAGTTTATCCGTGTGTTTGAAGAGGAAGCCAAAAAAATCGGAGCCGTGGACTATCTGGTTCAGGGAACGATTTATCCTGATGTAGTTGAAAGTGGTCTGGGTGGCGAGTCAGCGGTAATTAAGTCACATCATAATGTAGGTGGATTACCTGACTATGTTGATTTTAAGGAAATAATTGAGCCGCTTCGTGACCTGTTCAAAGATGAAGTCCGTAAGGCAGGTCTGGAGCTGGGTATTCCGGAATATCTGGTATTCCGTCAGCCATTCCCTGGACCTGGACTTGGTATCAGAATAATAGGCGAAGTAACAGCTGAAAAGGTGAAAATAGTTCAGGATGCAGATGCAATTTACAGAGAAGAAATTGCGAAAGCAGGGCTTGATAAAGAAATCAATCAGTATTTTGCAGCACTGACAAATATGCGTTCAGTAGGTGTAATGGGGGACGAGAGAACATATGACTACGCAATAGCCCTCAGAGCCGTAAAAACAATTGATTTCATGACGGCAGAGTCAGCTGAAATACCGTATGAGGTGCTTAATAAGGTAATGAACAGAATAATAAATGAGGTGAAGGGGGTCAATCGAGTAATGTACGATTTGACCAGTAAGCCACCTGGAACGATAGAGTTTGAATAGACACAAAAATCCCACAATGCCTTTATTTATGGGCGTTGTGAGAGGTAGTGATTATATCGTGGCAACGATATGGCAACACTAAAACAATTTACCCATATGTATAAATGAAAAAACCTTACTGATTTTGAGGAGTCAGTAAGGTTTTTTTATGCTCTTTTATAAATCAATTAGTTTATGATATCCGTGAGTATTAGCCGGATAGTTGTATCTCCAATTATCGTATTCTTCCTTGGAGATTTCTCCGGTATCAAGCTTGGACTTCATCTTTGCCCAGGACTTTGCCTCATGACCTAAAGCGTCGTGGATGGCACCTAAATCAAGGGTAACATGACTTCCTTCCTGTCTGACGGATATACCATAAATATCTTCAAGAGTGAACAGAAGCTGCATAATTCCCACATGAGTATCAATGTCAGGAACATTAATGGCCGCAGGAGAAACTTCCAAAATGGAAGAAAGAGTTTCAATCAAATCATCCTTGGGAACACGTTTCTCTGCTTCATATTGAGCCATGCGGATATCAGCAGTACTTTCCTTAAAACCTAACTGAACTCCCAATTCCTTTTGAGTTAAACCTTTACGCTTGCGAAAAGTTCTAATTCTTTCACCAATTGCCATAACAAACCTCCAATTTAACATAAAAATTCCCAATGCGGGATAACTTAAACAAATTCGCTAATGTCAGTATAACATAGGTAAAAATGTATATCAAGAAAAACTTAAACAAAAAAAGTTAATTTTTCTATTGACTTAAACTAAAAAGTTTAATATAATGCACATTATCTTAAACAAATATGTTTAAGAAATATAATGAAGGAGGAAAAAATCATGGAAAAGAACTTTATGACAGTCGACGATGTTGCAGAAGAACTTTCTGTTTCAAAGTCCAAGGCTTACAAGATTGTAAGACAGCTTAATAAGGAACTGGAAGAAAAAGGCATCATCACGGTAGCAGGACGTGTCTGTACTTCTTATTTCAGAAAAAAAGTAATGTACAGCGGTGATTAGAAAATATTTATTAAAGGAAGGTGATGAACATGAGCGTTTATTCTTACATGGCAAATAATAAGAAAAAGTGGAGAGCTGTTTATCGCTATACGGACTTTACCGGAAAAAGAAGACAGACACAGAAAAGAGGCTTCAACACAAAAAGAGAAGCGGAGTTTTGGCTTGAAAATAAGAAGAAAGCCGAAAACGGACAATTGAACATGACATTTGGAAGTTTTTATGAAATCTACGAAAGAGACAAGAAGGCAAGGGTAAAGGAAACCACCTTTGAGACAAAATCATATGTGGTAAGAGATAAAATCCTTCCTTACTTTAAGGACAGAAGAATGGATGAGATTAAACCAAAGGATGTAATGGAGTGGCAGAATGAACTGCTTAATTACAGGAATGAAAAGGGAGAGTCTTATTCATCAGGTTACTTAAGAACAATTCACGCACAGCTTAGCGCAATATTTAATTTTGCAAAAAGATATTATGGGCTATCCACAAATCCTGCAGCAATAGTTGGAACAATGAAAAATGACGTTGAAAAGGAAGTGGAAATCTGGACAAAGGAAGAATACCTGAAGTTTTCGGAAGCAGTCATGGACAAGCCATTATCGTTTTATGCATTTGAAGTATTGTATTGGACAGGTGTCAGGGAAGGAGAACTACTGGCACTTACTCCGGCAGACTTTGATTTTGAAAATAACACAATGAGAATTAACAAGAATTATCAGAAGGTAAAGGGACGTGAAATTATTACTTCTCCAAAGACAAAAAAGAGTAACAGGGTGGTGAAGATTCCACAGTTTCTGGCAGATGAGATTAAGGATTACATGAAATGCTTTTATGACCTGAAGCCTGACCAGAGACTTTTCTTTAAGTCAAAAGGGTATCTTGGACACGAAATCACAAGAGGCTCCAAGAAGGCAGGAATTAAGAGAATCAACATACACGCCCTTAGACATTCACACATTTCACTGCTTATGGACAGAGGATTTTCAGCACTTGACATAGCTGAAAGGGTAGGGCATGAAGCAATCAGCATTACTTACAAATATGCCCACATGTATCCAAACAAGCAGGATGAAATGGCAAGAAAACTTGAAGAGGAAAGGAGTTAGGAATAATGGAAAAATCATTGGACAGTCACGGTCGTTGGAGAAAGAAGATAGTAGCCTTCAGGGTTTCTGAGGAAGAGGCAAGAATCATTGATGACAGGGTTGCCCTGTCAGGACTGACAAAGCAGGAATACATTATCCGCAGGCTGTGTGAAAAGGAAATTGTGGTAAATGGAAATCCAAAGGTTTACATTGCCTTAAAAAACAGACTTAATGACGTGTACGAGGAGTTAAAAAGAATTACAAGTGCAGGTGAGGTTGATGATGTTTTGTTAGAGGTAATTGAACTAATCGGTATTACCATGAACGGAATGAAGGAGGATAAGAATAATGAATAATAAAACAACAGTGACTGCCCTTAACGTATCTGTTGGAGCAGATAACGGGCAGTCACCAAGTGTTACCAAACACAGTAATAGTATAACAGATAATAATTGTGTCCGCAATTTGCAATCCACCGGTACCCCGGTGGGTGAAAATCTGGAAACAGTATCAATGGAAGAACTTTATGACACGGTATATCCGATTAAGAAACCCTTGGTTGAGGATCTGATTTACAACGGAGTGTATCTGTTTGTCGGTGCACCAAAGGTTGGAAAGTCGTTCTTAATGGCTGAAATAGGTTTCTGTGTAAGTGCAGGAATTGACCTTTGGGGGCATAAGACCAATCAGGGAACAGTGCTGTATCTGGCATTGGAAGATGATTATGCAAGACTTCAACAGAGACTTTCAAGAATGTTTGGAATTGATGTGGCAGAGCATTTTTACTTCGCCACACGTTCCAAAAATCTCAATGAAGGTCTGGAAGAACAGCTTAAAGAGTTTCTTGTGGCGCATGCTGATACAAGACTTGTAATAATTGACACACTTCAGAAAATCAAGGAAATAAGTGGAGACAAATTCAGTTACGCAAACGATTATGACATCATTACAAAGCTAAAACACTTTGCTGATGAACATAACATTTGCATTCTGGTGGTTCATCACACAAGAAAGATGGATTCATCAGATGCCTTTGAAATGATATCGGGAACAAACGGACTGCTTGGTGCAGCTGACGGAGCTTTCATCATGCAGAAGGAAAAAAGAACTGACCTAAAGGCTACCGTTGACATAACAGGAAGAGACCAACAGGACCAGAAACTTTATCTTAAGTTTGACCCAAAGTTGTGTTTGTGGAAATTTGAAAAGGCTGAAACAGAGCTGTGGAAAGAGCCGGAAGATAAAGTACTTTCTGCTGTTAATACATATCTGATGGAAGCTGGATGTTTTCAAGGAACGGCAAGTGAACTGATGGATAAGATACAGGAGATTAATTTAGTTCCGAATCAGCTGACCAGACAGTTAAACATTAAGGCAGGAAGGCTGTATGAGGATTATGGCATCAGGTATGACAATAAGCGTTGTCACGATGGCAGAATCATAACATTGGAATATGAAAAAGAGTAAAGCGTGACGATGGTGTCGATGGTGACGATGTTTTATGGTACGTAAATCATCGTCACAACCGTCACGCATCGACACGGAACAAGATTGATTAAAGAATAGAGAGGTTTGAAAATGAGCAAAAACAGAATGATAAGCAATGAATTAATGATGGCTTTGATTAAGTATCATGTATTAGACATGAAAGATAATGAAGAAATTAATAATCTTATAATTTCTGAATTGGAAGAAAAACTAAGCAAGATGTCAAGGCACGAGGATTACACAAAAAGTAAAATGGCACCCACAAAAGAAGAGAGGGAAGAGTACAGACAGAAATATCTTGACACCGTTGGAATGCACCGGGACTTTAGATGGTAGTAACAGCTTGCAACATAAATAGGTTTCTTGTTGATAATATTAATACCTGCAAGTGACACTTGCAGGTTAAAGAATAATCAGGGAGAACCAAAAAGGATTGGTTACAGTTAAAAGTTAGTGACATCATGTCACTAAGAACCTCGGGACCCGGAGTCCCGAGGTTAAACATAATGTAGCTGCCATTACAATTACAGCAACCACTAAATGCCATTTGATAGGTTATGAGCAAAGCATTGATAGCAGCTATATAAGCCCTCGGCAGAGCCCCCGCAGTTGTGTCTATGACAGAACTGCTAGGGGGTTATCAATTATGGCAGAGCCAAATTGATAAGAACCACCCGTTTTCAACAGCCTCGGGCAGACTACTAAAGACTAACAACGTGCAGGTGTCACCGCACGTATCAAAACAATAAAAGAAAAAAAGGAGTGAGATTATGGCAGGATTATCATATTCAGCACACCTGAGTCAGAAGAACAGTGCCATTAACAGCAAGGCGAAACTCTCAGGTGTTGCAAAGCACAATTTACGAAAGTACCGCTCCTTGGAATACGATAAGGAGAACATTGTAATTTTATGGGGTACGGATAAATTAGTGCAGGATGTAAAAAAAGTATATAAGGAACAGTTTGACGAAGCAGTCAGGGAATATAACAAAAAGCAGACAAGGGATGACAGAAAGATTGATGATTATTTTGAAAAGACAGCAAAGTCAAACAAGGACATGGCAGTGGAACTTATTTTTCAGATAGGAGACAAGGAGTTCTGGGATAAGAATCCTGACAAGCGAAGAAGGATGGATGTGGCATTTAAGGAAATGCTTAATATGTTACAGAAGGAAGCACCAAATCTTGTTGTGGCAAATGCAGTGATACATTATGATGAGGCAAGCCCACACATGCACGTGGTGGCAGTTCCCGTAGCTGACGGATTTAAAAAGGGAATGTCAAGGCAGGTATCAAAGAGAAAAGTATGCACAAAGGAATTTCTTGAAAAAGTATTGCAGGGCAGAATAAGAGAATACGCAGAGGGCAGGTCATTCACATGGATTGGAGAGTTCCTGAAAGAAAAAGAAAAAGGCAGAAATAATGATTTAAAAGTTGCAGAATATAAAACTCTGGCAGAAACAAAAAAAGCAAATCAGTTAGCCAGGGAAAATGCTGAATCAAAACAGGAACTTAAGGAAACGATGATTAAGCAGATAGCGGCTGAAAAAGAATTAGCAGACATGTATGAGGAATTAAAAATAGTTGAAAATGTGGCTGACTTAGGAAAAAATGTGAAAAAACTTGAAACCATGGTTAGAAAAGGACCGGACAATCCAAAGGGAATCATGTCTGCCAAGAATTATCGGGAAAAGATTGTAATTCCATTTATAGATAAGATGTATGATGCATTTAAAAATGTGGTTAAATTTGCAAAGGGATGTTTTGCACAACTTAAGGAACTGACAGAAAAATATAATGAACAGCTTGAAGTAAATGAAATGCTAAGGAAACAAAATAGCAGGCTAAGAGAAAGCATTGATGAGCAGGAAAAAGAGATTGACGGACTGTATGATGACAGGAAAAAACTTGGATATTTTAAGAAATTCCTGAAGAAGGAGGATTACAATAAGGTAGTTGAAATGGGTGAGAAAAATTATAAGAGAAATGTTAGAAGCAGGTAACGTATGTGATAGTATAAAAATATATAGTTAGATATCAGACACAAAAATTAGTATAACCAATACTATGTACTAAAAAGAATCAATCATATTGTAATATGATCGATTCTTAAGTTAGTTAAGTATAAAGATTTATTTTTTTGTTTTTCGTTGCTTAACGACAATATCGTCTCCGATTGCTTTTTTAGCAGTGAAATTTCCTACGTGGTCATCAAAAAATAAATCTTTTTCCCATACTTCTCCAGTTGTAATAGAGTAAATAGGGTATATTGTTATTGTTACAGGATATTTGTAAGTATTACTCCAACTTATACTAAATTTATTTGTTTTGGTAACGTTGTATCCCAACTGTGCGTTTAATATTTTTGATGTAACTCCACCAGATGCAGAAAATGTGTTACTTATGCTAACACTTTCTGAAATTTTTACTTTTCCAGCAGGTCTTTTATATTTTCTTAAGACATTACTTTTATCTGTTTTTCTAGTTACTTTTTTGTTTCTTATACAATAATCATCACCAAAATATAATGCTTGTATCATAGCATTTTCGTTAGGAACATCAATATGTCTGTATATTTCTATTACATCTGGATCGTATTTCAGTCCCATTGATTCTTGGTATTCTTTTATTTCCTGCTTATTTGTAATATGTATAGTTCCTTCCTGGGAAAATTGATTTGTTTTTGTAGCTATTTCAGCATTGCTAACTTTGTCATAAGTCAAATTATCTCCAAGTGTAGCTGCGGATGAATTAATAGAAATACATAATGTAGTAATCATACAAATTGTAATTAAGCTTAATAATTTCTTCATAGTGTTTTACCTACTGTTATTTGTTATCAATCTTTAATTTCCCGAGAGAATAAAAGTATTGCACACGCGATATAAATAATTGATATAACGATTTCTAAAAAATTCAGTGAAACAAAAGGTTTTGTATTTATTTCATATAATGATTTTATGCAAAATATCATAATCATTGCATATCCAATTAAGGTTAATAAGATATTTTTCTTGGATTTATTTTTCTTTTTAACAATAAAAAAAGAAAAAAATGTAAATGATAACATAAACAAAAGCAATGCTATATTAACAATTCCATACAAATTATAATAATCGATGAACCCTATAAAACCTGTATACCAGGTTCCAGATTCTGCCTGTCTGGCAATGGGAGTTGGAAAAAATGTTGATATTAATTTTATTAGTATAAGGAAAATAATCGAAATAGTCATTCCAAATCCAGGCAATATGAATTTGAGATGCCTTTTGATTGCAGTGGATTTTGTGCCTACATTTTTATTATTTGCAATCTTATTGTGTTCGTTGCTAAACTCCTCCTCAAATTGGTCTTCCTTATCATCATTCATAAGATAATCTAAAGAGCAATCAAAAAAATTGCTTATCTTTACTAAATTATTAATATCCGGTAGGGTTCCCAGTTCCCATTTTGAGATGGCTTGTCTGGATACACATAACTCAGAAGCTAGTTGCTCTTGCGACAAGTTATTATCCTTTCTTAATTTTTGCAATTTACTAGAAAACGTCATTATTTATATCTCCTCTCCTTCTTGTTTTTTGTATAGCACAATAACTCAAACTACCAAATTGCTTAAAAAGTGAGCACCCCCTATCTCGCAATCTATAAATTTTGATATGAGTAAATGTACAGTTACAAATTTTAGTGAAAAAATGAAAATCCTCAACCATTTAAAGTTGGAATTTGCGCAACTCATAGTAGCATCTTGCCTATTTTAGGCGTTTCTCTTGTATTTTTCGTATGTAAATTCTATACATTTGCAATTTATAATATCATAAATATTAGGAGAGGTTCAAATTATTTTGAAGCATTTACCTTCGAGAGTATCTCTTAATTTTTTATCTGAAGTGTAAAAAATTAAAAAAATTTTGCAAGAATTTCTGTACGTTGTAAAACAAGAGAAGATAGAGAAAGTAAGAAAGTATATTGATTAGTGGCAAAAAATAAACCAAATTGAAGATAATAAAAATAACTTAATGAAATAAGAGATAACTTATGTTATAATATCCTCGTGGCAACACTATGGCAACACGAAATCAGAAGGATAATACAAATAATATAATATAGGTAAATTAACAGATAAAAGCACACGAAACCTAAACAAATATGTTTAAGTTAAACTTAATACAAGCCGAGTTTGAATAAGCTACAAGCCATGCAAGGCTGAAAAAAGGAAAGTTAAAGAGGACATTTATGTACTCGGAAACTTTCCTTTTTTCGGTCTTATACGGCACTAGCCGTCAGTGAGATGAAGCAAAGCGGAATTGAGCTGAGCATGGCGTAGAGAAACTGTAGGAGCATATATGCTCACTAACAGTTGGCTTTTATTTTTTGCGTAAGTGGCGACAGCCACTCATGAGCAAGAAGCGAAGCGAATGAATCGGCGTTGAAATTGTGTGTATAATAAAGAAATATTTAAAAAATATAAAGTAAAATCAAAGACAAAAATACAAAATAAAAAATGAATGTAAATAAATAAGAGTAAAAAATGAAAATAACTTTACAAATAATAACGGATGTGTTAGCATTTAAATATGAATAATGAATACAAGGAGCGGAAATTAATATGAGTAATATTCAAACTTTATATGATATGCAAAGTAATGTTGGAGCAAAACTAGAAATATTAATGAAAAAAAATAATATTACTAAAGCAGAATTGTGTAGAAAGACAGGAGTATCAAGACCTACTATTGACAAAATGTTGTCAGGCATGGTTACAAATATCTCGAATTATGAGAAACATCTAAATAAAATAACAGAAACTTTGCATATAACACAGGATATGTTAATGGAATCTGAAAAGATAAATAATACAAGAATCATTCGTGAAATAATGAAAAAATCAAAAAAAGAAATATCTAATATTACAGGCATTAGCGAAAGTAGATTAGACGATATAGAGGCAGGCAAAGAAGGAACTTTGGCAGAGATGAGAGATATCGCAATAAGTTTGAGTACAAGTGTCAATGTAATTCAAGGAGAGAATTTTTTTCCACCTCAAATTGCAGAATGGGGAATATTTATAGATAAGGAGAATAGAGATACAGAAATCAGTAGTTTTTGGGGAAATATAGGAATTTTGCCCGTTAATTCAGATAAATATCAATGGTTTACAATAACTGAAAGAGCCAAATTAGATATTGATGTAAACATAAATAATAAATTTATGGTAGTTCCATGCATGAACAATAAGTTGCTATTTCTCAACATGGAGAATATTAAGAGAATAGTTTTATTGGATGAGGCTTGTGGGCTACCATCGCAGATAGATAAGAATTGCGTTTTGGATGAAGGAGAAATTCCATTAGTGGTATATGAAGCTCTATCAGATTATCTGTTTGAAAAGGATGAAAAGAAAATTTCCAAAAAATTAAAAAAAATTATTCATAATTATATGAATGTTAATAAGTGGTTGGAAGAGGATATTATTGATCAAATAAATGGGATAACCATTTTTTATAATGATGGTATAGTTGAAACTGACAGACTAGAGATGGATAATCAGGACGATATTTTAGATTTGATTTTTAATGCATATATATATGGTGATGATGGATATTATGATAGAGCATTTAGTTATACAGGTGAGGACCAAGTACAGAACAGATTACTTATCAACCAAATATCAATGTTACAATTACCATTAATAGAAATTGAAAATAATATAAATGATAGGTATTATGAGGAGTTATATGGTTTAAATTAAATACATTAGAAGTTAGATAAGAGGAATATGTAATAATGCACTGGAAGGAAATACTATGACGCTATAACACAATATACAAGAATAATTGAAATGAATAGTGAAAAAATAATTTCAAATGATTGCAATAGAGAAACATGCATATATTAGACCAGTTTTTTGCACATAAAAAGCGCTGTATACGCTAACTGATAATCAAACTGTAGATATTGATGAATACAAAAAAGTTTATTGAGCTTGCAAAAATATTATGGTAGTTTAAATATTAGAAGATTTAGGTTGCATATTTAAAACATTGATGCTGATTCTTGATATAAACTATCATTAAGAAAATTGCTATAATGAAGATATTTGGAAAATATAAATGAAGTGCTTGGTTGTTTTGAAAGGGATGTAAAGGAGAATATATGGATGAGATAGGAGACACAAATTATAAGTTTAATTCCAAAGAAATTGAAAATATCTGGGATATATTTTTTTGCTTAGCAGATTCAACATTTTCGTCTGTAGATATGTCTTATGGGAAAAAAGGACCCTATATGCTGTCGGGTGAAACAATGACATCAATATGTAAAACTATTGAGAATATCGATTTTTGTTTTCATAGAGATGCCTATTCGGATGCGTATACCTTAGTACGGAAGTATAGAGATGATTTAATGCAATATTTATTTGTATTGAATGTTATACAGAACAAACATGGTTTAACGGATAAAGAAACAGAAAAATTCACTATAAATTCGGAATCTATGATGAAAATGATAGAGTTAGATGTGGCTATATTGGTTTCAGGTGAAAGAAAAACAGATGCAGAATTAGCTATGGAAAAATGGATTTATAATGTGTTAGAAAGTTCGGAAAATGAGAAGGACAGAAAACAATTTTTTGATACATCAAAATACAAATCATATTTGGTAAGTAATAATGAAAGGGTCAAATATATTTTTGAAAATTTTCTTACAGATAAGTGGTTGAGAGAAGATAGAAAGTTAAATAATTATGTTCATGCAAATGGCATTAGATTTGTAATGGATAATTATATATATCAGGACAAGAAGGAAAATAAAGATAGAGAGTTTATAGAGACAATTCAAAATATTACAGATATATTTTTGAGTTTGTTGTCAGTTATAGATAGCATTAAATTTCATTCGTCAAATTATCTTGATGCTTTAGAAATGGGTGTGAAACCACAGGAGGGAAGTCAATATTGGGTATGTTCAATAATTGTTGAATATATGAATGATAGGTTTGATAAGAAACTATTACAGTATATTCAGAATAATGAAGGAAATGGTATGCAATTTATGGCAGAATATTATAATCAATAAAAGATAGGAGGCATAGATATTGATATATACAGAAAATGAATTGAAAAAGAAAATATATAAAATGATTGAGGATTTTGAAAGTGAGATTGTAGAGTTTAAGGAGGCAACGAGCAATTATTCATTTAATGATATTGGAAAATATTTTTCTGCTTTGGGGAATGAGGCAAATATAAGAGGTCTTAACGAAGCATGGTTGATTTTTGGAATAACAAATGATAAGCAGATTAAAGGTACTAATTATAGAAAAGATGGAAATCTTCAATCTCTGAAAAAAGAAATAACTAACGGAACGAATGAAAAACTCACTTTTTATGATATATACTGCATCGAAATGGAAGGTAAGAGAGTTATTGCATTTCAGATTCCACCAGCAATTCCAGGTATAGTTACTACATGGCATGGAGCTTCTTTTGCAAGAGAAGATGAGTCCTTAGTGCCACTGCCTATGAATAAGATTGATTTGATAAGGAGTCAGGTTGGAAGAGATTGGTCAAAGGAAATTGTATCGGAAGCAACTATTGATGATTTGGATCCAGAAGCAATTGCATATGCTAGGAAAATGTTTATGAGGCGGGAGGAAAACAGAACCGGAGCACCAGATATAATAGAGAAGCTATCAGACGTAGAAGTGCTTAATAAAGCTGGACTTACATTTAAAGGACAGATGACAAGAACTGCATTAATTTTGCTTGGAAGAAAAGAATCAAGCTTCTATTTTGATGGTTTTGTTCCGAGAATTACATGGACGTTGTATAATGCTGATAAATCGGTAAAGGCATATGAGCATTTTGATATGCCCTTGTTGTTGGCTGTTGATAAAGTATATGGCAAGATTAGAAATGAAAAATATAGATATATTGCAGACCAGACAACGTTGTTCCCAGAAGAAGTGGATCAATATAATCCTAATTTGGTAAAGGAAATAATTAACAATTGCATAGCTCATTCTGATTATAGATTGCGCGGGAAAATAAATGTTGAAGAGTATGAAGATCATCTAGTTTTCATTAATGAAGGTGCATTTATTCCGGAGACAGTAGAACAGGCATTGGAGCCGGGATATAAACCTCCATATTACAGAAATGCATTCTTGTGCAATGCTATGGTGAATATGTATATGATAGATACTAATTCAATGGGAATCCCAATGATATATGAGATACAGAAAGATAAATGTTTCCCGTTACCAACATTTGATTTAGATACTCCTAACAGAGTTGTTGTAACAGTGTATGGAAAAGTGCTAGATTCTAATTATACAAGATTGCTACATGCTAACGGTGATTTGGATTTGAGAACTGTATTTCTTTTAGATCAGGTTCAGAAAAAGAAGACTATTTCCAAAGAAGACTTTAGTCAACTTAAGTCAAGGAATTTAGTCGAGGGAAGATATCCAAATATTTTTGTTTCATATAAGGTGGCAAAGGTTGTTGGAGAAAAGGCTAATTATGTACGACAAAAAGGATTAGATGAGGAAGTGTCTATGCAGTTTATAGTGTCTACATTAAAACTTGGACCAGCTAAGAAAGCAGATCTTTTGGCGGTGCTGAAAGACACTTTACCTGATGTATTAACTGAACAACAAAAATCAAGAAAATTATCAAACCTTTTACAAAAAATGAAGAAAAATGGAATTATTGGTGTGCGTGGGATTGCAATAAATTCAGAGTGGTATCTCTTGACTAAGGACTAAAAATGTACTTTTTTTAGTCAAGGATAGTCAAGAATTTAGTCGAGGACAAAACCTTGCCGAGATAAAATTTATAAGACGGTTTTATTTATTATGAACTTAAGTTAATGCTTTGAGTTTTATTTCAAGTTATTTTCGATTTTACAGGAGAGGCAATTTTGATGAGAATAATTAGACACATTGCTACTATAAAAAATGAAAAAGTGTTTCTATTGAACTAAACATAATTGATTGGGGAAATGGCAAAGAACAATATGATATAAGAAAGTGGAAAGGAAATGAACCTATGAAAGTTGACTTGTAAAAGTAAAGGGCATGTGGAACTTAAAATTTCAATTTAGGGGAGATTGAAGGCAGATAAACATAGTTGTTAAATATAGAGTTTGAGTGATATAATTATTTTATAGATAAGGTTTAGGAGATTGATTGCTATAAGTTAGTAGTATAGGAATCGATAAATAAATTTTTTATATATGAAATAAAAGGAGGACGACAAAATGGATAAACTTAAATTAGAACTTGAAAATTGTTATGGCATTCAAAAATTGAATACTACTTTCGATTATTCGAATAATAATGTGACTGTAATATATGCACCAAACGGTACTATGAAATCGTCGTTGGCTAAAACATTTAAAGCTATTCGTGATAGTAAGCCTGTTGAGGAGAAGGTGTTTGGTCTTGAAAGTAAATGTAATATTACTGATGAGACGGGAATGCAAATATCTGGGGATAGTATAATTGTAATAAATCCATTTGAAGAAAATGCATTTGAAAATCAAGGGCTATTAATGGCAAACAATGAATTGCGTAAGAAATATTTGTTAATTCATAAATCGATTGATGATAAGAAGAATAGTTTATATGAACAGGTAAAGAAGAAATTGAAGTATTCTTCAAGAAGTGGTTTTGATGTAAGAGCTATGATGTTAAAAGATTGGAACTTTTTACCAAAGGACGAATATGAATGCTTAGAAGAAATACTTAATCTTTTGCATGATTCATCAATGCAATGTGCATTAAAAGAAGATGAACTTGACTATAATGCATTGTTCAATGATAAAGTCTATGCATTAATTACTTCGGGAGAAACCACTGAGCTGATTGGTGAGTACGAAAAGAAATACAATGAATTGGTTGATAAATCTTTATATATGCAAAGAGGAATAATAGACCACAATAATTACGGAAATATAAGTAACGTATTGGAAAATAATGGATTTTTTATTGCTAAAAATGAAGTAAAACTAAATGCAAAAGATGGAAGTAGTAGTGTTGTTGTTAAGTCTCAAAAAGAATTAGATGATCTTGTAAAGAAAGAAAAGGAACAGGTACTTAACACAAAAGAAATTAAAAATTTGTTTGAAAAAATTAACAAAGCAATAAGTAAGAATAAGGACACCCAAGCGTTCAATGTTTTTTTGCAAAACCATCCAGATATTATTGGGGAATATGAAAACATAGATAATTTTAAAAGAAAAGTATGGATCAAAGCATTTGCATTATATGAATCGGAGCTTCGGGAATTATTAGAAGATTATGAAAAAGCACAAGATGATTTGAAAAATCTACGAAGTGAAGCAAAAAGTGAAACTACTGATTGGAAAAAAGCCTTAGATTTATTTAAAGAACGCTTTTATGTTCCGTTTAGTATAGAACCTTCAAATCAAGAGGATGTTATTTTAAAAGAGGAATTGCCTAGTTTCAAATATATTTTTTCGGATAATCGTGGAGAAAAAGAAATTACAAAAGATAATCTGATTGAGATTCTTAGTATGGGAGAAAAGAGAGCATATTACATTTTGAATATGATTTTTCAAATTTTAGTATCTAAAAAGAATGGAAAAGAGAGAATCCTTATATTAGATGATATTTCAGAGTCATTTGACTATAAAAATAAATATGCAATAATAGAGTATATTAGTGACATAGCAAAATATATCGATATGGATGGGAATAAATTGTTTAAAGTTTTATTGCTCACACATAATTTTGACTTTTATAGAGCTGTAGCTTCAAGAATAACCAAACCAAGAAATTCGTATATTGCTTTTTTGAGTGATGGAGAAATCAAGTTAGAAAAAGGCCAGTATACAAAGAATATTTTTTCTAAGTATAAAGAACGTTTGATAAAAAAATATAGTGATAATATTATGGTTGCATCTATCCCATTTGTTCGTAATTTAATTGAATATACAGAAGATGACAATAATACTGATTATTTATTACTTACGAGTGTTGTGCATTATAAGGCTGATACGCAAACAATAACATTAAAGCAAATTCAGGATGTATTTAATCGATATTGGTGTAAAAATGAAAATGTCACATTTGCTGTAGGTCGTGAAAATGTATCAATTTATGAAGTTATTATAGAAGAGGCGGATAAAATAGTTGATGTTGAAAAACTAGAGATAGAGAATAAGCTTATTCTTTCAATGGCAATTAGATTAAAAGCCGAGTTGTATATGAAAGATAAAATTTTGGCTGATATTGCGAACGGAAACGATATTATGAATGATATTTATTCAAAGAAGAATCAAAGCGCAAGGTTAATCCAAGCATATAAGCAATACATTAATGATGACGCAATGAATACATTAGAATTGGTTGCTATGATTACGCCAGAAAATATTCACATAAATTCATTTATGTTTGAACCAATTTTGGATATGTCAATAAAGCAATTATATGATTTGTATCAAAATGTTAAGGCACTAAATGTGGTATCATAAAATAAAAGCCAACTGTGGGAGTGTATATGCTTACTATCAGTTGGCTTTGGTATTAATATAATAAACATAATAAGAATTTTTAGAAAACTTTAAATGAAAA
Source organism: Eubacterium sp. CAG:161 (assembly GCF_000432355.1). Classification (NCBI taxonomy): domain Bacteria; kingdom Bacillati; phylum Bacillota; class Clostridia; order Eubacteriales; family Eubacteriaceae; genus Eubacterium; species Eubacterium sp. CAG:161. The sequence goes on from NZ_HF991855.1 coordinate 73,211, forward strand.
AGTAACTGCACGAACATATTGACACCAAATTTTTTAAACCTTAAATGGGGTGAAAATTGAGCTTTAAATGGTGTATAATAATAAAAAAGTTATTGTTTTGCTATATTTTCGTGCATAGTTAATAAGCGGCATAACATTAGTTTTGATAAAATAACTGCAACCCCGCTTCTTTAAAAGATATGGGAGTCTTTGTTTGATCAATTAAAATGTTAATTAACGCTTAAGTAGCTTTGGACTCAAAGTAACTTCATCGGGTGGAATAGGTGAAAGTTGTAGCAAAGACAATAACTTTTTCCCGTCTTTGGAGTCCATTAAATGAAAAGGTGTTTTGTTATCTAAATTTTCACGAAGAACACTGTTTATATGACAACAGATTAACGTTACGTCAGCAACAGTGAGGGGTGAAAAACTAACACCTTTAGGAAGTATTCTTCGTATTAAACGATGGTTGTTTTCGACCTGTGTTTTTTGCCACGAAGCTTGAGAAGCACAAAAGAATACACGAGTTCTGGAAAGCCCTGTTCTTGTGTGTTCAAGTGCTTGAGGATTTTTGAATTCAACGCCGTTATCGGTCAAGATAACAGGAAATAATCTCTTGAATAGAGACACTCCAAGAATCTCAGTTAAGGAATCAAAAATCTGAATTACACTATCCTGAGTTCCATCGTTCATTAGAAAGATAAGCATAAAACTTGTCCTTCTAAAAATCATAGTAAGAAATACTTTTCCCTTATTACGACCACCCTTTACAGTATCCATTTCTACAACAGGTAGATCTGGGTTTGCTTCCATGAAGGATTTGAAATCTTCATAGGTGCGACCTTGTCTATATTGGTATTCAAGCTTGGTAAGAACCTTTTTAGGCCTACGTTGCCTGTAAACAACCTTTTTAGGAAGGTCAATATTACGAACATTAAAAACACCCTGGTCAATGTAATTATAGAGAGTTCTCTCTGATATACCTAATTCATCTAAGTGCGTAGCACAAATGTGATTTAGAGATTGACCTTTAGCAATAAGAGGTTCAATTATATCAGCAATTGCTCTTAATTCAGATGGAGTTTTTCTGACACCGGAATGAGCATTGCGAATGCTTTTGTGATGAGCAGCATCAGCCCTGTGAGCTGTATAGTAAGCCTTGTTACGTTTACATTGTTTAAGCATAGAACAATTAGTGCAGACATAAGGAGGTTTATCTAAAAGAGGACATTGAGAAGATTCATAAGAAGCGCAAATATTTGTGCATATACGATCTTCAGGACATCGATTACAACGATATCCATAACATCCATGTACTCCAACATCATCGCAGATATAATTCTTTAGGCAAGAGTTTTTGTGAGTATAATCATTCTCGCCAGGGAGAGAAATTCTATCAACAAAGCATCGATATTTAATTACTTCTCTAGAAATGGTAGAAGCTGAACGTTCAAGATTTCTACCAATAGAGGCAAAAGAGTAGTCTTTACTAATCATACGTTCAATAATTATTCGTTCAGATAAGGATAATTGTTTTGGCATAAAAGCCTCCTTTCTGATCAAACAAAGACTACTTAAAATATACACTTTTGCAAAGGTAACTGCTAGTTTGCAAAAGTAGTAGCATGGAAAAACTAGCAGTTTAAATTGCAATTAAATCGAAAAAATAGCAAAATCGAGTCCTGAAAAAGGGACAGTGAATGTGAGAAAATGGATTCATAAAAGGAAAAAGAAAGGAGGCTATGGAATTATGTAGTTGTTGTCAGGTTGAATAATTCCTCATTACAGGATATTAAATTTGTATGGTTATAAATAAATATAATATGATAAAATAAGATATAAAATTGTTCGGATAAATAGTAGGGAGGGGTAATATGAGAGCAAGTTATATAGATGCTGCATTTAAGTTACATATGCCAACATATGAAGTTACTAATAATCGAGTTAGGGTAGATTTCAAATTTGAACGCCAAATTGGAAATAAAGAAAAGATAATATTCTATAAGGCTATTATTACAGATAGAGTAAATGTTTCACATATAAGTATAAATTATCATGTATATGAAAATGGAAAAAGATATCACTATGATTGGTGTGAATTTGAGGATGAAAAGAGAAAAATATTTGTTAATAACTCAGTTTTAAAATTAGTGTTTTTTTCTAATGTAGGAGAAAGAACAGAGGTATCTTTTAAAATAATAGCGCAAGATAAATGTATGTTATTAGATGTTTCTAAATTTTCCATGACAGAAGAGGAAAAAAATATATACATAGACACGATAAGAAAAGAAAACAAAAAAGTATATGAATTAGAAAATAAAAAAGTTGAATTTGAACAAAACGACAAGAATTCAAATAATGATATAAAACCAATGAGTGTTCCAGGTATAGAAAAGTACATGGGAGCTATGAGAACAGAAAAACTTTTTCTAATGCATGAGGGAGGAAGAAAGTATAAGGTTACAAATGGTAAATTAATATCTAAGGATAAAGGTATTTATTCGTACATATTTGATTTAGAAGCAGAACTTCATATAGCAGATGATTCACCTATTAAAATAGAGATAGGAATACAAACAGCAAGTGGGACAGTCCTTATGTGTGAGGACTTCCAAATTATTATTCAAATAGAAAATAATATTGGAAATAGAATAGGAAGTGCTGTTATAAGTGTTGAACCATGGAAATTATTAGAGGCATTAGAAAAAAGAATACAATATGGAATTGGTATAAACAAAAGTAAAATGGCAGCCAGATTATTTAACGAAGGCCCATCTATGTCAACAACTGATTCGGAAGATAATATACCTAAAGGACAAGAGGAGGTAATTAAAAAGGCAATATCTGAACCGATTTGCATTGTTTGGGGACCTCCGGGAACAGGAAAAACACATACTATGTCAGAAATTGCTATTAAATTTCAACAGGAAGGAAAGTCTGTTTTAATTGTTTCACATAGTAATGTTTCTGTTGATGGTGTAGCAAAGAAAATTGATGAACTGTTAAGGAAAAAAGGAAAAGAGGATATTCTTAAAGAAGGAAAGGTTCTGCGATATGGATATGTGAGGGATGAAGAATTAAATAAAAATTCATATGTTAATTCATTTTATTATACTGTTGCAAAGAGTCCGGTTATGAATGGAAAATTAGATAATTTACAGGAAGAGTATGACAACATTAAGCATACAAAGGGTTTAGGGTCACAAAGAATTATAGAAATTAGAAAAGAAATAACAAAAATTCGTGGACAAATAAGGGAGCAAGAACAAATATATGTAAGTGAAGCTTCTATAGTGGCAACAACTATTTCAAAGATAATGGTAGATAAAACTTTTCAAGATAAGAAATATGATGTGGTAATGTTTGATGAAGTGAGTATGGCGTATGTGCTTCAAGTAGTTTGTGCAGCTACTTTTGCCAAAGAACATTTAATATGTGTAGGTGATTTTATGCAATTGGCACCAATAGCACAATCGAGAGAAAAAAAGATTTTGTGCGAGGATTTATTTTCATTTTTGAAGATAAATCAGAATGGAAAGATATTTTACCACCCATGGCTTGTTATGCTTGATGAACAAAGAAGAATGCAACCTAGAATAGCTAATTTTGCAAATAAATACATATATCATAATTTACTTAAAAATCATCTATCTACCTATACAAGTAGAGAAAAAATTGTTGAATCAGAATTGTTTAAGGGACAAGCAATCAATTTGATAGATTTAACAGGGTGTTATTGTGCAGCTTCGAAAAATGCAGATAATTCAAGATTTAATATTTTAAGTGCAATAATTTCGTTTTCAGCAGCTATAAAAACCGAAAAGAATGATAATAATGTTAGTGTTATAACACCGTATGCTGCTCAAACAAGATTAATTAGAGCATTAATATTAGATTATAGAAAAGAAAATGAGACAAATATTAGATGTGCAACAGTGCATCAATTCCAAGGCTCTGAAAGTGATGTAATATATTTTGATGCTGTTGAAAGTTATCCAGCAAAGAAACCGGGATGGCTTATGGGAAAAGATTTTAATTCGATATTAAGATTGATAAATGTTGCAGTTACAAGAGCTCGTGGAAAATTAGTAACTGTAGCAGATTATAGATTTTGGGATAATAATTTTAAAGGGACAAATCATACATTTTATAAATTGCTAAGTTATTTAAAAAATAATGGTAATATTATTGAGCATAAGGATGGAACATTAGAAAAGATGATTGATAATTTATCTGTAGATGGTGGACCAAAGTTTTATGTTGATTGCAATCAATATATAAATAAACTTCTAACTGATCTTTTAAACGCAAAAGGTAAAATTGTTGTTTCATTACCAACAGGTTCGTTTGATTTAGAATATGAAGATGAAATATATAGACAAATAAAGAAAGCAAAAATAAAAGGAATTAGGGTATTAATTAAATGTAATAATTATGCAAATCTTCCAGAAAAATGGAAAGAATATACTTGGGGAACGGATAATGCAACTTTTCCAATTATTATGATTGATGATTATATTACTTGGTACGGTGCACCTTTTGCAAAATGGAGCTTTAGCAACTTAAGTAGAGAATATAACACAGTATGTAAGATAGCATGTAGAATAAAAGGCGAACATACAGCAGAAATGATTAATTCTCTTTCAGATTTGGAATATAAAAAAACAAAAGGTGGAAAATCAATTCTTGAGCCAAGACCAGAAACAACGGAAGCAAATACCAATGGTCTAACTGGACTTTCAGCATATGTAGAACAGAATATGAAATGTCCAACGTGTAAAAAGCCGTTAATAATGTCAAAAGGAAAAAGTGGTAAGACTATATTGTGGTGTAAAGAGTGTAAAAAAACAGAATTATTACGACCTGATGATATAAATCGTTATATGAATATTGGCAATGTGAAATGTCCGCAACATAATTGCTATATGGAAGCAAAATTGGGCAAGTATGGACTTTATATAAGGTGTGAAGCTGGGCATTATCTTAAACCTGAGGAAATATAAAGTGTATATATTAAGTTATAAAATCATATTAGTAAAATTTATATAGCGCATAAATTTATACAATATTGTTTCATAAAAAATAGGGCTTTATACCTAAAAGCTCTATTTTTTATATAAATAAGCAAAAACAGAACGTAGTTTCGAAAAAATAGCGGAATCGAGTCCTGAAAAAGGGACAGTGAATGTGAGAAAATGGAGTCATAAAAGGAAAAATAGCAGCTATAAAGGAGGAAAAAAAGATGGCAGATAAGATTTATTTTACAATTACAGGAACAGGATTTTTTGAAGGTGACGAATTTTTTGAAAAGGATATGGAAGTGTTTCTTGAGAAAGAACCGGACAACAAATATGACCACGAAGCAATTCTTGTAAAAATGCCGGGAATTGGAAAAGTTGGGCATGTGGCAAATAGTTGTAGTACAGTCGTTGGCGAGTCATATAGTGCAGGACGAATTTATGACAAAATTGGCGACACAGCAGTTGGAAAAGTGCTTTACAAAATGCCAAGAGGAATTCTGTGTGAATTAGTAAAACCAGTAGATGAAATTAAATTTTAAAGAAGTTATTGGAATTAGAATTATTGTGTAGCTGAAATGGAAAATGACAGTACAAATAATGAAATAATGTATAAATAAGGAGGCAAATATAACAATGCAAAAGTTGTATAAAATAGCCACTTATAATATAATTAATAAATATTTACAATGTGATAAAAATGAATAAATAATTATTTGATTTACTAAAAATATAGGAGGACTAAAATGGCAGAAGGAAAAGATTTGTTGCAGGTTTTGTGGAGCGGAGCAGATGTATTAAGAGGTAAGATGGATGCAAATGAATACAAAACTTATTTATTAGGATTGGTATTTTATAAGTATTTATCAGATTCATATTTATCAAAAGTATATGATTTATTAAACGATGAAACACCAGATGATTTAGAAGAAGCACAGGAAGTTTATGAGGATGTAATGAATAGTGAAGATGCCGAAGAACTATTGGCAGAATTGAAAGAATCATTACGTTATACATTGGACCCTGATATGACATATGTAAGCATATTGAAAGATGCTAAAAACAATTCTTTCAACAGAGAAAAATTACAGTCAGCATTTAATAGAATTCAGGAATCAGACGAATTATTTAATGGATTATTTGCAGATGTTGATTTGTATTCAAACAGGCTTGGAACCGGAGACCAAAAACAGAGTGCAACAATAGCAGAAGTGATAAAAGTGTTAGATGGTGCAGATTTAATACATACAGAAGGCGATGTGCTAGGAAATGCATATGAATACTTAATAGGACAGTTTGCTTCTGAAACAGGAAAAAAGGCAGGGGAATTCTATACTCCACATGGTCCGGCACAGATACTATGTCGAATTGCAATGACAGGACAGGAAGATAAAAAAGGATTACAGGTATATGACCCTTGTATGGGTTCAGGATCATTAATGCTGAGCTGCAAAAATTATGCAAAAGAACCGGATTATATAAAATACTATGGACAGGAACTTATGCCATCAACTTATAATTTGGCAAGAATGAATATGTTTTTGCATGGAGTTTTGCCGGAAAATCAGCACTTAAGAAATGCTGATACATTAGATGCAGACTGGCCAACTGATGAAGAAACAGAATTTGATGTAGTTACAATGAATCCACCGTATTCTGCAAAATGGTCTGCAGCAGAAGGATTTAAACAAGATGAAAGATTTATGGATTATGGTGGAAAGCTTGCACCAAAATCAAAAGCAGATTATGCATTCTTATTACACGGATTTTATCATTTAAAACAGACAGGAACAATGGCGATTGTTTTACCACATGGAGTTTTATTTAGAGGAGCAGCAGAAGGAAAAATAAGAGAAACACTTTTGAAAAATGGTTCTATATATGCGGTAATTGGCTTGCCATCAAATATGTTTTATAATACTTCAATTCCAACATGTATTGTAGTATTGAAAAAGCATCGTGATGGACGAGATGTGTTGTTTATAGATGCATCAAATTTGTATGAAAAAGAGAAAAAGCAGAATGTTATGAAAGAAGAACATATTGATCGTGTTCTTGAATTATATAATAACAGAGAAAGTGTAGAGAAAGAAGCATACCTTGCATCTTATGAAGACATTGTGAAAAATGATTATAACTTGAATATACCACGATATGTAGATACTTCAGAAGAAGAACCAGAGATTGATTTAAAAGCACTTACGCTGAGAATAAGAGATACAGATAAAGAAATAAAAGAGGGTAATAATATGCTGTTAAGTATGTTAAAAGACCTAAATTTTGATAGCGATGAAACTAGAGAATCAGTAGAAGAATTCATAAAAGTCTTAGAGGAGGTGTAAAATATGGCAGATATACCAAAAATAAGATTTAAAGGATTTACTGATCCTTGGGAACAGCGTAAGTTGGGAGAACTATCTTCATCTTTTGAATATGGACTTAACGTAGCAGCTAAAGAGTATGATGGTGAAA
>NZ_HF991856.1:0-14544 GCF_000432355.1 Eubacterium sp. CAG:161
AATATTTCGAGGTGTATACTATTAGTTTCTCTTATTCTTTTTATAGTATACACCGGATGTAAAAAAATTACAATAGCACAATATAAACATCATAAAGTACAAACCACCATTGCGCCTGCTCAAATATTCAATTTGTATTTATCCGTTCTTACTTTGTAGTATTTTATTTACATCTTACATTTATTATATTATATATGTTTTGTTGCATTGTCAAGTTGTTTTTATATTATACTTTATCTTTAATATATTTTTTTCTACAATAAGTGTCATTTTGTTATCTATAGACATTTTAAACACTTAATTGTCTAATTTTTTTGCCACCTCTATGTATTCAGTAATTATCAGCAAACAAAAAATCCATGTACGAGCCATCTCCCACATGGATTTTCTACTTTTTCATTTTCTAATTATTTTCTCCGGCTTCTTTAAGCGCCTCCACATAAAAATCCTTCAACCACTTTGCATTTTCCTTAATGTCAAATCCGGCATTAACTATTGTTTCATATGTATCTTTTTTCTTAAAATTTTTAAGCACATCATCAATCACTTCTGCCCATTTTTCAGGAGCCTCCTCTAAGGATACAACTTTGACATTTCCTGTAATATCACATTGTATAGGAACCTTGTCTGAAATTACACATGGTAAGCCTGCTGCCTGTGCCTCCACCATAGTCACCGGCAATCCTTCAAAAAGTGATGGCAGAAGGAACACATCAAAAGCCTGCACCACTTTTTCCACATCTTCCCTTACTCCCAAAAACTTTACTGAGTCTTCCAGACCTAAATCCTTTACTTTATGGCGAATCTGATTTTTTAAAGTATCATCTGCCTCTCCGCCACCTACTAAAAGAAGCACCGTATTCTTATCTCTGTCATGAACAGCTTTAAATATATCAATTAAAAAAGTATGATTCTTCTGCGGAAAGAAACGTCCAACGTGACCTATAACCTTTTTACCTGAAATTCCCAGTTCTTCCCGCATACGGTTTTGAGTTTCTTCATTATATCTATACTGATTTGCGTCAATGGCATTCTTCATTATAATAACATTATTTCTGTTTTTCTTTCCATAAAGCCAGTCCCCCGCCTCAATACCACAGGCAAACATATGAGTATTATAGTATTTAAGCATAAACCTGAAATAATACCTCATAATCAGTTTCAAATCCACTCCCAATGGGCGGTTGTGGGAATGGGAGATTCTTACAGGAACTCCTGCTTTTTTTGCTTCTTTTAACGGAAAATAACTTCTCTCCTCAAGATTTGAATGTACAATTTTATATTCCGGATGTTCTTTTAAAAAGTTATAAACTTCCTTTTTATATTGCCTAAAATATTTCGGATACATAGGGCACATATGATAAATCTTACCACCTAGCTGCTCTATCTCATCCTCGTATGCAGCCCTGTAATCCCTGTTTGTAAGAAAATCAAATTTAATGATATCCCTATCTATATTTCTCATATAATTCATAATCATAGCTTCAGCCCCACCACGGTCCATAACCGTATCAAGCACTAAAACGTGAATTGGTTCCATGTATTTCTGCTCCCTTTTTATCTTTTACTGCAATTTTCAATAACTTCATTCATCCTGCTTTTGTCACAATATATTTTATCCGGCAAGGTACTCATAAAATGCCTCTAAATCCTTAGCTGCATCCGCTATTTCATATCCTCTCTCAATCACTTTTTCTTTCATTGGGATGCTTTCAGCTTCCCGATTTTGACCATCGGCTGTCATGGATAATATTTTTTGTGCCCACTGAGAAGCATCCTCTTCTAATGATTTATACTGGATTTTTTCTGTCATATTTATGTCATAGCCCACGGCATCTGAAACTAAACAGCAAAGTCCCACCGCCTGTGCTTCCACCAATGTCACCGGAAATCCCTCTGTTCTAGAAGGCATCACCAATATATCCATTGCCTGCATTAGCTCATTTATATCTTCCCTTACCCCTAAAAGCTTAACTTTGCCCTTAAGTCCTGACTGCTGCACTTTTCTCTCAATTTCTTCTTTATAGCTAATTTCCTCTTTAGGTTTCCCTCCACCTATTAACATCATTGCGGATTTTTTATTGAGGATATTAACATTTTTAAATATATCAATTAAAAAACTTTGGTTCTTATCATGTGTAAATCTGCCTACATGTCCAATAACCAAAGTATCTCTGCTTATCTTCATTTTTTTTCGTACTTTTTCCCTTACATCTGTTGAATAACTGAACTTATCAGTGTCAACGGCATTCTTCATTAAAACCACAGTATTTTTTGAATGTTTTTCTCCCTTTACGAAACTTTCCATTTCTACCAGGTCTGCATCACTTCCGAAAAGCCATTTTGCCGCTTTTTCACCACATGCCACTTTGTGAGTACAATACTTCTGAAGCTTCCTTCTAAAATACAGCCTCATAATCATTTTCATATTACGACCACACGGAGCCGAATGAGCATGGGCAACTCTTACGGAGATTCCCATTTTCTTTGCAATTTTAAAGGCAAAGTAACTTCTTTCTTCAAGATTTGAATGAATAATATCATATCCCGGATGTTCTTCTAAGAAATTCCTGAATTCCTTTTTATATCTGTAGAATTTGCCCGGATATAAAGGGCACATATGATAAATTCTGCCACCTAATTTTTCTATTTCGTCCTCATAATCAGCTTTTTGTTCTCTGTTTATGAGAAAATCCATATGAATTTTTTCCCTATTAATATTTCTAAGATAATTCATCATCATGGTTTCAGCCCCGGCTCTATCCATGACAGTTATCAGCACAAGAACATTTATTTTCTTCATTTGCTTCTACTTTCATTATATACTTCTTTATATTTATTACACAGGCACTTGCTGTTAAACTCATTTAATATATCTGAATATGCCTGTTCTATCAGCTTGTCACTGTTTCCCTTTTCTATGTCTTTTAACGCCTCTACAAACTGATCTGTTTCATCGCAAATGTAACCATTATAATCATTCTTTATTACATCACGATTTCCCACTACATTGCTAACCACACAGGCTTTTTTCATATACATTGCCTCTAACAGTGAAATAGGCAACCCTTCATATCTCGAAGCCAGAATAAACGCATCAAACTTTGTGCTTAATTCCATTGCCTCTTTATGTTCCAGCCAGCCTGTAATAACTATGTTGTCAGCCGTCAGCTTATCACGCATATCCCCATCACCTATCCATACAAACTGCATTTCCGGCAATTTTTGTGCAATTTCGTTAAACAATTCCGGCCACTTCTGATAATTAATCCTTCCTACGGTATAGGCCGTAAAAACATTCTTCTTTATATTAAAATCCTCTAAATTCTGCTCATTAGCATTAATCAAATTAGCATTAAGTTTGTCTATGTTTACTCCATTGCTAATATATGTGGAATTTTTGGTAACTATCCTGCTTTGCTCCCACTCACTTTTTCCACATGCCACTGTAAGGCATTTTCTTTTTCCAAGGATTTTTTCCATAGTTTTATAAATCTGTTGTTTAATCCCTGACTCATTTTCCATTAGGAAACTGTAACCATGAGGGGTATAAAACATCTTTGCTTTTCCTGTTCCCACAAGCAATCTTCCCAGCGCTCCCGCCTTAGATGAATGAAGATGAATTATATCCGGCTTTTCTTTTTTTACAATCTTTCTTAATTCAATATATGCCTTAATGTCTTTTACCACATTTAAACTTCTGGTAAAGTTCTCAACCTTAATAAGTTTAATACCCTCATTAAAATAGTCCTCATAGTTTTCCGGCGTTTCTTTTCGCATACCAAAAGCAATGGATACATCAAATTCATCGCTCATGCCATTGGCTAATTCCGCTAAATATGTAAATACTCCCCCACCCATAGCCTCAACTAAATGTAAAACTTTTTTCTTTTTATTCATGTATTATCCTCATTTAAAGTCAAAATTTTCAGGTGACTTAATACTATTTTATACTAAAATCTAAATGTTTCCTTAAACCCTTTCATCTGTTTATCCTTGTCACTTAGATTAAGTAGGGTTCCATCTTCCATTTTATACCCTTTAGGTGATGCACTTCCACTATATTCCCCTATTACCTTAGGCCACTTTATGCCTATTTCAGGGTCATTCCATGCAAGACCACCTTCATCTCCCGGATGATAAAAATCCGTTACCTTGTAGCAAAACTCTGCTTCATCTGACAGCACCAGAAATCCATGGGCAAATCCTTCAGGAATATAGAACTGTTTCTTGTTTTCTTCTGACAGTTCCACACCATACCACTTGCCATATGTCTTTGAATCTCTTCTTAAATCCACAGCCACGTCAAAAACCGTTCCCTTTATAACTCTTACTAACTTACCCTGAGGATATTCCTTCTGGTAATGTAATCCTCTTAAAACACCCTTTGTGCTCATAGACTGATTATCCTGAACAAAAACCATGTCAAGTCCGGCTTCCTTCATATCGTTTAAATTGTAGGTTTCCATGAAATATCCTCTGTCATCTCCATGAACTGTAGGCTCTATCACACATAAACCTTCTATATCACATTTCGTTACTTTAATTTGTCCCATTTTCTATCTCCATTTTCTGCTGTAAATATCTTGAAAGTGCATCTTTCCAATCCGGCAGTGGTTCAAAGCCTTGATTCTTAAGCTTTGATTTATCCATTCTGCTGTTAGACGGTCTTTTGGCTTTAGCGGGATACATATCACTTCCTACCGGTAAAACCTCCACCTTACTATACTTATCATTATATTTAGCAGCCTGCTTCATTATTTCCACTGTAAAATCATACCAGCTGATGTAACCACCTTCATTTGTTGCATGATATATGCCATACTTATCGCTTTCTGCCATATCTACTAACAACCTGGACAAATCATAGGTATAAGTAGGGGTTCCTACCTGGTCAGAAACCACCGTCAGCCTGTCATGGGTAAGTCCCAGATTAAGCATTGTGTTAATAAAGTTCTTTCCGTTAATACCAAATACCCATGCAATTCTCACTATAAAGTACTTTTCCATATACTTTTGTACAGCCAGTTCACCTAAATATTTTGAATTTCCGTACACATTAAGAGGATTTCTCTCATCCTCCGGCTGCCACGGAGTCTCTCCCTGACCGTTAAATACATAGTCTGTACTTATGTAAACCATTTTGCAATTAATTTCGTTGCACACCTTGGCAATGTTTTCAGTACCTGTAGCATTTACAGCCATTACCTTTGGTACATTCTCTTCATCTTCCGCAGCGTCCACCGCCGTCCATGCTGCACAGTGAATAACCACATCAGGATTAATTTCCTTTATTATTTTATTAACTGCCACCTCATCAGTGATGTCCATTTCTTCCACGTCTACACCTACTGCCTGATGACCTCTTTTTTTCAGCTCATTCATAAGGTCAAATCCCAGCTGACCTTTTACTCCTGTTACCAGTACCTTCATCTTCTATGCTCTGTCCTTTTCAACATACATCTTTTCAAAATAATTGCGGTAATCTCCGCTTATGATATTTTCCCACCATTCTCTGTTATTTAAATACCAGTCAATGGTCATTCTTATTCCGTCTTCAAATTTAGTTTCCGGCAGCCAGCCCAACTCATTATGTATTTTTGTAGGGTCAATTGCATATCTCATGTCATGTCCCGGTCTGTCTGTTACAAAAGTTATAAGGCTTTCCGGTTTTCCCAGCTGCTTAATTACTGTTTTTACAACTTCCAAATTGCTCTTTTCGTTGTGACCGCCTACATTATATATTTCTCCCTCTCTGCCATTTCTTATTACTAAATCAATGGCACTACAGTGATCCTTTACATAGAGCCAGTCTCTTATATTTTCACCTTTTCCATATACCGGCAATGTTTCATTTGCCAAAGCTCTCGAAATAATAAGTGGAATCAGTTTCTCCGGAAAATGATATGGTCCATAGTTATTGCTACATCTTGTTATTGTAACAGGAAGCCCAAAAGTTCTATGATATGCCATTACCAGCAAATCCGCACCTGCCTTTGACGCTGAATAAGGTGATGATGTATGTATAGGAGTCTCCTCTGTAAAGAATAAATCAGGTTTGTCTAAAGGCAAATCCCCATATACTTCATCTGTTGATACCTGATGATATCTCTTTATTCCATATTTTCTGCAGGCATCCATTAACACCTGCGTTCCCATTATATTTGTCTTAAGGAAAATTCCCGGATCCTCAATTGAGCGGTCTACGTGAGACTCAGCTGCAAAGTTTACAATAATATCCGGATGCTCCTCCTCAAATAATTTCTCAACACATTCCTTATCTGCAATATCTCCCTTAACAAATCTAAAGTTAGGGTTCTTCATGGCTTCTCCTAATGTTGCAAGATTTCCTGCATATGTAAGCTTGTCAAGACATATAATTCTGTCCTCCGGATGCTTCTCTAATTCTAAATATACAAAATTACTTCCAATAAATCCTGCTCCACCTGTAACTATTATATTCATAATTCTTTTTCCTTATCTTAATTCCTTTAACATTTCTATGTATTTTCCATCAACAACATCTTTAAGGTATCTGCCATACTCATTTTTCTTCATCATTTCATATGCCTGCATAACCTCTTCCCTGGAAACCCAGCCATTTAAATATGCGATTTCCTCAGGGCATCCTATCTTTCTGTGCTGATGTTCTTCCATCGTCTTTACAAAGTTAGTAGCTTCCACCAGACTCTCATGAGTTCCCGTATCTAACCATGTAAATCCCTGTCCTAACAATTCCACATCTAATTCATTATTGTTAAGATACATTGCATTTAAATCTGTTATTTCCAGTTCTCCTCTGGCAGAAGGTTTTAATCTCTTAGCATAATCAACCACTTTATTGTCATAAAAATAAAGCCCTGTTACACAATAATTGCTCTTTGGATGTTCCGGCTTTTCTTCAATGGATATAGCCCGTCCATTTTCATCAAATTCCACAATTCCAAATCTTTCCGGATCATCTACATAATAACCGAATACCTTAGCACCGTTTTTTATGGTTGCTGCATCTCTAAGCTTCTCCGTTAGTCCATGACCTGTAAATATATTATCACCTAAAATCATGGCAACACTGTCATCACCAATAAAATCTGCACCTATAATAAATGCCTGTGCTAATCCATCAGGGCTTGGCTGCACCGCATAAGTTAAATCAATGCCAAAGCGGCTTCCGTCCTGTAATAATTCCTTAAATCTCGGTGTGTCTTCCGGCGTGGATATTATCATTATATCTCTAATTCCTGCTGTCATAAGAACTGACAACGGATAATAAATCATCGGTTTGTCATATATAGGTAACAACTGCTTTGATGTTACCATAGTCAGTGGATACAGTCTCGTTCCTGAACCACCTGCTAAAATAATTCCCTTCATATCTGACTTCCTTTGTTTTTTAATAATTATTCTATAATATTTTATCATTTATAAAATAGGCTTTCAATAGTCAATTAAAGAGAGCACTTCATGCCCTCTTGTTTTTTATTACGCGGTATAATATATAACCTATGTACGTGCCTAAGGTATTCATTATTAAATCCTCTGTCTGAACTACTCCACAACACAAAATCAGTTGCATTGTTTCAATAAACAGACTCATTAAAAACCCCATAAGAACGCATACTTTAACGTTCTTTGCCCTGTTCCACACAAAAGGGAGTAATGTTCCAAGAGGTATAAACACCAAAGCATTGGCAATGGCATATAGTATCATATACCTTGCACCTCCTACAATGGGAAATGGTTTTAATACAATTTCATTTATTTGACCTATTGGTCTAAATAAAATCGTACCCTGAATTATCATGCTTAAATACATTGCCAAAATTACCACTGCGAGCTTATTCTTTTTGTTAAGAAGTTTCATAATCATCAAAACAACCATTCCTATCAAAATTCCTAACGGAATAGTTTTTATGACTTGTCTTATTAGTTGACCAATTGCTTCAATATAATTTTCAACCATTAGTTATTATCTATCTCCTATACAAAACAAAAGCTGGCACATTAAAAATGCCAGCTTTAATTTCATTTTCTAAATACTATTTACAAATAGCTGTAACTGTTCTAGTTGATACGGTGTTTCCATTAGCATCTGTAATAATACATCTAATCTTTCTTCCATTATATGATGATTTCATATTGAATCCAAATACACTAGATTTAGCATTTGAACTTGTACTATTCTTCCATGTTAATCCATCATCTGTGCTTATCTGCCACTGATATGTTAATCCAACACCTTCTGCTTCAACTATGTAAATAACTGATGTACCTTCCTTAGCAACTGTTGTGCCAGGCTGTGTCTTAATTGTAATCGGATTTACGTCTGCTACACCAATAACAACTGCATCAGATATAACGGTCTCACCATGTACATCACTTACAACACATCTGAACTGTCTTCCTGTATAACTTTCTTTCATTGAGAATCCAAGCATTCTGGTTGTTGCACTTGCAGCTGCACTATTCTTCCATGTCAAACCGCCATCAGTACTCATCTGCCACTGATATTTGATTCCCTCACCCTTTGCTCTTACTTCAAGGAATGTAGTCTGATTAACCTTGCTGTAAGTATTCTTTGGCTGAACCGTTATGATGATAGACTTGTCTGTATCTAAGTAAAGAGTAGCTACTTTTGTTGTAACTTTGTTTTTATTTGCATCTGAAATAATACATCTGAACTGTCTTGCATCATATTCATTCTTCATATTGAATGCAATCTGAGCTGTTTTAGCAGTTGCTGTCTTGCTATCTTTCCATGTTGCACCATCATCTGTACTCATCTGCCACTGATACTTAAGTCCTTTTCCCTGTGCTATTACTGAAATAGTAGCTAACTGTCCTTCGACAACTGTTGTATCTGTTGGCTGACTAACAATCGTTATACCTGTAACAGGTTTCTCTGTCGGTTTCTCTGTTGGAGCTTCTGTTGGAGCTTCTGTAGGAGCTTCCGTCGGCTTTTCTGTTGGTGCTACTGTAGGAGCTTCTGTTGGCTTCTCTGTTGGAGCTTCTGTTTCAGGAAGTGCTTCCTTCTTAAATAAAACTTTTGCTGTACTGTTACCATACTTAACAATAACTTCGTTTACATCCTGAGTAAGTGCTGATAAGTATACTACTGCACCTGCTCCGTCAATTGATGCTACGTTCTGTGAAACACCGTTCACTGTTACACTTGTGATTGCTTCAGATACGTTAAAGTAAATACCTAACTCAGACGCCCATCCAGGCTGCTGAATGCTAACCACCTCATTAACTGTCATGTTTGCTTTGTCATAGTAGTAATTATTGTTTGAATTCTGTCCTACCAAAACCCAGTTTGCTCCAACTGTAGTCGGTTCTGTTTGTGTCTCTGGAGCTTCCGTTGTATATAACCACCAGAACGGGTTAGTTATAACGTCTCCGTCGAATTCATATGGATCATTTACGTTTGCCCCCAAAACTGTGATCGCGCCTAATGTTACCACTACCGAGAATAAAATTGCTAAAAATTTCTTCATTATACCTTCTCCTTCCTTTTAACTCGGACATAACCATATGAGTTATATTACCATATTACCAAATTTTTTTAAAGACTTAAATATAAATTTTTCACAAAAAAATATGAGTACCTTGGTAAAAATATAACACCTATGTTTCATGTTTTTTTATTTATCAATTTATATATGCACATTTTATATATTTTCATTATTTGTTTTAACAATTATTTAGAATAATTTCACAAATCCTGTCTACGTCATCTATTTTCAAATCTGAATATATTGGTAATGTAAGCACCTGTAAAGATACTTTATAAGCCACAGGAGTATCTTTAACATCAAACATTCCCTCATAACATTCATAAGAATTAGTTAAAGGATAGAAATATTTCCTTGCTCCAATTCCATGTTCTGCCAGCAAATCAAATACTTCATCCCTGCTTTTTCCGAATTTATCTTTGTCAAATAAAACCGGAAAATAAGCATAGTTGCTTTTTACTGCGTTTTGACCAAGGTTCAGTTTTATTCCTACAACTCCATAGAGATTTTTAACATACTGTTCAAAAACCCGCCTTCTCTTCTCTATCTCATGGTCTAGATGCCTTAAATTACAGATTCCCATAGCCGCCGCAAATTCATTCATTTTGGCATTTCCACCTATAAATTCAGTAGTTTCCGGACCTGTAATGCCAAAGTTCTTCCATTCGTTTAATACCTTCTTCATAGATGAATCCTTAAAGCATACCGCGCCGCCTTCTATAGTATTAAATACCTTAGTGGCATGAAAGCTAAACATTGAGGCATCCCCAAATATTGCACTGCTTACCCCGTTTTTTTCCACGCCAAAGGCATGAGCCGCATCATAAATCACCTTAAGATTATGTTTCTTTGCAATCTTTTCAATTTTTTCCGTGTCACAAAGATTTCCATATACATGAACCGGAACTATTGCACAGGTTCTGTCTGTTATCAATGCTTCTATTTTGTCCGGATCAAGGGTGTAATCATCTTCCTTAATATCGCAAAATACCGGTTTTAACCCCTTGCGCACAATGGCATGGGTAGTTGATGCAAAAGTAAATGGTGTTGTAATTACCTCATTTTTAGGTTCTCCCCATGCATTCTTTTCTTTTCCTAACTGAAAAGCTTCCAAAATACATTCTAATGCCTGATGACCGTTTACAAACAATGCAATATTCTCTTTTGATATCCCAAGATAATCTGCCAGATCCTTTTCTAACTGCTTGTGCTTTACACCCATATTAGTAAGCCAATGGGTGTCCCACATATCCTTTATTTCATCTGCATATTCCTCAAAAGGCGGCATGGATGATCTTGTCACTAAAATCTTTTTGTCCATTAATTCCTCCCTAATTAGTCTAATTCTACTGAAGCAATTCTCGGTTCAAAGCAACAGCATGGTCTTAAACATACCACACGGACTCCGCTGGCACGTTGTGGACCTACCTTCATAAATGTGGCAAGCACTGTGGTGTCCCCTCCCAGACCTAAAGGTCCGGTTCTCTCTTCATTAACCTTTTCAGTAATGTATTTTTCCATAGGACTTTGTCTGTCATATGTGCCATCCACCAAAGCTTCTAACATCATTGAAGCTGCCTCATAGTTAGAACGTCCAACTCCTACTCCCAATGTACATGGGGTACAGCCTAACTGCTTTGTTGCCTCCTTAGCCCATGACACAATTTCATCTAATACAACATTGGTATCGTGTTTGTGAAAAACCCTGTAAGTTCTGCCTCGTATAGCTGGTCCTCCTCCAAACATTAATATGTTAAGTTTAATTTTATCCTCTTTAATATTTCTAATAAGTATAGGTGCCGCCTCTAACATTCCCGGGTCATCCTCTAACCCCTGGGACTGGTCTATTCTCTGGCTGTCATTGCCTTTTATTGCCATTGGTCGTCCCGGAAGCTTTCTAAGACCACATCTCACGCCTTCTTTAATGGACTCAATCATTTCACCGGTTATGGCTTTACCCGGTCCCACTTCCAAAACCAAATGGGGAATACCTGTATCATCACATAACGGACTTTGATTTTTTTCTGCAACATAGGCATTTTCCAATATTTTTTCCATTGTCCATTTTGCCTGCTCATTAGCTTCCTTGGCTATTGCCTTTTTATATGCTTCTTTTTTATCTCCAAGGAATGTAGAGCCTGCTTTTACCAATGTGTCACATACCTTTGTAACTATTTTTTCGTCATACATATTCAATATGTCTCCTAATAAATACTTTGATTATGAGCTGCTGCTATTATCATAGGATAATCCTTTACCTCTAATTCATAAAACGCCTCCATTCCCAACTCTGGAAATGCAACAAGCTTTTGAGATATGGTATTTTCCCCCAGCAATGCTGTCACTGGTGGTATAACGGCATATACCGAATTGTTCCTGTCTAAAGAGTCTATGGTTTTCTTACTAATCTGACCTTTGCCTAGGTGTATCTTTACTCCCGCTTCTGATAATGCAGGTATGCTGCTTTCTATTTCTAATTTATTACTGGATGTAGGGCCCACTCCTGCCGGACTTACCGCAGTATGAAAAATTATGCTTCCCTTTAATTTCTTTTTTATGTCCTCTGTACCACTGCCTTCAATCATTTTACATATCTTTGGCAGCACCGCATCACGCCCGCAGTAGATTTTGCCTGAAACCAGTATCATATCTCCTGTATTCAAGCTTTCTACGTCTTTTTCTGAAATCGGTGTACTCAATCTTATTATTTCAGCCATTTTATGCTTCCTTTATCTTTTTTAACTTTTCCAGTGTCTCATCATTAACTTCCGTTAACAGCAAATCCAGATTATTTTTTATTTTTTCATGGCTCCAGTCCCACCATTTAATATCCAAAAGTGCTTCAATATACTTTTTATTTTCATATCTCATTTTTATCGGTCTGGCCGGGCACCCAGCCACTATGGTATATGGTGGAACATCCTTAGTAACAACCGCTCCTGCCCCAACGACAGCTCCATCACCAATTTTAATTCCTCTTAATATGATTGCGCCATTACCAATCCAGACATCATTTCCTATTATTGTGTCTTCCATCTTGCTGGGAACAATTTCACTTTTACCATTAAATATCCAATTAAACTGATAATCAGAAGCTGTAGCTGCTCTTTTATAATTGTGATTTTTGCCCCCTATACTGTTTCCCCATGATATATTGTTAAACTTGCCTATCTGTGTGTTTTTAATAATCGTATTGTGACTTATTATTGTACCAAATCCTACACTTGAATCAGTAATATAACAATCTCTTCTTATCTCATTTCCACCTTCTATTTTGCTATTATAGATTATTGTTCTGTCTCCGACAGAGCAATTCGGACCTACATCAGACTTTGTAAGTCTGGTACCATAATAACACATTGAACTTTCATCTAATTTTGAATTTTGAATTATTGTTCCATATTTAACTATACTTTCTTTATCCATATTTCAATCCTCTCTTATCCAAATAATCTTAAATATTCATTTTCATTTTCTATTACACCGTAAGCTCTCGCTCTCATAACAATACGTTCTGCCCACATTCTGTGAGGTCCGATTTCGTTCATTTTATTTCCGTTTGAACTTTTAACAACCCCACCACTTGTATTAAGTATCTGGTATGCATCTTCATATTCTTCTTTAGTTACTGCCAACATTCCATTTACATATTTTATATGTGTAGGATGTATAATTGTTTTTCCAATAAATCCATTTGCCTTGTCTAATATCAACTCTCTCATCAAGCCGTCTACCGCATCATTTACGATGGGAGTACGTTTTAAAAGAGTCTCTTTCAAATCAATCTCAGGAAGCTTTTCATCAAATTTAAGACTTTTATTTATTTTGAAATACTCCCAAACGGGTCCTGAAACTACATATTCGTTATCTCTTGTAAACACGTTTAAAATATCCATTAATATATCTCGAACTGTCATTATATCATAAATAGTGTAATTAATATCTCGCCTTGCTCCAAAGCATGCCGAAAAATCTGTAGCTCCTACACGCACGTTCAGTACAAGCTCCCTATATTCATCCAGAATTCTTTTTATGTCAATTAGCTCCTGTATTCTACTCTCCTTATATGCAACTCTTCTGTCCTCTAAAATAGGCATACCATAAAGAATTTCTCCAAATTTTTCATTCAATTCCTTCAAGTATCCAAAATATCTTGCTCCATTAACAGCATTAAATTTGGGGAAATTGAATCCTGTAATCAGTCTCATATGCTCTGGTTTTAACATTCCCGCAAACTCTTTAAACTGTTCGACACTTCTTACTCTAAATACTATTAGTGGAAGATTTTTATATAAAAAGCGTCCCTCGTCGATTTCTTTATTTATTTTGTCTAACATATTAATACAATTTTTTTCTGCTGCCGGAACATCTTCTTCTTTACATGCGTCCTCAAAGCACATTGTCATTGAAGTAAGCCCCGCCCTTTTTTCCTCCAAAATGGCTTGTGTAAAGTCCTTTGTTCCAGGCATATACATAGTTGCACCTAAACAATATTGAAGCATAGAGCGATGGGTATATTTATCAAATTCTTCAGGCTCCTTTACAAATTTGTACTCTAAATTATATTTATGATGTCTCATTTTACTTCCTCTCATCAATAGTTAATTATATCTCTTACTCATACTTGTAATATTCAAATCACGCCTTATCATGCTTTCTCCCTGAATATTGAAGGCGTCTAAATGTTTATACGCCTCCTCTACTTTATCATACATTTCTTTTTCGTTGGATGCTTTCACAATAAAAGCTCCTATTCTGCTGCTGCTTGCTCTTTTATTGTCAATAACTGCCCCTCTTTTTTTATGATAAAAAACATCCTCTATTACTCCTGATTCAAGCAATTGTTCTGCTCCTTCTAAATGGTCATAAATACCATCTTCCCCATAAATTGTATTTACCACGTATATTGATTCAGGGTTATGATTATTCAAATTCACCTTATTTCCTAAATACGAATCAATAGTTGCAGCAATTATATCAAATCCCGTATTTTTTCTAATTGTTTTAAAACTTATTCCACCTGCCACTC
>NZ_HF991856.1:14562-18353 GCF_000432355.1 Eubacterium sp. CAG:161
CCCCCCTGCCACTCTTGGTGCAAATTCTATAACAAATATATCGTCTCCTCTTACTATGCCCTGAAAAAAAAGTGGCGAGTTGTATATATTAAACGCCTGTGCTATTTGAGTTGCTATTTTCTCTGCATTTTCTTTAGCCTTTTCTGATATTCTTGCTGGAGCAACAGATGCATAACATTTAATTACCTTTTCATTTCCTTCTGTCACGCTGACTCTCTCAGCTGTCATTAAAAGGTGTGCCCTGCCATCTATAATAAAGCAATACGCACTGATTTCCATGCCTTCAACGAATTCTTCAACTATGCCTCTTCCATTTCTGCTTATTTTCAATGCCTCACTTAAATATTTTTCCATCTCTTCTTTATTATTTGCCCTCTTTACACCATTTGCTGAATTGCTGTCAGCAGGTTTTACCATTAAAGGGTACCTCATATTACTCATATCAGGTACTTCCTGCCCCCGCTCAACATATACATACTTAGATGTCGGAATACCTTCCCTAAACATTACTTCCTTCATATAGCCTTTGTTTGTTACTTTTCTTGCAATCTCATAGCTATAAGGAACATATTTTCCCAGTTTTTCCATAGCATAGCATGCCGATATATTTGCCTGATCCACACAACCGCTAATTACCAATTCCACCTTTCTCTCTACTGCAATTTCCAATACTTTTTCTTTATCTAAAGTGCTTTCTACTATGTGTTCATCAGCAGCATCTGCCGCCGGCGGATTTTCAAGATAATCTATCAATATGGTATAATAACCTCTATTCTTAAGCTGTAATATTAGTTCCATGTGAGGAACTGTCCCTCCTAAAACAAGTGCTACCTTCTCCATCTTTATCCACTCCTTTATTTAATAACTTCTAATTTTTCCTTAATCCCGAATTTGGCTGTTAACTGATTATATTCCTCTATCAGATTTATTTTTAAATCCACTTTAGTTTCATTTTTCTTTGCATATTTCGCAGATCTTTCCCCGGGCATAAATATTTTTCCGCTTTCACCACATGATTTGACATTTTTTATTAGCTTATCTATTTTTACATAATATTCATTAATATCCATAAGTTTTGATATATCTATAGCTATTAACACATGTCCATGTCTTGACGGTCCTTCTCCATATCCCAACGGTTTTATATCTCCCCCAAATGCAGATCCACTTAACAAACCTGCCATAATATCGTTTACCATAGCAAGGCCAAATCCCTTTATTCCTCCAATTGCCAACATATTTCCCTGTAATGCCTTTTCCGGGTCATTAGTGGGATTGCCTTGTGAATCAACCGCCCATCCTAAAGGTATTCTTTCACCATTTTTCTGAGCAAGTCGTATTTTTCCTCTTGCCGCCTCACTAATTGCCATATCTAAAATGATATTACCTTTTTCTGTCGGGAACGCGAAACACACGGGATTGGTTCCAAATATTGACTTTGTCCCCCCCGGAGGTGCAACTGCCGGTCCGGAACTGGTTAGGACAATTCCTACCATTCCTTCTTTTGTAGCCATTTCTCCAAAATATCCTGCTACCCCAAAATTATTGCTATTTCTTACAAAAGTAGCTGCCATTCCCATTGTTCCAGCTTTATGTATGCTATTTTTCATTGCTTCATAAGCAGCTACCTGTCCAAATCCGTCATTGCAATCTAAAACCGTAATAGAACCTATATCTGTTATTTTGCTAACAACCGTTTCCTTTGACATTAAACCGCTTTCTATTTTTCTCTGATAAATAGACATTCTTGTTATCCCGTGGGTATGCTTTTCGTGTCTATGAGCATAAACAATTGTGTCGGCAATAACTTCTGCCTGCCCTGTTGGCACTCCCCAGTTTTGCAACAATTTCACTGTTATATTTTCCAGATTCTCATTTCTTACATATGCCATGACATTTCTCTCTTTTACATCTTATATTGTTACCTTATACTGCCTTTCGGTGACTGTATTGCCTCAGGATAATACGCGTCTATAACTCTCTTAACCAGTGACACCTGTTTTGCTCTCTGCTTTGCATCTGCTTCCGAGCTGTCCCAGCTATGTGTTTTTGCCACAGAGCCACCTGTCTTTAAGTAAATAGGTGCTGCAATTCTTATCATTTCAGGCACTTCGTAATGTCTTATAAAGCCTCCTGTTGACTTAGGATTTTCAGTATGAATATCAATAGGTATGTCTATTGCCTGACGCATTGCTGCAAGCATCTGTAACTGGATATCTCTTACAGGGTTAATTGAGTTAGCTCCAATGGATTCAAGTAACTTAGCTGAGCATGGATTTCCGTGTCCTGCATGAGCTGAAATCTTAAAATGGCAATCTGCCGGTATTTCTCCTGCTTTTCTCATTTCATTGAGAAGCCATAAGCATCCTTCATCATATACTAAAAATGAACGGC
This sequence comes from Eubacterium sp. CAG:161, assembly GCF_000432355.1. NCBI lineage: Bacteria > Bacillati > Bacillota > Clostridia > Eubacteriales > Eubacteriaceae > Eubacterium > Eubacterium sp. CAG:161. Next base: position 16,957 of record NZ_HF991856.1, read on the forward strand.
ATCCAAAGGCTGCTGCCCTTTTTACGTCTTCCACGGCTCTTACAATCTGTTCCTGACCACGAAGTCTGTATCCCATCCTTACACCTTCCGGGGTGTTTACTGAGGCACTTGTATCTGTTGTGGCTCTTGGACCTATTGCCAGAATCAAGTCCGTTCCGTAATCCTTTGCCAGTTTTACCATTTCCATTATTTCATTATCTGTCAACATCATAATACCCTTTGTCTGGGTTACTCTATGTAAACTTATCTGATACTTGTCCATTTCATCTAGCAATGCTTCCATTACTTTAGGGCTCTGTATTCCCGGTACCTCAAAGCGGTACTGTCCTCCATCATGGAATCTTTTCTCAGATGTAGGAAGGTCATAAGCATCTCCTTCCGGCATTCCTATTGACTTCAAAAATTCTCTAGTTTCTTTCATGTCCGACCTCCGTTATATTAAATGTATATTTTAGTTATTGTTTGTTTACATTGTCTAATATCTCACCAATTTTTACACTTTCTTCTTTCCATATTAAATTCCATACCCTTATAGCCATCTCTTCACTCTTTCCGGAATACTTCATCAATCCCATATATTTTTTCAATATTTCATCATATTCCATTGGATTTTCCGGCTCTCCCTTCGGATAATCAACCTTTACGCTTTCACTTGTCCCATCACCATAAACTACGGTTATAATAGCACTACGTTTATGCGGTACCTGTACAGAAAGTTCCTTTTTTTCTCTAACTTGTATTTTATTCATCAACCCGTTAACTAAACTATCCTGTATCATGTTTTCCGTGAACATATCCATACCTGCACTTTTATAAATCAATGCAACTGCAACACTGTAAGGTATACTCATTTTTGCCGCATTAGAATTTTCAATATTCCTGTGGTCATGCCCATATACCGCAAGTCCATAGGTTTCTATAATAATATCCTTTATCTCACCCAATTTTATGTGGTTATCATTGTTTAATTTAATTGCGGCCTCTATTGGAGCATGACAATGTCTACATGCCGCATATGGTTTCATATATATACCATTAATTAACATATCATCATTATCTCTTAATAAATATTCCTCATTTACTTCATTGCTAAAATTTCTAAGGAATCCCCTGTCTCCGCCTAAAACATCACTAGGTCCGGAAAAATATCTGCCAAACATTGCAGCATTCATGCCGCTTACTGCTGCATTAGCTACATTATACGGTTTTTGCTGAGACTGACCCATTATTGCCTCTAACAATCCTGCCGCCGACGTCGCCGCAGCACACATAGCATTCATCATTTCTTCTCTACTATACTTTAATAAAACAGCAATTGCTAATGTGCAACCAACCGTCCCACATGTTCCCGTTGCATGAAATCCCTGCTTTTTATGTTGCGGCTGAATAGCCCCTGC
>NZ_HF991856.1:18362-46644 GCF_000432355.1 Eubacterium sp. CAG:161
TGCGGCTGAATAGCCCCTGCCAGTCTGACAGCTGCCTCATATCCTATTATAGCACTATTAAATATTTCATGCATTGATGCATTCATATTTTCTCCAACACTTATCAGAGATGAAAAAATAGGTGCTGCCAAATGCATCATTGCATACCTATGTCCATCATCAAGTTCAAGCACATGTGCGTTATAGGCATTTATCAAAATTGCATTATTTAATGGTACTTTCTCAGAACAGCCAATGATACTGTATTTTCCCTTTTCCTGTTGTATATAAGCAAACATTTTTTCCTTCTGACTTTTCATTCCTCCCATAGCTACTGCTATGTAATCTGAAAAGCATTTTTTCGCCTGTTCTAAATCCTTATCCTGCATTTTTTTCTGTGATAATTCATAAATTCTATCTAAAAATTCCTGTGAAATATTTGTCATTAATTTCGCTCCTCTTATTTTTTACCCATGTTTTTTAATGTATTTGCCACATAATAAAAACTTTCAAATTTAAATATTCTAGAACCACCAATATACACTATTGCTCCCAGCATAACCTGAATAATAAATTCCAAAATATCATTTAATTTTAAATAGTTTACAGTGTATACACATACTCCCATAACGCATGACAACAAAATATATGGCATTATATCTTTTAGCTGTTCTAAGTAACAATAATTTAACAATTTTTTATTTGGCCATGAATTTATTATCTGGCTTATTACGCTTGTAAACAAGAGACTATATGCCATTGCCAATGGACCAAACCACATTGTGGATAAAAGTACAACAATGCCCACTACTTTTTTTATGATTTCCAGCTTTAAAAACAAATCACTTCGTCCCATTGCTTTAATTGCATTTAAATTAGCTGTATGTATTGGATAAAAAGCATAAGAAATACAAAATATCCTCAGATACGGAACACATTGTGCCCACTTATTTGTAAGTAATATATCCACTACCGTTTCGGAGGTGAACGCCAATCCAATCATTATTGGCCACATTATATAACTACTTGTCTTTATTGCACGTCTGGTCATTGTTTTTACTCTGTTACGATCATCCTGTTGTGATGACATCGCTGGAAACAAAACACTATCTATTGATGTATTTATGTTATTTATTACAGTATAAGGTAACTGTTTTCCTCTATTGTAATACCCCAAATCCGACGTTGTGTATAATTTTCCTATTATTAACTGCCTTATATTATTGTATACAGTGTCAATTAATGCTGATGCTAATATCTTCCATCCAAAAGAAATCAATCCCTTTAAACGCTTAAAAGAAAAACACCTTTTAGGTCTCCATTTTACAGTAAACCAAAGAACCAGCGTATCAATTACTTTATTAACTAAATCCTGTGCCACAAGTGCCCATACACCATAGCCCTTATAAGCCATGGCAATTCCAACAACTGCTGCGGAAATTGTTCCACCAAGTGTTGCAAAAAAGAAGCGTTTAAACTGCATCGTTCTTGAGACATACGCCTGCTGCACGTTTTTTATTCCCGATATAACAAGAGTTAAACTCATTACTCTTATTACGGCAACCAGTTCACTATCCTTGTAAAATTGGGCAATATATGGTGCAGCAATAAACATCCCCAGGTACAGCACCACGCAAACACCCATATTAAAATAAAACACGCTGGAAAAATCCACATCATCTGCATCTTTTTTTTGTATAAGTGCATTTGCCATACCACTGTCCACAAAAATTTGCAATATTGTAGTAAACACCGTTACTAAAGCTATTGTTCCATATAATTGTGGTGCTATCAGTCTTGCAAGCACTATTTGTACAATGAAATTTACACCTTGCGCCCCACATCTCTCTAAAAATCTCCAAAACAATCCTGACATTGTTTTGTTTCGTAAATTATTCTCAACCATTATTTCAACCGTTATTAAACCCAGAGTGTTTTATGTAATATATGATGTCTTATCCAATGAATTACATATAATCTAAATGCCCTACCTTTATGAGAAATTTTCTTCAAATATCCCCTGCTTTGTTTTAAGCTACATTGCTTTGTTGACACTCCATTAATTAAATTTCTCAAATAAAGTAGTTCTCCGTATTTAATTCCATCTATTAATTTATTTTTTTTTGAATATTCTATCAATGACAGATTCCACTCTTCTGCCTTTTTAAAATCATACTTATAATTCGCAGTATAACTTGTCCCACCTCTATATACAAACCTATAAGCACTCATTTTTTCCTGCATACAATATATTTTACCATTAAGAGTCATTGCAAAATAAACCAATCTATCTCCCGGACGTAATCCCTTATTAAAAAAGGATATATCCATACTATCATCTTTAATATAATTTCTACACATCATAGTTGTAAGCTGTCCCGGCATTATTTCGCTGACAAAATGTTTTATTGTATACTCATTATCCTTACACTCAGGATAGCCTTTGTCTATCGGCTTTGAATCTTTATCTACCACCAGGCAATTATGTGCAACCGCCACATAATCCGGATTATTTTCAAGAAATTCTATCTGGCGTTCAATTTTATTTTCATCCAGCCAATAATCATCTCCTTCTAAAGCGATAATATATTTTCCCACACATCTTCTTTTCAAATCACCTGCGTTGTTAGGATGTTTTCCATTCATGTTTTCTGTTCTATAAAACATCTGAAATTTTCCCGGATATTTTCTCTCATATTCTCTTAATACCACTCTGGTTCCATCTGTTGAACAGTCTTCACCAACTAATACCTCATATGAATATTTAGTTTTCTGCTTTAATATACTATCTAATGCCTGACCGATGTATTTTTCATGATTGTACGTTGCAACATATATACTCAACATAATGTTATTATCCATGGTATTTGCTTCTCCTGAGAATTCTTCTAGTCAATTTTTCAAATCTTTCACCTTTTCCAAACAAAAACAAAAAGTCATCAAACCTTTTCCCTATCTCTATAATTCCTATTGTTACTATCCACTCCACAACAAAAAGTACTTCTCTTTTCTGCAAAACAGATGTATTCATCATATAATAACTGCCCCATATTGCCTTCATAACAACCGGTTGCACAAAAATGTAATGTACAACCATTATATACAATGAATTTCTTCCCAAATAACTTATAGGTTTTGTCAAAATCCCTATCCATTTAAATTCACATAGGAATATTACGATAAGGCACTCTGACAATGTGTAAAAAATCTTATATACTTCCACATTTAAATTATATAGTATCACACCTACTATCAAACATACTATTCCTATAATTACATTCACTCCATTACCTTTGTCTAATTTAGATAACAGCTTATTTGTTAAATAACCTAAGAGTATGTATGCACATCCCACCACGATTCTGTTAACAAATCTTATCTCCTCTGACAATATTTTTGTGGCTGTGTTAACAATGTTTATCTCTATTCTATCTACAAACAAAATGTATACTGCAAACGCTATAAAACAAACAACGCCAAGAATTACTAATGCTTTCTTCTTTGCATATGCTTTATTTATGCATAGCATCAGAAATAGATTAGCTATCAAAATAACCGGTAAAAACCATAACGTACCTATACCGGTTAAAGATACTGCACAATAAATATTTCTAAGAAGCAATTCCTTTCCCTGATACACATCACTTATAAAATTGTTTCCTAAAACCGTACCTATAATGCACTGGTAAATAATTGCCAACAAGCTTAGTACTATGTATGGGATTCCTAATACAACTATCTTTTTTGTTACTGCTATTCTATTATAATTAGTTTTACTACTGTATGCATAAACCCATCCGGCAGCAAAGAAAAATGCGTTTAACAAAAAAGCTCCCAAATAATCAAAAAATGCCTCTGGTTTAATATAATTAGATGTTATCGTGTGATAAAACACAACTAAAAATATACTTATACCTTTGATTACATCAATGCCCAAAACTCTCTTTTTCATAATTATCTCCTAAATAACCTTTCATTAGAATATGAAAAACTTTGCCTTAATCTACAACTATTCCAGCCAATAACTATTGCCCACACTGCAAATGTTCCGCTTCCAACAAGTCCTCTTATAACATACATAGTTACTATCATCATTATGTTCATAATAAGCATTTCACCATAGACTTCTACTTCATATCTATTTTGTACCTGCTTTCTGAACACTCTCAATGGATACAGTAGCCAAATAAACAAACTTACAAGAGCAAATAACCCTCCCTTTACGAGTAATGTGTAAAATCCATTATGTAATAACGGCGTACTGTCATCTGTAAGACCATAAACCTTTTTATGAAGTTCCGGCAATGATTTCAATTTTATTTTTACTCCCATTCCCTGACCAAATAATTCTTCCCATGTTTCCACATTTTTCCACTGTTCCATTGCATTTTTGTTTTCGTATCCTCTCCAATTGCTACTTATACTAGCTTCATCTTCAAATTTATTGTCACTTGATATTTCCGTAAATGAATTTTCTACTTTTTCCACAAAAGGCGTTGTAACATCATCCGGCAGTATCAGGAAAGTCAAGAATACCAATATTGCTCCAATTGCAAAAGATACTATTAAATTAACAAACAGACGTTGTTTTTTATTTTCTTTAATAATGGAAACTGCATATGCAACCAGTATTCCTATAATCAGGCACAAAATCTGTGTTCTTCCTAAAGAAATAAGAACCGTAACAAATGCCACTATCATGCATATTCTATCCTTGTTTTTTCCATAAATAGACTGCTTATTTAATATACATTCATAAAAAAGCAAAACGGAAAACATCAGTATATCCATTATATTTTTGTTAAAAACATCTCTCAAAGAACCTAACGTTGATATTTCGCCTATTTTTAGCACTAATTTTATCCAGTCACTAACTAATAATACCATACAGGACAGGTATATCGTTTTTATCATTGATTTTCCCTTTTCATACCTACATGCATAATACGCAACTACTACAATCACTATATTATTTATAACATAGAATGTACCCTTTACAAATTCTGCTATATCATTAACAAAAATACCATAAAAAAACATAATAATGATGGATATGAAATACAAAGTAAAACCCGGTATTTCAGGTAAAACAATTTTTTTATACAGCATAAAAAGAGTAACAATCAAAGCCATATATGCCATAACCTGTTGCTCATTTTTTATAAACATATTTATAAGAAATATCATCACCACTGTCCATGATATTTCATTTTTCCAACTTGTGTTAATTTTAATTGTGGGTTGAAACATTTTATTTTTGTTCCCTTCGCTTTTTATTTTTATCTTATGAAGCTTATAATTTTGGACAATATAATATAATTAAAGCATCCTATTCTGTAGGTTACTCCATTAAATATTTTTTTAATTTTATTAATTCTAAGATATTTATTTAAATACACGCACCTACTATCATATGCAATATCTAATCTTTTCCTTATTGATTTTATATTTTTTGAAACAGATACCGAATGATGATGAAGGTAACTTTTAGTATTCAAAATATAGCTCTGACATTTGTTTTCTTTCAGCTTGTATGCAAGTATATTTTCTTCATTGTATAGAAATGTATCCTCGTCAAAAAATCCAACTTTTTCAAATGTTTCCATAGCTACCATAAAGAATGAGCCATGTATTACATCAACTTTGCTGTACTCTCCCTGAAAATAATCATAATCATAATTATATTTTTTGCATTTTAATATACTGCTTAGTACAATTAAATTATCTAATATACAGGACTTATATCGTGGCAGCTTCCATGCCGTTTTAATGTCAATGTCTGATGTTGTTTTCATTTGACATGATACACATCCCACATTTTCTCCGGCAGTTTCTAATTCTTTATGAAGCCCTTGCAATGAACTTATTACACTGTCATCAAACTCCACATCCGGGTTTGAAATAAACACGTACTTCGGTGAGTATTTGTCCATGGCATATTTAACTCCAAAGTTGTTTCCATATGCATATCCGCCGTTTTTTTCCGTTTTAATAACGTCTGTTTTTTCACTTTCAAATGCACAAAGTTTCTCAAAGGAATTATCCGTAGAACAATTATCTACCACAATTAACTTATCAATACTTTCAATATGTATTGTGTTATTCAGAAACTTTTCAATTGTATTGTAATCATTGTAGTTTAAAACTACTAATACATTTTCTATCATCTGCCAATTCCTGATACCTGCTAACCAAATATCTTGTCCATTTTCTTTTTGTAACAGTCATAAGAATAATTTTCATCATACTGTACAATAGCATTTTTCTGCATTTCAAATATATCATCTGCACTTAATTTGCATATTTCGTCTGCCACCTGATTTATTATACCATGATTATAATTTATTCCAATATTCTTTTCCCTTACCATGTTCCAGGTATCGCTTTTGCAGCAATTAATTAAAGCCAATCCGTTAGACATATACTCCATGCTCTTATAAGATAATGCAATTGCCACATTTTCTTTAAAGCCATTGAAGCCGAAATGACATTTTTTCATTACTTCTTCCTTAACTGCATCATCGTATATACGTCCCATAAAGTTATACGTTATTTTCTTATCCTGCAATTCCTTTAAAAGCCATTCTTTTCTCGGGCCGTCTCCAATAATAAATAGCTCAACATCCTTCTTTTCTTTTATTAAGGATAACATTTTTACCAGACCTTCAAAATCATAGTTTCCTGTTAATGCCCCCAAATAAAGAATGTTTAACTTGTCATTGGGTACAACTTCTGTCCGCTCTACCTTTTTGTTGCTCTTGCACAACGGCACCACTTTCTTTTTTTCATCTTCTTTTATGCCTAATAATTCAAAATAATATTTACATGATCCAATAAAGCAGTCGCATTTTTTCATGGCATAATTTCTCATATGGGACCACCACCAGAATCCTAAAACATTAGCCACTTTTTTTACATTTTTGTTAAAGGGAATTGTCTCCGGATACAAATCGTAAATATCTGATACCAAATATACATTTTTCAGTTTTTTAGATAAAACATATGCCGTTGAATTAGGAGGCCCTACAACATATATAATATCCGCAACACGGTTTTTTAATAATTTTGCCACATCAAAAGCAAACTTCACCGCCGAAATCATTCTTGTTAAAGACATATTCTTTTTGTAGGGAATTACTTCTATTTCCCTGACACCCTCAAGATTATATTTAACTTTTTTCTTGGAATTATGGTCATAATTTCCACATAACGCCTCTACTTCGTATCCTTTTTCCTTAAAATAATTGTAAACCGTATAGCAACGGTCTGTGTCCCGTAAATTTAAATAATATGAAACAATTAATATTTTTTTATTCATTTCCTTCACCTTTATCTGTATATACCATTAATTATATCCTGCACATGCCTTTCAATTAAAGGTACTTCAAACATATTTAGTACATTATTTTTCATTTTTTCTATCTTTTCCGGATGATTTAAAAGTTCTTTTAGTTCCGTTTTTATCTTTTCAATATGATAATCACATATAATTCCGGTTTTGTCAGGGCACACTAAATCTTTCGCCCCAACTTTATCTGTAACCATTACCGGCACTCCGTAACTTAATGCCTCTAAAACCGTAAAGCCATAAGATACATCACGTAATGCTACAACCAAATCTGCCTCATTCATCACCTTATCAAGCTCCTCGTACTTAAATGAAGGCTTATTATTAATATATGGCGCCATATTTTCACCGCCATTATAGACAGTTAGCTGAAAGTTTCTTATTCCTTCCTGATACAACTGATTTAATGCTTCCTTAAGGACATAAAAGCCTTTATATTCCGCAATTGGTCCTAAATAAGATATTTTTACAACATTATTTTCTATTGTTTTTGTGTACTTCTTTTTATTATCTTTAATTTCCCCGTGAGTTATATTACACACGATTCCTTTGTCAACATTTATATAATTTCTAAAAACATCCCTCATGTATGTGCTGTTAAAGTGAATGGTGGATATTTTTTCAAAATACCTGATATATCCTTCTCTTAATTTCCGGTAATTTTCACTATAAATCTTATCCGCTTTTTGTAATTCCTTTAATCCGCTTTCATTTACAAAAATTTTGTTCTTTTTGTATTTTCTTAGAACTCCAAGTATTTTAGTATTTTTTATGTTTCTGTATACCGGGCTTTGTAAAAGTTTCATTTTTTTAATAGACAAAGCATTTTCACAACAGGTGTAACAACCTTTGCATTCAAAATTTTTCTCACATATTTCGTTGTTAAAGAACAATGTTGTTTTAGGACATATTCCAAAAAAATCATGAGTCGTATAAACGGTTTTTATTTTTAATTTATTTGCTGTTTCTAAGAAGCCAATGTGCATTCCCATTAAAGTATGAATGTGTATTACATTAGGCTTTTCCCTATTTAAAAATTCTACATATACCTTTGTGTCTACATTTTTTTGAAATCCGTCAAAATCTCTGATTCCGTATATCTGTGGCAAATATTCAGGATTTTCAAGTTCAAAACTTTTTATTCCCTGAAAGGCTTTACCCTGTTTAATTTTTATTGACGAACCATTTAAAACCCGTCCCGGCCAAAGCATTCCCACATCATGTCCCTGTCTTACCTGTTCTGTAGCAATATCTATTGCATATTTTGTCAGTCCACCTCTTGCATATGGTGGGAATCCTAGTGAATAATGTAATATCTTCAATTTAATCCTCTTCTTGCAATAACTTTTTTATTAACTCTATTCTAAACTTTAACTGACCTTTTCTTGTATCTGTGTTTTTGTCATCCCTCTTCAGATAAAAGACTATAATATAAAGCAAATATGATACAAACAGCATGTTAGGTGTATTACAGTAATTATACAGTTTACTCTTGTATTTTTTATACACCCTAAAAGTTTCCTGTATGTTCATATCGTTAAACATTATACTTTTCTGACAAATATAATGAAAAAAATCAAAAAACGGTGTTGCTGTTTTTATACAATATTCAAAGTCAAAGGCATACACCTCTTTATTCTTTATGCATGTATTCTTTGGTGTAAAATCCCCATGGGCGAAACTATAATAAAAATCACTGTTTTTTAAAAAACTTTCTGTTTTTCTTATAGCATACATAATACTGTCTTCTTCACCAAATAAAGTTTCTTCTTTCGCACAATGTTTTAAAAACATAACCGGTTCATACATATCACTGTTTTCAAAACTAATTTTCACTTTAGTTTTTTCGTACATATCAGCAATAAATCTCCAGTGTTTATCCAAAAACCGGTAGCAACTTCTGTTATCTTCTGCAACATTTTCCTGTATAAAAATATCCCAACTGCCTTTTTTTGCAATTCCAATGCCTGCGGGTATATTTCTCACATTTTTTCCCTTTAAAAATTTCAGGGCAGTTAATTCTTTTTCAAATGAATCTTTAACTGTTTTTTCTTCTGATATTTTCATGTAGAAAAAAGTTTTATCTTTGTTAAATACCTGTATGACAGCCTTGTGGTTTTGAACAGATTCTTTCAGGTTTCCATAATATACGGAACATTCATATTTATCTTTGCAATATTTTTCTATTATGTCTTTGATTCCGTCATTTATCTTAAGGTACTTAGGTGTACACTTGCATATTTTTCTTGCAGGTATCACGTCCCTTAAGACCGGGAAAAAAATCTTTACCAATTTTGCCTTAAAATTAGATGCCTGAAGTATTCCAAAACCGTATTTCATGTTTTTTTCGGGAATAATCCATGTTTTATTTCCATTATCTATTAAATAGTATTTTTCGCCATAAACATCTTCAGAGAATATTTCAGCATATAATTTATTCTGTGCCATTGCAGCTCCTCTAATATTCCAAACAATTATCAAACACAATTTTCAACATTCCATTACTTATTGTATCAACATCATCTTCTGCATTTAGATAATATATTTTTTTGTAATACTTTTTCAACCTTTCATATTCCGCTGACTGTCTGTTAATTTCTTCAATGGTCAATTCTTTTTTTCTGTTATATATAACCTGTGGCTTTGCCTTTAACACAAATGTAATTTTAGGCTTAGGCGTTAATGCCACAAAAAATCGTCTCACAAAATATGGAAGGTTAATTTTGCTTCGTTTAGGGTCTACAATAAGGTCGTAACTATATCTGTCAAAAACCGAATATCTGTCATAATGTACATCTCTTCTTACTTTTTTTCTCCAGCCAACTATATAATCAAAAGAATAGTAACATATTCTAATAAATGAACCTTTAGGCTTTGCCTGTTCTAATTTTTTCCTTTCCTGTGCATAATCTTCTTCTAAATTCTGTTCCTCTTTTTTCTTCCCGAAAACATCCTTTAAATTAGGAATTATTCCCGGTCTGAAATGATACAGATTGCACTTATTTTCACATATATAATAATAATTTATTTTTTCTATAACTTTATCAATAACTGTGGATTTTCCCGTACCATCCGGTGCAATAACACAAAATGTTCTGGAAAACTTTCTATAGCGAAAAAGTATTCTATGTATTTTTTCCAGCACAAATTCCATTCTGCCTGCTAAAACCTTAACAGGCTTTTTCTTAGTTAAAGAAAATATTATATTTTTGCTTATTTTTCTGTATTCCTTAAATAGTACATCGATTCTGTCTTCTTTTATGGCTTTCTCAATATATCTGCCATAGTTTCCCCACATCCTGCGTGACATTTCTTCTAAAAAAAACTCTTTATCATTTCTTATAAGATTAATTATTTTTTTAGAATATTCTTCTTTCAGTTGCAACTTTTTCTGACCTGTCACCTTCATTATATATAGCCAAAATGCCTCGTATTGGGGTTGCAGCACCGTAAGATTATTGTAGCTTATTGTATTTTTATATAGTCTGCTAAAATCCTCTAATTCAATCCCCTTTATGCTTAAACCTTCTATTATATCTATGTGTATTGCCGTTTTTTGTTTCAGGCTCATTCCATGACAACATATCATTGCCCCTGTCCTAAACTCGTCGTAATATTCCAACCCGGCACCATTCATTATTTGTTTTAACAATGTATGTGCCTGTTTAATTTTTTCCGGCTCAATTACTATATCCACATCTTTTGACTGATTATCAAAAGGCAATCCCTGATAATTTCTCAAAATAAAGTAGCGTATATTGTTGTCATTTAATTTTTTAACATATTCTACCAGTATTTCACCGCACTTTCGGTTCCACATATACTTCTCCTACTTTAATATGTTTCTAATTTTTATTTCTATCTTTCTTGTTGCCTTACTTCCAAAAATTGAAATCAATACTTTTTTTGCCTTTTGTAATAATGGTCTGAAAAAGGATATCCATATTTTGCTGTTGCCACGTTTTTTCTCTCTTGCACTCATCCAACTGTTATCACAATAATGAATAGCTACTGTCTGCTCTGTAGTTCTAAACACCCCTTCTCCTAACTTTTTAGGGTAAAAATATTCCCTTGGATATATGTCTATGCCTGACACCTTTTGTTTCTCCCCACCTAACACAAGTCCCTCTTCCACCATAATTTCAGTGAGAAGTGACACATTTGCCACGGTATCCATAGCTCCATTTTTTGAAAGAAACGGATTATTTTCATAATAATCCAGCATTTTTTTTGCAATTATACTGTGTTTCTTTAGACTTATAACTGCGGTTCCTAAATACTTTCTTCTTTCAAACCCCATAAATTCTTTTCCTGCCTCAATATCACTAAACTTCTTCAAAAATTCTACATCAAGGTCAAGATATATTCCTCCATACTCATATAAAACCTTCATTCTGACATAGTCACTAACAAAAGCATATTTTCCTTTGTCATACGCCTGTGCAGCATAATCACAGCTGTAAATATCAAAATTATCCTCTGTCCACACTATAAATTGGTATCCAGGGAAGAATCTCTTATTATTTTCCAAAAAATCCACGTACCTTTGTGGCATTTTTTCTTTTCCAAACCAACAACAATGAACTATTTTACCATTTTCAATCATATGATTCATTCTTTTCATTTCAAAAAGACCAGAATGTAATTCTGGTCTGTTCTATATCCTATTATTTTCTAAACAACTTCTGATATTTTTCAGTTATGTATTCCCAGTTGTAAAAATTATCAATTCGTTTTTTAGCTTTGTTACCTATAGTCTCTATCTCATTTTCACTCATATTATCTGTTTTGTCTATTAAAGCTGCCAAATCCCCGTCATCTAAACTCCAATATTTAGCTCCGTCTTCTGCCACTTCCCTGTTAAATATAACATCAAATAAGAGGTTTACATCTGTAAGACCTAATGCCTCAAGAAGACTTGGATTTGTTCCACCAACAGAATGTCCGTGAATGTATGCAAAGGCATTTTCCCTTATTTTCTTTAATAATGGCTGGTCATAAACCGTGCCTACAAACTTAATTCGCCTGTCCTTATTAAAACCTGTACTTTTCAGGAGTCCATCGTAGAAAACATTATTTTGATAATCCGTTACAATCACCAAATCTTTCTTCGTTTTCGACTTCATAAACTCCCTTATAATTGCCTCAAAGTTGTTTTCCGGCACAAACCGTCCCACAACCACATAGTAGTTTTTAAACTTTACGTTAAACCTTGAAAACCACTCCTTTACCTTGCTGTCATCATCTGCCAAAGTTGACTTAGATGTTTCTGCACCGTAGGCGATAAATGTGGTTTTTGGATTATACTTTTTGTAATCTTCCTTTATGTAATTTTCAATGCCTATGCTGTCGCAAATAAGCAAATCAGCATTTTTAACCATAAGACGCTCTGATATTTTCCAGTATTTTCTAACGGGAGCACTCCATTTGGCACGCTTCCACTCATGTCCATCCGGGTTTACATAAAGTTGCCCACCAAGTTCATGTATCTGCCTTTTAAACTTTCCAATAAAAGGCCCTATCCTGCAGGCAAGCACATAAATAACAGGCTCCTTAAGATTATATTTTTTGATATAGTCAATACTGTATTTTATAGCATCAACATCATAAAATATAGCTTTTTGAGGTCCGCCCATACGCTGTTTTATGTCAAAACAATGTGCACCGTTATACTCATATTCAGTATTATTTTCATCATATTCACTATCATCTAATATTCTTGAAACATGATACTGAATACTCTCATCTTTGGTATATTCCGTTAATTTATCTACAAAGGTTTCAAATCCGCCATATCTGGTAGGAATACCTTTACATCCCACAATAAATATATGTCTTTTGGATGTGTCTGTAAAATTACTATTCATTACAGCTCCCATTCTCTTATTCATAATTTAATATTTTATACTGAACCTCTCCTTGCAATTACTACCACGACTGTTTTTAAAATAATCTTTATGTCAAGTCCGATAGTCCAGTTTTTTATGTATTCGTTGTCTAACTTAACAACTTCTTCAAAATCCGTAAAATCGCTTCTGCCACTTACCTGCCAGATTCCTGTAAGCCCCGGCTTAGCAGCCAGTCTGCTTTTATGATGTAGCTCATACTTCTCGTACTCATCCATTGTTGGCGGTCTGGTTCCTACTAAACTCATGTCGCCTTTAAGGATACTCCAGAAATTTGGAAACTCGTCTAAAGACGAAGCTCTCAAGAAATGACCTAAACCTTTTCTCTTTCCGTCCGGTCCGCTTCCTATAATTCTAGGGTCTGCATCTATTTTAAACATAAGACCACTCATTTTATTTTTATCCATAAGTTCCTTCTTACGTTCTTCAGCATCTGAATACATTGAACGGAATTTGTATATTTTAAACTTTCTGCCGTTCTTTCCAACCCTTTCCTGTCCAAAAAATACAGGACCTTTAGGGTCAGCAATTTTAATTGCCGGTGCGATAAAAATAAACAATATCGCTGTTATGAGACAGCCCACAATGCCGGCACATATATCCAGCGCCCTCTTTAAGAAAATCTCATAAGGCTGCACCGTCTTCATACTTGTTGTTAAAACATTAACTGCATTAATTCTGCCAAAATATACATTAGGAAGTCCCTGTGTAAACATATTCATCTTAACATGCACTGTTACTCCCATTTCCAAAAACTTATTTGTGACCCGCTCGATTTCATCCTGTCTGCCCGGGTCCATACATATAAGTACATCATCTATTACGTTATGACAAACATATTCATATACGTCTTTACCATACGCCACTACCGGTATTCCCATAATTTCACTACACTTTGATTCCGGCTCCACAATGGCTATTCCCACAACATCATAGGTTTTATCATGACCGTCTTTTATAAGATTAACCGAATCCACAGCCATTTCCTCATTGACTAACACCAAAATTTTTACTCTGTTATACTTAGACAGTCCCTCATTATCATTAATAATTTTTTTCAAAATTATATGCACCATATACATAACTATGGTATTAATACAAAAATAGCTTATAAATGTCAATCTCGAATACTGTATACTTAACTGCATAACAAACAAATAGCTGAAAACCACTGCTATCATTTCCAAATTATATATAAATACCTTTTGAAATTCTCCGAAATATCCACGTTTCAAAATTCCTGAGTACCAATTTGAAAAATATGTTATACAAAAATGCAAAACCATTATCATAATCATTATCATTCGATAATCTTTTATTTCGTATACATTTGCAATTCCGTGTCTTAACCAATATGCAAGATTAAATGTTATGTTTAAGCATATCAAATCGGCCAGAATAAAGTCAAAATGCTTTATCCAGCTGCTTTTTTTTATATGCATATATGTACCCTCCCAAGTTTACCCCAATATCAAGTTATATTTGCCACATTTTTCGACCTAATATCGTTTTTATTTTATCTTATTATCTACTAATTGTAAATATGGAATATTTGTAAACTTTTGTGACTTATGTGTTAAATATGCCCCATGATTATTGATTTTGCCTTTTAGAATTGGTAATTTGTATATTATGAATTGTTATTTGTTCTGAAAGGAGTTTTGTTATGAACTTTAGAAATAAATTTTCCAATTTTATGTATGGCAGATACGGCATTGACCAGTTATCAAGATTTATACTTGGTGTAACATTTGTTCTTTGCATTCTTTCCTTTTTCACAAAAGGTGCAGTAAATTCCGTATTAAGCCTTTTTATATTTGCTTCTATTGTTCTTCTTTACTTTAGAATGTTTTCGAGAAACATATATAAGCGTGCAGCTGAAAACGAAAAGTATTTAAGAATAATTTCTAAAATTAAATTTAATAAAAATTTCAGTAAAGAAGCCAGAGAGCAGAGAAAATATTATAAATTTTTCAAGTGTCCCGGCTGCGGTCAGAAAATCCGTATTCCCAAGGGACACGGCAAAATCGAAATCCGCTGTCCTAAATGCAACAATAAATTTATAAGAAGAAGTTAATATGTTTGGATATGTTGTTGTAAATAAACCGGAATTAAAAATTAAAGAATTTAACATTTACAAAGGTTATTATTGTGGACTATGCCGGTCATTAAAGAAACGATATGGATTAATGGGACAGCTTACCCTAACCTATGACATGACTTTTTTAAGTATGCTTTTAACGGCACTTTATGAACCGGAAATTTTTGATGAAATGCACAGATGCATTGCACATCCCACAAAAAAGCGCCGCATGATATCTTCTAAATATACAGATTATGTGGCAGATATGAACATTATCTTGTCCTATTACAAGTCTATGGATGACTGGAAGGATGACTGGAATGTTATTAAGCTTTTATTTGCCAAACTAATTAAATCAGGAAAAAATGATTACCTGGAAAAATCCCAGGCTATAGCTTCATTGCTTAACGAGCTCGGTACCCGCGAAAAAAATAATGAGACAGGCATTGATGTTATGGCAGGGATTTTCGGTAAAATTATGGCAATTTTGTTTGTTCCACAAAAAGACCGCTGGAGCGATACGCTGTCACGTATGGGATTTTTCCTTGGAAAATTTATTTATATTTTAGACGCATATGATGATTTAGAAAAGGACATTAAAAAAAATTCCTACAATCCTTTTAAGGAAATTTGCCAAAATCCCGGTTTTGATGATAGAATAAAGCAGATGCTTACTATGATGATGGCTGAATGTTCCAAAGAATTTGAGACCCTGCCTATTCTTGAAAATGCGGAAATACTTCGCAATATTCTCTATGCCGGGGTATGGAACAGATTTAGCACCATCTATAAAGAGAGAACCGGTACAGGCACTGAAAATATATAATTCGTTTACATGGTTATCCTTTATATAACGTAAGTTTCATTGTGAAAAAGTTTTAAATTTAACAGATTGAGAGATACAAAATGAACGATCCATATAAGGTTCTTGGCATAGACCCAAGTGCCACAGATGATGAAGTTAAAACAGCATATAGAAAGTTAAGCAGAAAATATCACCCGGATGCTAATATTAACAATCCCAACAAGGATAAAGCTGAAGAAATGTTTAAGCTTGTAGGTCAGGCATACGACCAGATTATGAATGAGCGTAAAAACGGATATTCCGGTGGTTCCGGAAGCTACTCCGGTGGTGGATATAACGGTAACCCTTACGGTCAGTATAATGGCAATCCTTTTGGAGGCTTTGGTGGTTTTGGTGGCTTTGATGATTTCGGCGGTTCCTATGGAAGAAATACCGGATACAGTCAGGATGATTCATATTATTCTGCCGCTTCTAATTATATAAACAACGGCAGATTTAATGAAGCATTAAACGTACTTAATAACATAAATGACCGAAATGCCCGTTGGTATTTCCTCAGTGCCATTGCCAATAATGGTGTAGGAAATAATGTTATTGCCCTTGACATGGCAAAGACAGCCCTTCAAATGGAACCAAATAATGCCACATATCAGCGTCTGGTTCAGACCTTGGAAAGTGGTGGGCAATGGTACAATCAGAGACAATACTCATATGGCGGTGACCCGGATAACATGTTTTGTTGTTCCGATCCATGTACTGCGTTATGTCTTATGAATTTATGTTGCAGATGCTAAATGATATTACGTAATTATGGGGCATATCACATTCAGTGCGACAGCCCCTATTTATTAAAACATCTTATTTACTCCAATCCATATTTCAACATTTTTTTCGCATCATTCCACCGCTGCTCGTCTGTATTGTCGTTAAGTACCACGCTGACACATTCCTTATCACCCTTTTTCCCAACTGACACAAGACATTTTCCTGCCAATCCGGTACTTCCTGTTTTCAATCCCTGACAATATTCGTAATAGAAACTTCCATGTTTATTTAACAGTGCATTAGTAGAAGTCCATGTTTTACTAAGTGTATCTGAATATGCAGAACTTTTACCACATATATCTGCAATAACTGAATTACTGTATGCCTCAATGGCTATCTTAGATAAATCCGTTGCTGTGGTATATTGATCATCATCGTCGTATCCGTCAGGAGATGTGAAATGGGTATTTTCCAATTCCATGTCCCTTACATTTCTGTTCATTTCCAATACAAAACGCTGTACGCACTGCTGGGAAGTAAAGGTCTTTCCTTCATTGGCAATATTATCCTCAAAAATTTCCTGACCTGCCGCCTTTGCCAAAACATATGCAGCATCATTTCCTGATGAAATTAAAAGTCCCTGCAACAGTTCCTTTACTGTTACCACCTGTCCTCTGGAAAAACCTGCCTTGCTGGAATCAGAAGCAATAAAGGTTATTTCATCCCCTATTGTAACTACATCATTAACGTTCATAATTTGCAAAACCGTAAGTGCCGTCATTAACTTTGTGGTACTTGCCGGGTACATATGCTTATTTTCGTTTTTAGCATAAAGAACATTATTTGATTTTATGTCAACCAATATTGCTGACTGTGCACTAATATTTTCACTAAAGGAACTGCTTTTGGTTTCCTTATAATTAACCGGATGAAGGCTATAATCCGTCCATGGATTTTTTTCTGTAATTACATAATTATCATGTATAAAATCCTGAACCACAACTTCCTTTTGAGCTGCCTCCATTACCGGATTTCCATTTTTCTTTTTTTCCTTACCTGTATTAAATGCATAATTTACAGTGCAAACAATAAGTAAAACTGCCATGGTTGCACTGATTACGCAAGTCAATCGACTTTTCACTTTGCATCCTCCAATGTAAATATATGTTCATTAAAATTAATTTCATCCCAACTTGCTCCTGCCGTAACAGTATTTGCTTTTTTCCACTTTTTATACATATTATCGGCAGCATTGTCGTCAGAGGAATTAACGTTACTTTCAACTCTCTGTTGAATTTTCTGTTTTTCAAAAACCTCTATAAGCCGCTGTCTTTTAATATCAATTTTTTTAACAAGACCACTATCAGATTCTTCAAAAAATTCATTAACAGCTGCTTTTACATTGTCCTCGTCACTGTCAGAAAGCTGGACATCGTATTTTTTTGCCAGAGAACAAAAATATTCCCTGCGGCAAATATCATCCAGTACAATGCTCTTTACTCCCTCCTGCCAGGAAACGCCTTTCTTCATGTCGCTTTTCCAGTCTATATTTTTGTTTTCCGAAATATAGTAAGCCTCATATGTTGCCTGGGCCGTGTAAGCATAGTATCTTACTTCATCTGTTAAAACTCCAATACCACCTGCATTTATGGCAACTTCACTGTTTGACGACAAATCAACCTGACCTGCGGTAGTTTCCTGATTGCCTTTGTCCTTACTGCAACCTGTCAGCGTCAGGGTAAATACCACTGCTAACATTAAAACAACTGCTAATTTTTTCATATAATCTCCATTCTGCACCTTTATGGCGACTTTACTGCTAAACAAGTGTGGACATGGATTCTACCAGTTTTCCTGCCCTTCCAATTACATTGTCATCATCAGGCTTTGGTGAATAAACAAAGTACGGTGTATCACCGGTAACAAACTTAAGTCTGCCTTTGTACTCCCTTACAAGAATCGGTATTCTCTCAACATCTATTTTGGCCTGATTCCACATCATTATTTTCATTTTGTCTTTAGTTCCACTGATTTCCGTAATGTAAACCTTGTGAGCCGCTGCCTTAAGCAAAACAACCTGTAACAGATTTTCAACCTGAGACGGTATATCCCCAAACCTATCAATAAGTTCGTCCTGCATATCCTCGTACTCTTCGTCAGTTTCAATTCCTGCAATTCTCTTATATATATCCATTTTAAGAGTTTCATTCTTAATATAAGATGCAGGAACAAAAGCATCACACATTAAATCAATCTTAGTTTCAAAGTCTTCTTCCGGTGTTTCACCCTTTAATACCTCAATAGCCTGATTTAGCATTTTACAGTACAAATCATATCCCACTGCCTCTAAATGTCCGCTTTGCTGGGCACCTAGAAGATTTCCTGTTCCTCTGATTTCCAAATCTCTCATGGCAATTTTCACCCCGGAACCTAACTCTGTAAAGTCTCTTATGGCACCAAGACGTTTTTCAGCCACTTCCGTAAGCATTTTATTTCTGCTATACATTAAAAATGCATATGCCATACGGTTTGAACGTCCCACACGGCCTCTTAACTGATAAAGCTGTGACAACCCCATACGCTCCGCATCGTGAATAATAATGGTGTTGGCATTTGGAATATCCAGACCCGTTTCAATAATTGTGGTACTTACAAGTACATCAATGTCTCCATTAACAAAGTCATACATAATTTCTTCTAGCTGCCGCTCACTCATTTGTCCGTGGGCAAATGCCACATTGGCATCCGGCACCATGTTTTGAACACTTGCCGCCATATCTGCAATATCCTGAACCCGGTTGTGAACAAAATAAACCTGTCCTCCTCTTGCCAGTTCACGGTTAATTGCGTCCCTTGCAATCTCCTCATTATATTCCATTACAAAGGTCTGAATAGGCATTCTGTCCTGAGGAGGTTCCTCCATAACACACATATCTCTTATGCCAATAAGGCTCATATGAAGGGTTCTTGGAATTGGCGTTGCCGTTAATGTAATAACATCAACGTTATTTTTCAGTTCCTTTATCTGTTCCTTATGCTTTACGCCAAATCTCTGCTCCTCGTCAATAATCAAAAGACCCAAATCCTTAAATTTAACATCCTTAGATAAAAGTCTGTGAGTTCCTATTACTATATCCACATATCCCTTTTTTAAATCTCTTATATTCTGGTCTATGTTTGATTTTGTTCTAAATCTTGAAAGCATTTCCACCCTTACCGGGAAATCCTTAAATCTTTGTTTAAATGTTTTATAATGCTGCTGTGCCAGCACTGTTGTTGGCACTAAATACGCCACCTGCTTGTTATCCTGTATTGCCTTAAATGCCGCTCTAATGGCAATTTCCGTTTTCCCAAAGCCAACGTCACCGCATATAAGACGGTCCATGATTTTGGTGCTTTCCATGTCTTTTTTAACTTCATTTATGGCATTTAACTGATCATCCGTTTCCTCAAAAGGAAACATTTCCTCAAATTCCTTTTGCCACTCTGTATCCGGCGAAAATGCATATCCCTGACCATTTTGTCTTATAGCATAAAGTTCCACCAGTTCCTTGGCAATTTCTGCAACAGCCTTCTTAACCTTTGACTTTGTTTTGTTCCATTCCTGACCGCCAAGACGGTTAAGCTTTGGCTTCTTTGCCTCGCTGTCGGCATATTTTTGAATCATATCAAGCTGAGTCGCCAATATATATAAATTACTTCCACCTGCATACTCTATCTTTATATAGTCCTTTACCACATGGTCTACTTCCACCTTTTCAATTCCCCGGTATATTCCCAGTCCATGGTTTTCGTGTACCACGTAATCCCCTATATTTAAATCAGAAAAGCTGGATATATTACTTCCTGAATATCCATGTTTTTTTCTGCGCTTTTTCTTCCGTTCTCCGAAGATATCCGTATCGGAAATGGCAACAAATTTCACCATGGGATATGTAAATCCCTTTCTAAGCCTTCCGGATATAATCATTACTTCTCCGGGATTTACCTCTCTTGTGTCATCCTTTTCATAAAATGCACTAATTCCAAAATCCCGCAAATCCTCTGCCAAACGCTGTCCCCTTGTAGCAGATGTGGTTACCAGCAAAACGCTATATTTCTGCTTTTTGTATCTTTTAAGATCCTCTACAAGCATCTCAAATTTGTTATTATAAGGACTTATGTTTCTTGCATCTACTTCCACAAAATCTTCTGTATCAAATACTGAAACCTTTTGTGCAATGGCAGTAAATACCACCTTTGTATATGAATTTATTTTATCTGTTATTCTCTCTTTGTTCCAAAGTACATCTGTCTGCCCCGGGAGAACGTAGCCCTTCTCCAGCCTGTTAGTCATGCTGTCCTTAAACTCCCCGTTAACTGCATTTAACTGCTCTAACACACGCTTTGGTTCATCAATAAAAAATATAGGGTTATCAAAATATTCCAAAAGACTTGTAAGGCTGTCAGAAAAATAGTTTACATAACTATCTATAGATACTCCAAAAGGATTTATTTCCATATTTGTTATAAACTCTTCCACTGTAGTTTTAAGTCTATGGGCTTCCTCTGTTTTAAACTTCTTTCTAAACTTCTCTACTGTTTTGTTTAATTCTAACTTAATTTTATCAAGTCCTGCCTTTATCTCTTCCTCTGTAAAGAAATATTCTGTGGCAGGATATATCTTTATACTTTCAAGATTCTCTATTGAACGCTGGTTTTCTATTTCAAAACTCTTTATTATGTCAACCTCGTCATCCCAAAAATCTATTCTGTAAGGCACCTCATCTGTTAAGGTATAAATATCAATTATGCTTCCCCTTATAGCAAACTGCCCCGGACTATCCACCTGTTCCACAGCCTCATAACCCATTTTAACCAGTTTCTTTTTAAGGGCATCCTGCTCTATTACGCTACCCTCTGATATTTCCAGATAATTGTCTTTTATTTTATCAAGAGGCTGAATTTTGTCCATAAAGGCATCTGCAGTTACAATTACGGTAAAAGGCTTATCTTCTACTATTTTTTCAATAAATTCCAAACGTTGCTGTAAAATAAGATTTCCGTGAACATCAGCACTGAAAAATATGAAATCCTTAGAGGGATACATTACCACATCGTCTGTAAATCCCTTTATATCGTCGTATATTTCCTTTGCTTTTAATGCACTAAAAGTAACGATGACTTTCTGCCTGTAGCCATCGCTTAATCCTGTTATAAAATGTGCAAGCTGGGAGTCACTGCATCCTGTAACCTGACATGTTTTTTTCTGTGACAGACAGTCCCTGACCTGCTCATATTCATTTAATTTTAAAAGAGGATAGTAAAAACTATTCATTCTCTGCTCCTAGTTAAATTTATTCATGGCTTCCTCCACGCCACATATTACCATCACTTCTGCTGCAGACGCTGCATTTCTTATAGCCTCATCTACGACCACTCTATCCTGTTTAGAGAATTTTCCAAGAACGTGCTTAACCAAATCTCCTTCGTTAGCCCCTACTCCCACTTTAATTCTCTTAAACTTATCTGTACCTGCATGGGCAATAATGCTTTTTAGTCCGTTATGACCTCCTGCACTTCCCTTTGCCCTTATTCTGATTTTACCGGTAGGCAGGCTAATATCATCAGATATTACTATTATATCACTTTCCGGGTTTAATTTGTAGAAATCAATTACAGCCCTAACAGATTCTCCACTTAGATTCATATATGTCTGGGGTTTTACTAAAACAACCTTTTCTGCACCAATCTGACCTATACCACACAAAGCTTTATGCCGTTTTGTCTTTACCTCCACTGCCATTTGCCGTGCTAACTCATCAATAACGTCAAATCCTACATTGTGTCTTGTTTTGTCATATTTTTTATCGGGATTTCCCAAACCTATTATTGCGTACATATTAATCTCCTATTTTCAATATTTTCTTTACCTTAACTACACATCTATACCAATATGGTTTTTGAATGATTTTAACCATTTTCTTCATATCTGCACCACTATTTAATAAATCAAAAAACTCTTTTCGTCTTACGGGAACCACCAACTCTTTTAAAGACTCAGAATTCTTTGGTAATGCCCTGTTTACGTCTACTTCCTTAAATATTATCTTGTCTTTTATGCCTTTAAACAAATCCTCACCTTTTTCAGAATTAATTAGTGCAATAGATGTTCCCTTATCATCATCCATCTCTGCCATATAATTTTCGATTCCCCAACAGTCACCTATTGTTAAATCTGAATTCCTATGTAATGTTTTAAATTTACATTTATAACAGGAGGGTCTTAAACAAACATTTCCAAGAAATAATCTCATAAAAGAATCATAATAAAATTTATTTCTATAAATCTTACCACTGGCAAACTTTATTTTCATAGAAAAAAGTTTCCATCCATCATCCTTATTTCTAAAACTGATATCCTTTGCTTCACTTTTATTACAACATTCCTGCTCCTTTATGTATCTATGCCACAATTTAGGACTTGGTACCCCATGACATAATACATCTATTGTATACAAATTTCTGTAATTTTTTCCTAAATATCCAAGCAACCCTTCAATTTGACATGCCGTGCCTGTAAATAAAACCATCCTACCATTTTCCAGTTCGCTTTTTACTTCTATGTAAGTATTACCCATTTCACTTTGAACATACTTACTTCCTCTAAGCAAATCCAGTTTGTCCAATGTTTCTATTCCTATATGGCATACACGATGTTTCTCATCTAATGCTGCGCCAAAAACAACTCCATTCTGATGCAAAATCCATTCTGCACATAATGAGAAAAGTGCTCCTGATGAGCTTTTCTCTCTTAATCCACCATCTTCAGCAAATGCAGCATATGCCCTAATCATATCATTGTTTTTTTCACCGTTTTTCATTGGACACACTTTATCACAAACTCCACATTTTACGCATTTATCACTATCAGCAACCGGATACGAAAATCCCTCTTCATCTGTATTCATTCTTATAGCTTGCACCGGACATGCATTTAAACATGCCGTACATCCGCAGCAATCTTTTTTATCAGTTATATTTATCATAATCATTTCCTATTCTTCGACTAAAATATATGAACTTATTATTTCACTTACAATGTAACGACTTCTTTAAAAAATCTATTGATTTTTTTCTTTCATTTTCTAATAACCCGTCTATTTTTCCATAATCAGTATTTTTGTCCAATACCAATTCATTTTCGCCTATGTAATCATCCATTCCTATAATTTTTGAGAGAGTTTCAATTCGTGAATTCATATTAAGTCCCTGTCGCTTATAATTCTCCACATTTTTGTGAAAAAGTATAGAAAAAACTACTGCATGAAACGAATCTGTTAAAATAATTTCCGCATTATCCACTAAATATAAAAACTCCGCAGGTCCAATGCACCTGTCAAATCCTAATATATTTTTTCTTCTTATATCAAACAATTCCAATTCATTCTTTTTCTTTATCTCCTGTATCCTATTATTGAATGCCCAACTCCTTTCACCCAATGAATATATAAGACAATATTTTCCTTTAGGAGCCTTAAACGGTTTCTTTGATATTTTTCTCCATTCATCACTCTTAATTAACAAAGTAGGATCTAAAACCAACTCAGCATCGACTCCTGAGAGTTTATTCACCAACTTTATTCCTGCCTCTTCCCTCATTGAAATAGCCGAAAAATCCTTTAGTGCTTTACTATACTCCTCAACTTTATTTTTCGGAATATTTTCTACTCCAAAGCTTGCAGCATACGCAACCTTCTGCTCTTTATTGGCAAATGTTAACAAATCACATTTGCCAACAAAAGGGAAATGCGGATTCCATAATTGGTCGCTCCCAGCTATAAAATAATCAAAATATTTTTCGATATTTTCCTCTGCATCATCCTTTCCTACATAATGACGACTTTTGTTAATCAGCTTATCAAACTTGTGAAACTTTTTTCCTTTTATTCCTAATATATATTTAGCCACAATTTTTCCATTGTTTTTTATTTTATCCATCAACTTTTTGCAATGATGTCTGTCAATTGTTTCAACATCCATCCCACACTCCTCAATTACTTTCTGTAAAGCATAATTTTGAAGTCTGTTTCCCCAATTTTCTGACTCAATTGTAACAATACCAACCTTTTTCACTTATATCCTCCGTTTTTTATAATTTATATCCATCATTTTTCATAACTTTTATTATTTTTTCGGCAACGCTATTCCATGAATACTCTTTAATGTATTGCTGTCTTTTACTTTTAACGTATTCTTTTATTTCATCGTTATTCAGTAGCTGTAACATCTTGTCTGCCAAATATTCATCGTTATCTTCATTTATCAGATATCCGTTTTTTCCGTCTTTAATAAATTCTTTCATTGCAAAAACATTTCTTCCTATGCATGGCAAACCATATATAAGTGCCTCTGCAAATACAATTCCATAAGCCTCAAAATATGATGGCATAACAAATATATCACATAAATTATAATATTTTACTAATTCTTCTGTGGATATGCATCCCAAAAATTCAATCCCTGAAACTCCTTTGATCTCTGTAGGCATTTCTGCCGGCCCAGCTATGTATAACTTGTATTTTCCGGGATATTTTTTATTGATGATTTCGTATGCCCTAACAACTAATTGCCCACCTTTTCTTTCAAAATCTTTTCCCACAAACAATATTTTATTTGACTCTTTATCAACATCATCTACTTTGGTATAGTCGATATTACATCCTCCGCCAACACAATGAACCTTTTTCTTATCTACCCCTGTGTTTTTTATTAAATCCCCTTGAAGCCACCGGCTCATTGTCAGTATACCTTTACAATTATTGTAAAATTTCTCTGCTCTGTCTTTCCTAACATTAATTAGGCTCTTTTTACTTGTTTTACCTAACGGCATATATTTAACAAAGCTTTTCTCATGTTTTTGACACCTATACACAAAATCAACTGAGCAATCAATATACAAATAGCTATTCGACAAATTTTCTGACATATACTCCGAAAACATTATGCTTGGTGTATCATCTCCTTTTGCCAATTGCCTATCCATTTTTCTATCATCCAGCCTATGTTCAATAACTTCACATTCATTTATTCCAAATATTTTGATTATATGTGATATTACTTTTATAATTAATTTTACAATTTTGCCCTCAGCAATTTCTTTATCCTGAACATTATCTTTCCCACATATGTTTTTTAACGATGAAAGAATCCCCCATGGCGTGCCTGACCAGGTATTTCTTTTATCCTCTTCCCATTTTGTATATACATCTATCATATTGCTCTCCTATTGTAACCATAGCATACCTAATTATATCATCATATAATAAAACTGCATACCTTTTAACTCTTACTTGTTATAAATTAAATATCGATTAAAGCCCCTTATTAAAATAAGCAAAAGCATTACTCCACGGATACTTCCATGAAATAATGCTTCCCTTTTGATCTTATCCTAAAAAAATTGCTTTTTATGCTTCCTCTGAAATTTCCGGTTCTAACAGTGCTTTCTCATAAGCATCAAGTACTATTTTCTGAATATTGCTGCGGGTATCTGAGTTAATTGGATGGGCAATGTCTCTGTACTCCCCATCTGCTGCCTTTCTACTTGGCATTGCAATGAAAAGTCCCTTGTCTCCCTCAACTACCTTTATGTCATGAACAACAAATTCGTTGTCAATTGTAATTGAAACAACTGCTTTCATTTTGCCCTCTTTTGTCATCTTTCTAACTCTTACGTCTGTTATGTTCATATTTTTACTCCCTTTCTTATTACAAGCTATATCTGAAATTTCTTTCATTGACAATCTTTAATTCATTTTCATCTCCAAGATGCTCTCCCGGATTAATGGTACTGTGACTTTCCACAATGCAATTTTCAATAACCGCGTTATCCCCAATATACACATCATTAAGAATAATGGAATTTTTAATAACGCAGTTATTTCCAACATACGCCTGCTTAAATACAACAGAACCTTCAACCTTTCCATTAATGATACTTCCACTGGAAATCAAACTGTTACTTACATCTGCTCCGGTGTTATATTTTGCCGGTGGCAAGTCCTCCACCTTTGAATATATATCCGGATATTGTCTAAAGAAGAAATCCCTTACTTCCGGCTTTAAGAAGTCCATATTTGTATCATAATAATTCTTGACACTTGATATATTCTTCCAATATGTATCTATTTTGTACACATATATCTTCTTTGTACTTTTATTTCTTATTATAATGTCGTTTACGAAATCGTATCTGTCTTCCGCAATGCAATTTTCAATAAGCTGTATAAGAAGTCTTCTTCTTATAACATATATTCCTGTAGATATAAGTCCACCAACTTTATTAAGTGGTTTTTCCTCGAAATCTACCACTCTTCCATTAATATCCGTACTAACAACGCCATATTCCGATACATCTGCCTTGTCTCCTGCATTCTTGCATACGATGGTTAAGTCGGCACCTGTTTCCACATGTTTTTCAAGAACTTTGTTATAGTCCATCTTGTATACCGCATCTGCCGATGCAATAACTACATAAGGTTCATGGCTTTTCTTTAGGAAAGCTATATTCTGTGCAATGGCATCAGCTGTTCCTCTGTACCAGAAACCGTTGTCAGATGTAATGGACGGTGTAAATACAAAGAGACCTCCCTGTTTTCTACCAAAGTCCCACCATTTTGATGAACTTAAATGTTCATTTAATGACCACGCATTATACTGTGTTAATACTGCCACCTTCTGAATATGTGAGTTTGACATATTACTAAGTGCAAAATCAATTGCTCTGTAGCTTCCCGCAATAGGCATTGCTCCTACAGCCCTTTTCCTGGAAAGCTCCTTCATTCTGCTATTATTTCCACCTGCTAAAATTATACCAACTGCTCTCATTAAATCTCACCTGCCTTAACTATATAGTCACCTGATGAAAGCTTTCCGTCAGGGTAATCTGAAAGTTCTGTCTTTCCTGATACTGCTACATTTTTACCTAAAGTAACTCCACTTGGAATTGTGGAATTTTCACCAATTACTGCTAATTCGCAATTGTAAATCTTCTGACTTAACTTGCTGTCAGCATATTCTCCAACACCTATGGAACAATTGTCTCCGATAATGGTGTTTTCAGCTACAATTGCGTTATAAATCTTTGTTCCCTTTCCAATCTTACATCCCTGCATAATAATTGAATCATGAACTTCTGCATCTTCAGCAATATCAACATTTGCACTTATAACTGAATTATGTACATTACCTCTTACTTCACATCCATTACAGATAATGCTTCGCTCTATCTTAGAGTCAGCTGAAACATACTGTGGTGGAAGTGCCTCGCTCTTGGTATATATCTTCCAGAATTCTTCATAAAGATTAAATTCCGGAACTATATCAATAAGTTCCATGTTTGCCTGCCAGTAGGA
>NZ_HF991856.1:46649-56100 GCF_000432355.1 Eubacterium sp. CAG:161
TGTTTGCCTGCCAGTAGGATTTAAGAGTTCCTACATCTTTCCAGTATCCTGTATATTCATATGCAAAAATTCTTTTTCCGTTCTCATGAACATATGGAATAACATGCATACCGAAATCACAGTTAGGCTGATCCTTCAGTTTAATAAGTGCACCCCTTAAAACCGGCCAGCTAAATATGTAAATACCCATTGAAGCAAGATTGCTCTTTGGATGTTCCGGTTTCTCCTGAAATTCAGTAATCTTATGATTTTCATCTGTAACTACCACACCAAATCTGCTTGCCTCTTCTATTGGTACCGGCATAGCTGCAATAGTAACATCCGCATTATTTGCCTTGTGGTAATCCAGCATAACTTCATAGTCCATTTTATAAATATGATCCCCTGACAAAATTAAAACATAATCAGGATTATATGTTTCCATATAATTCATATTCTGGAAAATAGCATTAGCCGTACCTGTGTACCATTCCGTGTTCTCACTTTTTTCGTAAGGCGGGAGAACTGTAACACCTCCGATATTGCGGTCGAGATCCCATGGCATACCAATACCAATATGATCATTTAACCTAAGTGGCTGATACTGTGTAAGTACACCTACCGTATCAACGCCCGAATTAATACAGTTGCTTAATGGGAAATCTATAATCTTATATTTTCCACCAAACGCAACTGCCGGTTTTGCAACTTTTGCAGTAAGTACACCAAGACGGCTACCTTGTCCACCTGCTAACAACATTGCAATCATTTCTTTTTTTATCATGTCAACTCACCTCGCTGCTTATATTAAGTAATAAAATTATAGCATTAAATTGCTAATAATAAAAGCATTTCCCCCCTATTTTTTATTTATATTTTCTCTTTTTTTTGCCATTTTTCGTTCTTAGTTGTGCAAAATGTACAATTTTTTTATTGTTCTTTCCTATTTCTTATTTTTTCATTAATCTATTTTGTATTTTTAACAATTTTCTATACTATATTTTGTCTAAAATTGCTATAATAAAGTTATTCCTGATTTTTGTATTTATTATAGAAGATTTACCTTTTAGTTTTGATTAATTTTATGTTAAATCTTTAAAAAGTACTAAAACAAGTGTATAATCATATAAGATTTTATTATGAGATTGGAGAAGAATATGTACAAATTAGATTTTAATACTCCTGCTAAACTACATTTTACCGGAATCGGTGGAATTAGTATGAGTGCATTAGCAGAAATCATGATTTCAAGAGGTTTTACCGTTACAGGTTCAGATTCAAAGGAGTCCGAAATAACAAAGCACCTAGAGTCATTAGGTGCAACTATTTGCTACGGACAAAAATCGCAGAATGTTTCTTCAGATGTTGAAGTTTTAATTTATACAGCTGCCGTTAAACAGGATAATCCTGAATTAGTTGCAGCAAAATCAATGAATATTCCCCTTCTTACAAGGGCGGAATTTTTAGGTCAGATTATGCAGAATTACCATACTGCCATTGGAGTTTCAGGAACTCACGGAAAGACCACTACTACTTCCATGCTTTCCCAGATTATGCTCGAGGCAGATACCGACCCTACCATATTAGTAGGCGGAATTATGCCTGCCATTAAGGGAAATACAAGAATCGGTCATTCTGATAAGCTTATTACTGAAGCATGCGAATATACTAACAGTTTCTTATCCTTTAAGCCAACAGTTGCCATTATTTTAAATGTTGCAGCGGACCATCTGGACTTTTTTAAGGATTTAGACGATATAAGACATAGCTTTAGGGAATATGCCCGTTTAGTCCCTGATGATGGAGCTTTAATTATTAACAGCGACATTGACAATATTGAATATTTTACGGAAGGGCTCAAATGCAGTGTCATTACAGTAGGTTCAGACCCTAATAAAAGTATGTACAGTGCTGCAAATATTACTTTTGATGAATTTGCAAGAGGCTCTTATGACTTAGTTGTAAACGGTGAAATTAAAGACCATATTACATTAAAGGTCACAGGAAAGCACAATATTTATAATTCCTTAGCTTCTATTGCCGCTGCCCACTTTATGGGAATAAGTAATGAAGATATTAAAACAGGACTTATGGCATATGAAGGTACGGACAGACGTTTTCAGCTTAAGGGTAAATTGGGAGATATTACTATTATAGATGATTATGCCCATCATCCTGATGAGATTAGGGCCACCCTTAGCACTGCAAAACACTACCCACACAATAAATTATGGGTTGTATTCCAGCCACACACATATTCACGTACAAAAGCTCTGTTGTCTGAGTTCGCTGATGCGTTGAAGGAAGCTGATGCAGTAGTTCTGGCTGATATTTATGCTGCAAGGGAGAAAAATACCCTTGGCATAAGTTCAAAAGATGTAATGGATGAGATAAAAAAAGACGGTGGTACTGCTTACTATTTCCCAACTTTTAGTGAAATAGAAAATTTTTTATTAGAAAATTGTGCACACAATGATTTGTTAATAACAATGGGTGCCGGAGACGTAGTAAAAATAGGGGAACATCTTCTTGGAAAATAACTTATTAACATTCCACAAAATTTTGTTGATAACTATTAACAAAATTTTGTGGATTTTTTGTTTACATAAGATTGAATTTTAGCAACCTTGATTTTCCAGAGTTAATGGGAGGTGTGACAGTTTTCGACAAATTATGCCCCCTTTTTATTATCATTATTAACATTATTAACATACCCCGCAATCCCTTTAAAATAGGGCATTTCAGCCAATTTGTGACGTTGATTTTTAGAAATTTTATGCTATACTTCAAAATGTATTTGAGATGCAGACAAAGCTTTGGAGCAAAGCTTGATATAGAAAATTATTGTAGGAGAGCACAAAAATGGCTAAGTTGATTTTAGACAGAGGTAACTTTGCGGATTTCACCTCTATTTCGAATGTTTTTTTAGATGAGTATATGCCAAAAGCCAATGGGGAATTTATAAAAATCTACCTTCATTTGCTTCGTCTTATGAACAGAAATACTAGCGAAGCTTCTGAAGATGAATTAACACTTTCAAATATTGCTGACAGGTTTAATATGTTAGAGGCTGACGTAAATCGTGCCCTCCATTACTGGGCAGATCAAAGTCTGTTATCACTTTCAACGGACAAGTCCGGAAATATTGCCTGCATCAGATTTGAAGCCTTAAAAAGCAACCGTTATCTTGTAAGTGGTATTTCCACTGAGAATGTATCTGGTGCTATTGAAGTATCTGATATTTCAGATGTAAAACCTGAAATTTTGGCAGCGGTTTCAGGAGACAGCACTCCTATTCCTGTTCCGGAAACATCAGGGATTATCATTCCGGCTAAGAGGAAATATTCTCCAAAGGAAATTGCTTCTTTTTCAAATGATGACAGGTTTGAGCAGCTTACATTTTTGGCACAGACTTATTTAGGATGTACACTTAATCCTGCTGACATTAACAGCATTATTTATATGTTAGACGGACTTAAGCTGGATTCTGATTTTATTATATACATAATGGAAAAGTGCATTTCAGAAGGTCATAAGACTTTTTCATATATTGAAAAGACTGCTATTTCTTATGTTCAAAAGGATATCTATACTATCGAGGAAGCTAAGTTAGATGCAAAAGTAAGAAAGGATATTTACAAAAGAATTTATAAGATTTTTGGACTAACTTATAAGGCTCCTGTAAAAAATGAGGTTTTATATATTTCAAAATGGACAGACAAGTATGGTTTTTCTGATGACATTATTTTAGAGGCATGCAACCGTACCATGGAGCATACTCACTGTGCAAGTTTCAGATACGCAGATGGTATTTTGACAAACTGGTTCAAAAATGATGCTAACTGCTTAGAAGCTATTGAAAAGCTGGACAAGATTCATTCTGAAGAGACAGCTAAGTCATTTAGTGTTGTTTCAAAAGCCCCGTCAAAGAAGGCAGTGAAAGCTAAACGTGCAAAAACTTTTGAACAGCGTACATATGATTACAGTCAGTTAGAAAAGAAGATTGTAGAAAGCCAAAACAAGAAATTTGCCAAGAAGAATATTTAATAAAAGGATTTAAGGAGAGTTTCCCCTATGGGTCTTACAAGAGAACAGTTTGATACTATAAGTAACAACTATAATAACAGACGTTTAGAAAATAAAATAGAAATGGACAGGCGTATTAAGGAGGTTTATGAAAATGTACCTCAAATAGCCGAATATGACAGGGAAATTGCTTCACTGGCTGTTAATGCCACAAGGCTTGCATTGTCCGGTGATGCTTCTGCTAAGGACTCTTTAAGAGAGGATATTCAGGTTATAAGCGAGAAAAAGCGTGCAGCACTTCTTATGAACAGATATCCTGGGGACTATCTGGATGAAATTTTTACCTGCCCTATTTGTAAGGACACCGGATTTGTCCACGGAAAACCTTGTGAATGCCTTAAGTCTGAAATAATAAATCTTATATATTCAAGATCAGAATTAAATGAGATTTTAGCAGTGGAAAATTTTGATAATTTCAATTTTGATTTCTATTCTGATGACATAATTGATGAAGTTTCCGGCATATCTTCCCTGGAAAATATGGAAACTATTGTAGACAGATGTCATTATTTTATAAATAACTTTGACAAACACCCATGTAATCTGCTATTCTATGGCAGGGCGGGTACAGGCAAAACCTTTTTAATTAACTGTATTGCCAAAGAATTAATAGACAAATCTTATTCTGTTATTTATCTTTCAGCAGTTCAGTTTTTTGACCTGCTTGCAGATTATTCTTTCAGAAGAGAGAATAATTCCGTTTACAGACAGATTAGTATAAATGAATTAGAGGGATGTGATTTACTTATAATTGACGATTTAGGTACTGAGATGAGCAATTCCTTTACCGACTCGGCACTGTTTGATTGTCTTAATGAGCGACTTATACATCAGAAATCTACTATTATTTCTACAAACTTTTCTATAGAAGATTTGCAGAATAAATATGAAGAGAGAATTTTTTCCAGGGTTATTGGAAATTATAATTCTTTTAAGATTTTTGGTGATGATATAAGAATAAAGAAAAAGTTTACTATTTAACACATTTACACATGAAGGAGAGTTTTACAAATGGCTATCGAAAAGTTTATCGAATCTATTCCCGTTGGTCCACTTGCCATCGTAGCATTATCAGGAAGTAAGGCATTAGGAGAAACTGTTGATGCTTACATTTCTGATTGGAGAAGTGAAAGAGTCGAAGCAAAAGAATCACCTATTACATTTAAAGGTTATGTTAAGGATTCATACCTGTTAGATGTAAGCACACCAAGATTTGGTACAGGTGAAGCAAAATGTACCTTAAAAGACACAGTTCGTGGTTGCGACCTCTATATTATCGATGATGTTACTAATTACAGCATTGAGTATACTGTTTGTGGTCAAAAGAACCATATGTCTCCTGATGACCACTATGCAGACATTAAGAGAGTTATTGCCGCTGCTGCAGGTAAGGCAAAAAAAATTACTGTTATTATGCCTTTCTTATATGAAAGCAGACAGCACAGACGTACTTCCAGAGAATCTATGGATTGTGCAGTTATGTTACAGGAACTTGTTAATATGGGAGTTGATAATATTCTTACTTTCGATGCCCATGACCCACGAGTTAACAATGCTATTCCTATTCACGGTTTTGAGTCAATTATGCCAACATATCAGTTCATTAAAAATCTTTTAAGAAATGTTGACGATTTGCAGTTAGATTCAGAGCATTTAATGGTTATAAGCCCTGATGAAGGTGCTATGGGAAGAGTTGTATACTTCGCCAACGTACTTGGTATTAATATGGGTATGTTCTATAAGCGTCGTGATTATACTACTATTGTAGATGGAAGAAATCCTATTGTAGCTCATGAATATTTAGGCGAATCAGTAGAAGGAAAGGATGTTCTTATTATTGATGATATGATTTCATCCGGTGACAGTATGTTAGATGTTGCAAGCCAGTTAAAAAAACGTAAAGCAAAGAGAGTTTTTGTTGCATCAACCTTTGGTCTCTTTACAAACGGTTTGGAAAAATTTGATAAAGCCTATGAAGATGGTCTTATTTACAGAGTAATGACTACAAACTGCATTTACCAGACTCCTGAACTTTTGTCAAAAGAATGGTACATCAGTGTAGACGTTGCAAAATACACAGCCTTATTTATTGACAGATTAAATCACGATTCTTCAATTAGCGATTTATTAGATCCTGTTGAGCGTATCAACAAACGTGTTAATGAATATGGAAACAGATAGTTAAAGTTTATTTAAAAAGATTGCTACTATTTTGGTAGCAATCTTTTTTTGTCTTTATATCTTATTTTTAAGCCGGCTGCCTCTGGGCAAGCTGTCTTTTTGATTTCTTATTTTATAACTTTATAAAATTGTGATGTATTTTCAACTTATCCGCCATTACTTTTTCTCTGGTATGGCAGGAGAAAATAATAACCTGTTCCATGCTTTCAGCCATAAACTTCATTGTGTTGCCCATACGTTTATTATCATACATAACAAAGGCATCATCTAAAAGAATCGGCTTCTTATCTTTCTCAAAAATGATATCAGCTGCTGCAAGGCGAAGCGCCATATATATCTGCTCCACCGTTCCTTTACTAAGCTTAGATGCAGGAATTAGTGATTTTTTACCATTAATGGAAATGTTTAATCTGTCATCTATAGAAAGATTATCATATTTTCCATTGGTAATCTCCGACATATAAAAGGACGCCTTTTCATTTAACTTCTTTCCAAAGCTGTTTCTAATTTCAGTAGCTATTTTTTCAATATTTGTCTTTGCCTCTTCAATGGCATCAATTTCAAACTTTGCTTTTTTAATAACTTCAAGTCTGTGATTTGATTCATTAATTCTTGCTTCAACTTCAATATCTTTTTCTTTTTTCTGCTCCAAAATCCAGTTAGCCTTGGAAATAGCCTCATTCAATTCCCTCTCCTGCTGCTCTATTTCCTTAAGCTCATCGCTACAATCTTCTGAATTTACTTCCTTTTCCTCTTCTGCCTTTATCAACTCCTGTGTTGCCTCAAGGGCATCTTTTTTGCTGTCAATCTGATGCATACAATAAGTTTCCTCATGCTTTGCCGCATCTAACTTGTCCAGTACCAGCTTAAGCTCTTTCAGGCTTTCAATTTTCTTATTGCGTTTCTTTTTGTTAACAAAAAACTTTACAACAGATAAAATCAGACACACGCCTGCCAGTCCTAAGCAAATCGCAGGCTTCATCCAATATTCCCCTACATATAACAAATCAACATTGCCAACGGTAAAGCCAATTGCTGCCCCAATAAATGCCATGGTAAGAATTATAAACACAATCGGTATATTGCTTCTGTTTACAACCTTATCTGTAAGCATATCCATGGTCTCCCAATTATCAATACCCTTGCTTTTTAATTCATTTTCCAATGACTGCTTATGGGATTTTATCTGCTCTAACATAGAGTTATACTTTTCAAGCTCCGTGGTATATGACAAAACCTCCTGATAAAGATTCTCTTTTCTCTCATTTTGCCTTGCCAGTTCCTCCAGCCTTTTGGCATCCCTTGCAGACAAATCCTTTTTCTTTTCCTGAAGACGTGCCACAGACTCCTTTTTCTGTTCAATAGAGGCAATAATTGTGTGCTGTTCTCTTTCTGACAACTCCAATGTATCCTCGTCATCTCTTATATATCTGCGGATTTCATCCTCTTCTCCAATTTTATTTTCAGAAATAATCTTTCTTTTTTCGGTATTTAACTCCTCAAAAGCCTCTTTTATATTAATTTCCATAGACTTTGTGGAACCAAGATTAGCTGCATAATTTTTCAGTATATTCTCCAGTTCCTTGTCAGTAACGCTGCCTAGCTGGCTTATGCTAATGGTATTGTAATAACAGCTTTCATCCAGTCCCGCAAACAGTTCATCTATTTGTTCCTGAGATAATTCAATACCTAAATCCTCATTTATTACCTTAAAGCTCTTATTTTCCTTACTAAAATTGCGCTCTATACGATAGTTCACTCCATCGCTTTCAATTCCCATGGTTCCCTGATAATTAGAAGGATTGTCCCATGGCTGGTATTTAGAATAGGTATCTTTAGCACTTGCCTTTCCTCTTTGCTTTTCAATTCCGAAAAGCATACCTCTTATAAAGGTGTGAAGAGTGGTTTTCCCTGCCTCATTTTCACCATATATAATATTAAGTCCCGGCTCAAGAGATATATATTTATGATTAAATTTACCAAAATTCGTCAACTGTATATCTTTTATAATCATACCTTACCCTCCATAGCCTGTGATAAAGCTTTTGTGCCATAATAAAGTGCCTTCTGCTGCAACGGATTTAATGGTTCCTTATCTAAATACTGACCAATAAACATTCCAAGAATATTATCCTTATTGTCGGCATACATTTCCTCAAAATCAAAATCCGGAATTGTTTCATCAATAACAGTTACTATATTGCCACAATCCATTACGTCTTTTATGCTTATTTCAAATTCAGGATCCCTGTAACCGTTAAATGTTACACGGTACATGTTATCCTTTCCTCTTTCATTAAAAATGTCGGAAAGCCTGTGTCTGATTTCCATATTTGTAGCATTTGGCGTTACCGTAAAGTCCAAATCAACATACTGTCTTTTAGAAAATGGCACAAATTCAAACTCCAGACCTTTCTTGTCCACTTCTCCGTATATATAGCCACGCTCACCTGTATCATTCACATCAATAGGCTCTAAGGAACCACAATAAGCCATTTTGTACTTTTCATCCATAAACGGCTTGTGAATATGTCCCATTGCCACGTAGTCAAATCCTGACATTGCCACTCTCTTTTTATTAATCGGAATATGCTTTTCATCACCACCATGAGCCACCAGAATATTTATCATATCAGGTCTGTCCACAATAATGTGATCATACATTCCATCTGTTATTTCTGTCTGATGGTAGCTAAGTCCATAGACACATGCGTTAAGTTCCGGGATTTCCACTTTTTGAACATTCTCACTGCCTAGAAAAATAACATTATCACTCCACTTAAAGCCATCGTAAAATGACCCCTTTTTAATGGCATCATGATTTCCGGCACACAGCACTACTTTAGTTTCAGGTATTGTTGAAAAAAGATAGTCCACCTCTTTTAACTCCCTAAGCAATGGCTGTCTGTGAAACAAATCCCCGGCAATAATCAACATATCCACCGGCTGTGCTTTAATTTTCTTTATTAATCTCTCAAAAGTCTGCCAGATTTCATCTCCACGGTTTTTTGCCCACTCTTTTCTGCTCTCCGGCATGGCTCCTAAATGAATATCTCCTGTATGAATAAAACGCATAGTCCCTCCCGAACTTTTTTACTATCTTTTAGTATAACATTAATGGATTTTTCGGTCAATTAATCAGAGAGATATGTTATGGTTTAATGAGAATAAAATATGAGTTTTAATATTTGCATCCATAACAAAG
>NZ_HF991856.1:56149-108874 GCF_000432355.1 Eubacterium sp. CAG:161
CCTCTTTATTATATAATATTATGTTATTTTTATCCCACTAAATAGTGTACTTAACCCATTTTTGTACATTGCTTACAGAATCCGATTCCTGAATTTCTGAGGTGGACTCCTTTTGCTCTACCTTCTTAAATAAGTATGTGTATGACTTACTGCGGTCTGCATAACGATACTGAGTCTTGTAAGATGCAACTACTGTCCTTGTACATTCATAATACCAGCATGGAGCACTTCCGTATAAATAGAAGAATCCTGCCGAATTAGAATTCTGGCTTCCTGTAATTGGCAAATCCTGACCATCCCATACAAACTTGCTTGGTGAACCGAATTTTCCCGGCTTGGTCATAACTAATGTGCTAAAAGCTTCCCCTGACTTTGCATCTGTCAATGTAAGCTTGGAATCATATTCAACCCTAAGTACCGAGCCTAATATTCCCGGATTGTCCTTTATAGACACATTTACAGATACTGTAGAGCCGGGAATGGCATTTTTCCCTTCTACACTAATAATAGCTGTTTTCCCTGTTGCAGCTTTTATGTCAACCACATTCGCCGGAAGCATAGAAAACATCATTGCTATTATCATCAATAATGAAATGAATTTTTTCTTCATATTTATCATTAAACCGGATAACTGCACTTTTTGTAGAAAAAATTGTCACTTTCCAATATCTGTAAATAATTGTATCCCATTACATGCTATATTTCTACTTTATAATTGTTAATTTTTGTTATATTTAATGCCTTTTTTTCACTTTATGTTTAAATATATTTTCTACTGATAGTTCTCCTCAAACACCCATATTTTACTACCCCTTTCATCTATCACCAAACCATAAACTTCCCTTGCGGCTTTTGTGGCATCCTCCTTTTTAGAATACACTCCCTGAAGCATTCCATATCCATATACAAAATATCTGTCTTCAGTGGTTTTTACAAATTTAGAGTCAACCTCTGTTCCTGTAGAAAATTCCACTGATCCCCATTTGCCAATGGTAAGCTTGGTTGTGGCATTAAGATTATTGGTAAAGGACAGCGCCAGTTCCCTCATTTTCATGTCATCGGTATAATAGCTTGAATTAGCAACCCTTACCGTATCCTCTGTGTTATCAAGAAGCTGGTCATCCTCTAAACGCTTTCCTTTTCTAAAACGCTTAAAGCTGATAATTGTATCTGTAATGGTTACGTCTGTCATGGTTATTCCGCTTTTTGAATATGACTTAACCAGGTTTAAATCAGAATCCACTATGTTTAGTGTTTCAATAGGAAAAGCATCGTATTTCTTATCCTTTGAAATTGTTCCTGTTCCATATACCAGATTAGCACCGGTATATCCGCATACTGCAATTTTCTTACCTTCTTCTGCCTTAATTTCCTTTTTCTCTCCATTAGTTAAATCAATAACGGTAATACTGTCACTGTTGTAAATACTTCCATTGGTGTTATAAGCAATTACTGTTCCCTGCTCATTTACACACAGACTTCCATCCTCCATGTTCTCAATCAATGTTCCCCATTCCTTTGTTTTTAAGTTCACATAATATACTGCTTTTCCTAGCATTATATATAATGTTCCGTCACCTTCATAGCAAAGCTGAGACATTTGATTTTCCAGAATCCACGCCGGCTCATTACATGGTATAAAGGCTTTTTCCACTGATTTATTATCCTTAACACTGTAATCCATTATGGAAATTCCATTTTTTCCACCATGATTTACACTTGGACTGTAACCATATATCATGTATTCTGCATTTCCATCATTATCCACCTTTATAACTCTGGAGCGGGTCTTGTAAAGCTGCTGCCCGCTTTTTGCCTTGCTGTTATATACACGATACATTTTTTTGCCGGTAACATCAAAAGTATACACGTCACCATTTATCTCATATCCGATAAACTGTCCGTTAGAACTTTCTACATTAGAAACCGTTGTCTGCTTCTGTATTCCCAAATCAATAAAACTGTTTCCAACATTATTCTTTGAAGCAGCCCAAACCTGATTTACCTCCCTGTCATATGCCAGTACATACTGTTTACCTGCACAGGTCCACACTGTAATGTTTTCAGTAACATTGTAGGTTTCCTCCACCTTTTCAGTATTTGTTGCTTTCATCTGATAATTCATAGTGTAGGTTCCTGCCTCGCCGCTGTCTTTTATACAAAAATCCTTGGCATACACAGTTGTATCAGTGCTCTTTGCCGGGTGAAGTGTCTTCCACACCAGCATGCTGTAACTGGATTTAATGGTAGTCACCCCTAAATTATCATTAGCTCCCTTTGCATCCGGCTCAATATATGCCACTAATCCCTTTGCCTCGTTTTCATTAAAGGTTCTGTCACTAAAATCCTTGGCAAAGGCAATCTGGTCTTCAACTACATCTGCACCTATTTGCATAACCCTTGTGTAATAGTGCAGATTTTTATGTTTATCTGTAGACATGTTGAAGGTAAGAAAATATTCTTTTCCCTTTTCCATAATGGCACTTGCCTGATAATCAAAGGCAATTTTCCCGTCATTTTCCTGTAAATCCGTGATTTCTCCACTATCTAGAAGAGTGTCACCTTCTGCACTTACCACCTCATAAGATAATTTTTCAATCTTATTTTTGTTGGATGTTATTTCCATGGAAACCTTATTGTCTGTACCTACCGGAATAATACTATCTCTAAGGTGTGCATAATTCATTTCCATTGTGTATCCGTCTATGGTTCCAATAACATTGCTTCCTGCATATACCTTCATGTCAGGAATTTTGTCTGTCATTTCTGCCACATCATTTTTCTCAGGCTCCCCTGATGTATGATTTTTATTGTACATTATTCCAAATGCACTTGCTCCACCTAATATAATTAAAATAATAATTACGA
The DNA here is from genome assembly GCF_000432355.1 of Eubacterium sp. CAG:161. NCBI lineage: Bacteria > Bacillati > Bacillota > Clostridia > Eubacteriales > Eubacteriaceae > Eubacterium > Eubacterium sp. CAG:161. The sequence goes on from NZ_HF991856.1 coordinate 59,018, forward strand.
TAAATACCTTTTTTTTCATCTTTTTCTCCGAAAATTCTCTGTATTGTTACTGCCAACAAAGGGCAGCTTAACAACTGCCCTTTTTAGTTAATCTTTATTTCTTTTTTGTTGTTTTTGCTTTCTTCTTTATTACTTTAGGGAATTCAAAAACTACTGATTCCAGAGGTCTAAGTGGTATTTCCAATCTATATGGCTTACCATCAGCCTCCTGTTTCTTTGCTTTATATTTCACCACTTCCGTATCTCCTGTTTCCGTAGTAATAATTCTCTTGTATGTTCCGGCTTTTGGAACACCAACTACATAGTCAGGTCTTTCCACCGGTGTAAAGTTAAATACGAATCCCACAGAATTCCTGTAATCAGGCTCTGTTGTTTTTCTTATAAAACTAAATATACTTCTGTCTCTGTCATCTGCATTTATCCATTCAAAAGCTCCATAGCCTTTTGTTTCAGTATAAAGTGCCGGATATTTCTTATAGATATGTAATAATTTCTTTACATAGTCCTGCATATCCTTATGTTCAGGTTCGTCTAACAAATACCAGTCAAGACTTCTTGCCTCTGACCACTCCTGAAGCTGGGCAAATTCCTGTCCCATAAACAAAAGCTTTCTTCCCGGATGTCCCATCATAAATGTATACGCCGTCTTAAGGTTTTTAAATTTATCTGACGGGTACCCCGGCATCTTGTTAATCATTGAACATTTCAAATGAACTACCTCATCGTGGGAAAGAACTAAGATAAAGTTCTCACTAAATGCATAAGTCAGTCCAAATGTCATCTTATTATGATTATTCTTCTTAAAATACGGGTCAAGCTTCACATATTCAAGGAAATCGTGCATCCATCCCATATTCCACTTGTAAGAAAATCCCAGTCCGCCTTCTTCCGGTGCCATGGTAACCTTCGGCCACGCTGTAGACTCTTCTGCTATAATATAAGCCCTTGGATTTCTATATCTCATAATACTGCTTAAATGCTTAAAGAACTCTATTGCCTCTAAATTTTCATTTCCGCCGTACTTATTAGGAACCCATTCTCCATCTTTTCTTCCATAATCAAGATAAAGCATTGATGCCACTGCATCTACACGAAGTCCGTCTATATGATACTTTTCCACCCAGAATAAAGCATTTGCAATAAGGAAATTGCTAACCTCTGTTTTAGAATAGTCAAAAACCTTTGTGCCCCAATCAGGATGTTCTCCCTTTCTAGGGTCAGCATATTCATAAAGAGGTGTTCCGTCAAACATAGCAAGTCCGTGGGCGTCCTTTGGGAAATGCGCCGGAACCCAGTCCAAAATAACTCCGATTCCTGCCTTATGAAAAGCGTCTATTAAATACATAAAATCCTGAGGCTTTCCATATCTGGATGTAGGTGCATAATATCCCACAACCTGATACCCCCATGAACCGTCAAAAGGATGCTCTAAGATTCCCATAAGTTCCACATGAGTATATCCCATATCCACCACGTAATCTACCAGTTCATCTGCCATCCTTCTATAGTCATAAAATCCATCTTCATCATCCGGTCCCTTATAGTCTTTTCTCCATGAACCCGGATGCACCTCATAAATTGACATAGGCAGTTCGTAGTGACTTTCCGATGCCTTCTGATGAATCCACTTGGAATCATTCCATTTATATGAATCAATATTGGTTACTCTTGAAGCATTGCCCGGTCTGACTTCCGCCCAGTTTCCATATGGGTCGGACTTGTACAATGTGTCTCCACTTTCCGTGGAAATCACATATTTGTACATTGCTCCTTCTCCAACTTCCGGAATAAACAGCTCCCATATTCCTGAATCATTATCCATAGTCATATTGTGATTAAATCCTAACCAGTCATTAAAATCGCCTATAACTGCAACATTAGTTGCATGGGGAGCCCATACTGCAAAGTATGTTCCCTTAACTCCATCTATTTCCGTAATATGAGCACCCAGTTTCTCATATATTTCATAATTAATGCCTTTACCAAATAAGTAACAGTCATCTTTTGTTATGGCTAATTTATTTCCCATATGGTGTCCTCCATCTGCATACATTATGCTTATATTTTTCCGACTTGTCTGTTTCCGGAAGATTGATTTTAAACTCTGTTGTAGTTAATGAGACAACCCTTTAATATAATGTCACGTTCATCATCTGTCATTTCACCAAGCTTTAATGTAAACGGCTTTAATTCATCGCCAACTACATATGCCGGAATTTCTGTTGTCTTATTCTTTACTGCCTCTGCAATATTTGGAACGAAAATAAAGTCATCCTTCTTAAATGGGAGCTCTTCCTCTTCATAAATAAATGGAAGCATACCCCAGTTAATAAGGTTTGAACGATATCTCTTTGTAGCGTACTCCTGAGCAATATTAGCCCATCCGCCCAGAACCTTCTGACATGATGCAGCTTGTTCTCTTGCTGAACCGTCACCAGGTTTTACAGCATAAATTGTACTTCCTACACCTAAATTTTCTTTATTCACATCAGCAAATTCCTTCTTGATTGTTTCAAGAATCTTCTTATATTCATCTGAATATTCACACATACACTGGCCTGCTTCTCTTGCCTTTTCTACCTTCTGAACTTCCTTTGCCTTTCCTACATATTCAGGGTCTTTTCTTGAAAGTGCAAATTCTGCAAGTCCTAATGGGTTAGAACGGTATGATGAAGTTTCACCTGATGGAATAAGTTCATCAGTTGTTGTTACAGGGTCATGTATTTCTGATACCACCTTAAGTAACAAATTGTCTGTAAGTGCAACCATTTCCGGCCAGTCCTTAATGTTAGGGCCAAACTGGATTTCCGTATCAGGGTCAGCAACACCGTGAGAATCAAATACTCTGTTTTCGTAAATAGTCTTATCAAAATGATACTTACGTCCCTTGTATTCAACATCCATATCTGTTGCTGCTGTAAGATATCCCTTGTTAGCTGCTGTAGCTGCAATTGATCTTGCATCCATAAGTGCAACTGATGCAATCTGTCCGTTCTGCAACTTGCTTCCTTCTCTGTTAGGGAAGTTACGTGTAGAATGTCTGATACTGAATGCATTGTTTGCCGGTGTATCTCCTGCTCCAAAACAAGGTCCGCAGAAAGCTGTCTTCATAACACCGCCTGCTTCCATAATGGAGGCTGCTGCACCATTTTTAATAAGTTCCATGTATACTGGCATTGAAGCCGGATATACGCTAAGGGTAAATTCATCCGATCCGATATTCTTTCCTGTAAGAATGTCTGCTGCTGCACAGATATTTTCAAATCCACCGCCGGCACATCCTGCAATAATACCCTGATCCACGTATAATTTACCATTCTTAATTTTGTTTGTAAGTTTATAATCAACCTGTCCGTCTAATGAGACAAGGGCTTTCTTTTCAACATCTCTTAAAATATCTTCAAGGTTAGCATTTACCTCGTCAATAGTATATGTGTTACTTGGATGGAAAGGCATTGCTATCATAGGCTTAATCTTTGATAAATCAACGTATACCATTCCGTCATAGTAAGTAACTGCTCCCGGATTTAACTCCTTGTATTCCTCTACTCTTCCATGAATATCGTAGAACTCTTTAATCTTCTCGTCTGTTCTCCAAATAGATGAAAGACATGTAGTTTCTGTAGTCATTACATCTACGCCGATTCTGAAATCAGCACTAAGATTTGAAACTCCCGGTCCTACAAATTCCATAACTTTATTTTTAACATATCCTTTGTCAAAAACTTCTCCGATAATGGCAAGTGCCACGTCCTGAGGTCCCACTCCCTTAGCAGGCTCTCCTGTCATGTAAATTCCAATAACTCCCGGCATGTTAATATCATATGTCTGGGAAAGAAGCTGCTTAACAAGCTCCGGTCCGCCTTCACCCATAGCCATGGTACCAAGGGCACCGTATCTTGTATGTGAATCTGAGCCAAGTATCATCTTTCCGCCACCGGCAAGCATTTCTCTTGCAAACTGATGAATAACTGCCTGATGAGGTGGAACATAAATTCCGCCGTATTTCTTAGCACATGTAAGACCAAACATATGGTCATCTTCATTAATTGTTCCTCCAACTGCACATAAACTGTTGTGACAGTTTGTAAGTACATATGGTATAGGGAACTTCTCAAGTCCTGAAGCTCTTGCTGTCTGAATAATACCTACAAATGTAATATCATGGGATGTAAGCTTATCAAACTTAATCTGAAGCTTGTCCATATTTCCTGATGTATTGTGATTTTTTAAGATGCCGTATGCAATAGTATTCTTTGCTGCATCTTCTTTTGAAAGATACTTATCTCCTAATTTGCTCTTAAGTAATTCTTCCTGACCGTCCTCAATCACTTCTGTACCGTTAATGAGATACGCGCCGCCTTTGCTTAATGTTATCATTTTCTCCTCCTGCAATCCTAACTTTTCAGTCTGTATCTGTAATACTTAGCTGATATTCAGGCAAAATAATATGCCTTAAATGATGGCAGTGCCAAAGGTACTTTTGACATTCGCCTATATAAAATATAGTATACAAAATTTCCGGTTTCAAATCAAGCAAAGCAGTGTCCGGTTATTGCAACAAATATATGTTTTTGTATGTTTTTTATTTCTTGATTTCATGTACTGCCTATATTAAAATACCAATATGTGAGATTAAGAAAGGTTTTACCTTTTTAATATATATGTCATAAGCCGTGACAGAATGGAGATTAGTATGATAATTGCAGTAGTTAGCGATGTCCTTGGAGAAGAAAATAACGGTACTACCATTGCCGCTATGAACCTTATACGTTCCCTAAAGGCTAAGGGCCATGAGGTTCGTGTTATCTGCCCTGACGCAGACAAGGCCGGCGAAGACGGTTATTATATTGTAAAAACATTAAACGTTGGGCCTTTTAATAATTATGTTAAGAAAAACGGAGTTAATATTTCAAAGCCTGATAAAAAAGTCGTGGCAAAGGCTCTAAAGGGCGTGGATGCCGTTCACGTTATGGTTCCTTTTCTTACAGGATGCTACGTTGCAAGATATTGTCACAAATACGGCATTCCCCTGTCTGCCGGTTTCCATTGCCAGGCAGAAAATTTTTCTAATCATTTCTTTTTAATGAATGATAAGCATTTTAATAAAAATGTATATAAGTTTTTCTATAAACATTTGTACCGTTATTGTGATGCCATTCACTACCCTACCCAATTTATTCGTGATACCTTTGAAAAGGTGGTAGGGCCTACTCCGGGACATGTTATTTCCAACGGAGTTAACCGCCAGTTTAACCGTGATATTCCAAAGTATCACGTTAATGACGGTCTTTTCCGTATATTGTTTACCGGACGTTACAGTCGTGAAAAAACTCACATTGTGCTTTTAAAAGCTGTAAATAAAAGTAAATACCGAAACCGTATCCAGCTGATTTTTGCCGGGGACGGTCCTCAGAAATCTAACCTGATAAAGTATTCTAAAAGACATTTGCCAATACAGCCTATAATGAAGTTTTATTCAAGAACGGATTTGCTTAAGGTTTTAGGAACAGCTGACCTTTACGTCCATGCCGCGGAAATTGAGCTTGAAGCCATTTCCTGCTTGGAAGCCATTTCCTGTGGTCTTGTGCCTGTTATTAATAACTCCCCCCGTTCCGCTACCCGGTACTTTGCCCTTGATGACAAAAACCTGTTTAAATGTAACAATGTAGGGGATTTGGCTAAGAAAATTGACTACTGGATTGAACATCCTAAGGAAAAGGAACAGCGAAGTCTGGATTATGCTGATTTCGCAAAGCAATGGGCTTTTAATAAATGTATGGACAGTATGGAAGAAATGATTTTGGGTATTATAAACAAATAGATAAATAATAGTGTTCTAATGAAATTAACGGAAAAGGATTTTTATGAAAACAATTTACTATACAGATGAATTAAATGATGATTTTGCGGCAACTAACGGGATAAAAACTCAGGCCCTTCCCCCGGACTATAAGTGGATTCACACCGGTTTTCTGTGGAATTTCTTTGCAGATATTTTGTACTATCTTATAGTGTTTCCTTTGGTAAAGATTTTCAATACCATTGTCGTAGGGCTTCATGTTAAAAATCGCGGTGCTATAAGGCGGTTAAAATCCGGTTGCTTTTTGTACAGCAATCACACCATGCATATTGACCCTCTTCTTTCTGCCGATGTTTCAGGCTGGGGCCACCGTACTTATTTTATGGCCGGAAATGACGCTTTTTCCATTAAAGGACTTTATCATTTAGTTGCCATGCTTGGTGCTATGCCCCTTGGCTACGACATGGCAAGTATGAAGGAAATGCTTAACACAGTTTCTAAACGTTATCATCAGGGCAGTTGCATAACTATTTATCCTGAAGCACATATATGGCCTTATTATGTAGGCATACGTCCTTTTAAAAGTGCCAGTTTTGCTTACCCTGTACTTTTAAGCGCCCCGGTAGTGGCTATGGTTGTAACTTACCGCAAACGTAATTTCCCTTTTGGGCTGATATTTAAGAAACCCGCCATTACCATATATTGCAGCGACCCAATGTATGCAAACCCTACTCTTAGCCGTAAAGCTGCCAAAGAGGATTTGCGTAACCGGGTTTATTTATGGATGAAGGAAACCGCTGAAAAATACAGTACCTATGAATATATTCATTATGAAAAAGAAAATGAGGAGTAAAAGATTTGCAATCATAATTACCTTAAATGCGCCTCCATGAGACGACATTTATCTATTTCCCTTCTTTAATTCTAATTTTATTTTTTTTACAATACTCATAAATATTTGATTTTTTATCAACCACTACATATCCAAAGAAGTCATCAAATGCATACCTTTCAATTTCATCAACATCATCCTCAAACACTATTTCCTTCAAATTATTACATCCAGCCACAAACGCTAACCTAATTTTTTTTATGTTTTTTGGTATATAAAGTTTCTCCAATTCCGTATGATATGCATACACTGTCTCTCCTATTGCTATTACAGTATATCCATCAATTTCTTGTGGAACTTTTATTGTCTTTTCTGTTTCATCGTTATATGATATGAGCTCTATCGTATTATTTGTTTCGTTAATTCTGTAATTATAACTTCCATCTTCCGAAACGTATATTTGTGATTTCCCTTTTTCTATATACTCCCCATTTGCATCAAATGCTTCGGGATATTTTATATGTAAATATTTATTAAAACACCCTGATATTAAAAATATTATAATAACTAGAGATGCAATATGTATGACTTTTATTTTTTTAATAAACATTTATTTCCTCCATACATCCATCAGTAACTCTTAATATTTTATCACACAGCACATTTATATCTTCTTTATTATGAGTCGCTATTATAATACACGCTCCTCTTTTTTTTTCTTCTAATAAAATTTTATGTACAAGCTTAATGCCACTTTCATCTAGTGCATTTGTCGGTTCATCTAATAAAAGTAATTGAGGTTTTTCAAAAATTGCTTGAGCTATATTTAACCTTTGCTTCATCCCTAATGAATACTTTTTTACTATCTGATCACTTTTCAAATCTACCCGTTCAAGCACATTAAAAATATCATTATCCGTTGCTATATCTTTTATCTGAGACAATAATTTAAGATTTTCATAAGCATTAAGTTGAGGTAATAATTCCATATTTTCAATAATAATACCCACACTAGACGGGAACGAATTGTATTTATTTAAAACCTTTCCATCAACTTCAACTCTTCCTTCTGTAGGATGTATCAATCCTGCAATTAATCTCAAAATCATTGTCTTTCCTGAACCATTAGGCCCACACAAACCATAAATCATGCCTTCGTTAAATTCATAATTTATATTTGTTAATATTTGTTTACCCTTTATTTTTTTTGAAACATTATAAATATTTATCATATATTTCTTCTATACCTTCTCATTTTTTTAAATTATTTTGTATTAAACAGTTTACCCTAAAAACAATTTCAAAATTTATCCGTTCTTTAATATTTTCATACAACTAATGACTAATCCTTCTGATTGTAAGCATTTTTATTATAAAATTCACACTATACGTAGTCTTTCCTTCTACATCTAAATACCATAAGAATATAGATTAAAGTGATAATTACTATTAAAATTCCTATCTCATTCATAACACAAATAGCTTTTATATCTCCCCGCTCTCTTTGTCCTAATGAAACAAATATTCCCTGATAACATATAACTTTTGTCCATACCCCATCAAACTTGAAACACATTAGAAGTGATACATATAAATATACGCATAACATTATTTCACATATGTTTTTTTCAAACAATGAACATATGAAAATCTCTGATACTATAACTAACTGCACGCAAAAAAAGTATATAACTAGATAGCATACTATTTTCAAGTAATTATGTATAAAATATCCCCAATTAAATATTGATGAAATACTAGCCTGCATTAAGACATACATTACAATATAGGGTATTAAACTCACATATATTTTTAAAACTCTAACCCGTATATCGCAATTTCTTATCAGTAACAACATTCCATAATTTTCAATTTGGAACTCATATACGTCTGAAAATATCAGAATCAGAACTATAGTTGGTAAACTCATTGCACATATTTCCAAATAAGGCAATCCGGCATCATTTTCAATATTTAAGCCTCTTAAAAAGCAAAATTCATAAAATTCTGCCTGATTGTATTTGCAAAAAAGTTCTTGAACTATACAACTCACTCCAAACATAAGTATCAATATTTTATCATTTTTCATTATTATAATATATCCTCTCTGTTTTTCACTTCTAGGCAAATCCCACCTACGATAACCGTAATTACGACAAGCCTAAATACATTGCCTAAACATTGCCTAAATGAATATCCATAACCACACATACTCACCATAATACCTATATCTTTTATGGGCATATAAATAAATTCAAAAAATTTTACTGAAATGTAGTATTGTAATATCATTATCATCATTGTGTTTACAATCGATGCTCCTCTTACCCACTTTGATTGCATAATAGAATATACAAAAAAAACCATATTATAATATAAAAATGTTATCAATATCTGTCCAAAAATTCCCATAATCCAATTATGCTTTATCAAAATACTCCAATTGCCAAATAAAAGTATATATACCACACTTGTTAATTCGTGAATTAACACAAATAAAAATGTAGCATAAAAAACTTTTTTTATTGTTTTAAAATAGTATGACTTACGTTGCTCATAACGAATAATTTTGTATATTTTATCATCCTCCATTATATATACTATATATATAATGTATATGAACATATACACAACACCATATTGCAATAAAGAATGAAAATCTCCTGAAACCAATGTTCTATTAAACGCTATGCTATCAATTACTTCGTCTTTATACATTTCTAGCAAATTGTAATAACATGCAATTATATCAACTATATTTATTAATAAACATACACTTAACGCCTTTAGCACTCTTTTTTTAAATAATATCTTTTCCATAATATACTTCTCTGTAATACCCTACTCCAATATATATTCCATATACTAATAATATTTCAAGCCCTACTGGTATCAGTGTATTCAAAACGTATTCCGAGTGTGGTTGAAATAGTAACATCATTGATTTTTCTTTCAAAAACGGAATAAACCACATTAGCATTGTTAAACCATATACGATTTTTCTATCTTTTATGCAAATAGCGTTTATAGTTCCAACCATTGAGATTAATCCGCAAAAAAAAGCGGTAATAAGTGAAAAAAGTATATTTGCAAGCAACGGAAAATCTACCTCCCATTGATAAAAGTCAGAAACATATACGCCATCATCATATGGATCAAATTTTCCTCCATAAAAAATTATATGTACCATTATCAAATTAACTAATAATGCAACTATCACCATTGTAAATGTACAAAAAAAACTTTTTATCAACTGTGATTTAACATATACTTTATTTCCACTTTTTAAAACAAGAATATTTTTACTTCCTGTCTTATAATCATTTATACAATCATCTGCTGTCAATAGCAAACAATACACCGGCATAAACCATAACAAAACAGCTTGGAACATATGACCAACTCCAACCGAATTACAGGTTAAAAAAAATGCATAATCAGGTATGAACACACTCCCCCCTCTTAAAACATCCCTTACATAAAAAATCACCTCTAGCGTAGGATAAAATATAATTATGCAATATAAAAGCTTTTTTACCGGACTTTTCCATAACCTCAATATTAAATAACTAATCAATCTTTTTCCTCCATATAATATAATTACTGGATATTGGATATCCAGTAATTATACATTATCTATAAGACTACCATGTTTCTTCATCCCAATACCCTGAAACATTATATGTCTTAGATGTATTATTATTATTTTCTGCTCCCATACTTACATACTGTTGAGCTGCTCCCTTCCACGCCTTATAATAATGTGGTCCTGAGCCTTGTTTAACTGTATGTGTATTTGATACTCTTTCACTAGTGCAAAACAGTCCTGGTACGTTTAACCAATACACTGCCTTTGTTCCTTTTCCTTCGGCACTATATGTCATATTAACCTTCCACGGATTATCTGCCTTCTTTGTCTGACGATATCTAATATCTGTATACGAATTTTTGTAATTTGCTTGTAATTTAAATGCGTACTCCACATTATCATCTCTTGCACCAACATAATTCCATGTTCCTATTAGCGTTAACGTTATCGCCAACAATATACAACCTAACTTCCCTTTCAACTTCATTTTATAATTCATTTCTTAAAAAATTTTTTATGACTATAAAACTTTATTTATAAATCACGTTTCACATTGTACCACTCCGTATTTTTACCGTCAACACTTTTTTTCACTATGATTTTTATTTAATAGTGCATTTTTTTAATTTTCAAGCCTTGTGTTATATACCTTACGCCATTAATGCTTGTCAATGAAGCCATATACCCTTATCTTCTTTTATTTGATTTTGTATATACTTTTTGATTACAGCCGTATTTTTCCTACCGTATATACATAATATCCTCTACACCAGAAATGACAATTCCATATTTATACTTTCAGTTCACATGTTTCTCAAAAATCATTAGACTTGATTTTCCCCTTTAAATCCCCCATTATTTCTTACATTGAATATCTTGGTGGTATTCTTACCAGCATATGTAAATGTTCCAGCATTATGCGATCTTCTATTAGTACTACTCCCTTGTATTGACACAATTGTATTAATATTCTTCCTATACTTTGCTTTCTTTACATAGATTTAATAAAATATTTTTCATCTATACTTGGGGATGAAGACAATATGATACTTACCTAATCATTTTGTATGTGCTAAACTGTTTGTTTTATTAGCCACTAAAATTACCCTTTCTTTAGTTTTTAATAGTAGCTTGAACAACTCTATTATAACGGAAAGTTAATTTTTTGTATAACCAGAGTTACCACCCGCATAGCAAGTGACTTATACTCCCAAAACACCCCACGTTGCATGATTGTTTTGAACAGACCAAAGACCATATAAAAAACTACAACCAGATAATTTATCGTCCGGTTGTAGTTTTATGTAAACCTTATATTATTTCTAACTATTTCTTTGTTTTAACAGCCTTCTTCTTTGTCCATTTGCTGTATACTGTATCTTTTGACATATTGTATTTTACAGCTCTGACTCTTACATAATACTTTGTTCCCTTTTTAAGCTTTGTAAGCTTGTATGTGGTTTTCTTTATTGTTTTTGTCTTTGCTCCCTTAAATGAACCTTTTGTAGAATACTGTACCTGATATTTCTTTGCTCCGCTAACCTTAGAAAACTTCAATGTTGCAGTAGCTTTTTTAGCCTTTTTAGAAACCTTATTTGCTTTTAACTTCTTAACAGATGGTTTGCTAATAGTATTGTCAGCTTTGTATTTAGCTTTTGCTGTTTCTAAAGTTACATTTGAATTTGTAGTTGCAAATAATGTCTGATTCTTTGAAATCTTAACATCAAATGTTGCAATGTTTTTGTTTGTTTCACTAATTGTTCCTGTTGTTGCAACAATTGCCTTTGGCATTTCAACATTTACTGTCATTTTTACTAATGAATCCATATCAAGACCTGCTGCCTTAAACTGACTTGCTATGTCTCCGTCAACCATTCCTGCATCCATTCCGCCTAAATCGTTCATTTGTGAAGCGAAGTCCATTTTTAAATAAAATGTATCAGTTGTTACATAACCTTCTCCACCTTCAGTTATATCCTGACTTAAGTTTCCTTTTTTGATAGTCTGATTTCTTGTAATCTGATAATATGTTTTACCATCTCTTACAACCTTCTTAGCTCCTGCTTCTGCAAATGATTTAGGAAGTTCTTTTCTTAGTTCCTTCTCATATAATGCAATTTCCACATTTGAAAGCCCACTTGCCTTAAGCATCTTAAGTGTAGCATCAATGTATGCTTCTTCATCAATTTCTACATTAACAGTAACCTTTCCTGTTCCATCAGCATTAATCTTAATGTCTGACTGCTGTGTAGCACATCCTGTAAATACCATAACAACTACCAGCATAATTGCCATAACCTTAACTTTGATATTTTTCATTTTTGCCTCCTGTAAAAAATATTTCCGGGGTTCAAATTTTGTTGCCCCTTGACTGATAAATTAATTATATTCTATATTCCAAAAAAAGTAAAACTATTTTTAGAGCATTACTAAATACACTAAATTACTCTACTACTTTGTTAAATCAAAAACACCTATGGCATATTTTTCCTTACCTGCATAATCGCTGTACCCTATGCCTTTTTGGGCTTTGCGGTCATGGAGAAATACTTTGCCGTTGTATATTCCTCCATCTTCAGAACAAAATTTAAAATAGATATACATTGCTTTATTTGTTTGGATTGCTCTAATCTTTTGATATGATGTACATGCCGTTATTCCCTCCTTAAAGCCTTCACCTTTAACATCAGTGGCAAAAAAGTACCTTGTGTCATCTAAACCGAAATTAAATAGATTTTCGTCATTTCCACTATCCGTTTCCATTTCCCGCATATCCAAATCAGGGTACATCACTTTTATCCTCAAATAGCCTGCTGATTTATCACTCTCAAAAAAATACTGATCCATAACCATTGTGTATCCATCTACCTCTATTGTCTGGTTTCCTGTTTTATAATTTTTCACTCCATACTGCTCTTCTAAATTAAGTACATCAGGAAAATATTTATTTTTTACATAATTATATATTGGATTCTTTCCATATATACTTGTAATTATTGTTAGGGCAATGATTACACCTATCACAACTGTTATTACTGTTTTTTTCTTCATATATTTATCACCTTATTATTTAATTGTAAACTTAAATGCTTTATCAACACCAGCATATGATTCCTCTACGCTCTTATTCTTTCCTGTCACTAATGTATATATAGCTGTAAACTTTCCATCATCTGCCAAGCACACCGCCACTGAAACCCACTCTCTTTTTGTTTGTATGTGTTTATAATATGGGTGGAATACAACGATGTTTGACTTTCTTTTCAAATAGAAAATTATACCTATTCCCTCATTTGAATATTCTTTAGTTTTTACATATGGGAAGTTTGCAAGAGCAGTATCATTATTTTTATGAAGTTTAAATGCACATCGTATTCCATAATTATCTAAATAATACTGATTATTCTTCAAAGTATTATAATTATCATTATACTTCATATTAACTGATTCTGATACATATTTTTCATTTAGTATCACACTTCCACCTCAGGCTCAAGCAAACCTGTATCTACACTTAATTCGTCCTCAACTTTTTGCTCTATGTACTCATAATCTTCCATATTTTCGGTGAAGTTCTGATTATCCTCCCCTACCATAGATACTGTGGTATTATCTACCGCATAAATACTTGTTGGTTCCCAACCCCCTCCAATAATTAATGTTGTTGCCATTGTAATTGCTAATATTTTCTTAATCATATGCAATTCCCCTTTCAATTTTTATATTTATTACAACATTTGAAATTCAAATGCTTAATACTTCTTTCGTCTTTAAACTTTTCATTAATTTAAAGTAACACTTGCACTCAAAGTTATATCTATTATTCTACTGCTATAATTATCAAGCATCTGTTATTTATTCTATTATATGTTTTAACTTTAAGGGATTTTGTCTTTCCTGACTTTTCATTTTCCACATATTTAGACAAAATTTTCCATGCGTTGCTACTCTATCATAATTGTATCAATATTTCAAGTGTTTTAATTACCCGGAAATAAAATACAAAAGTGCTTCTTCCCGGTTCTTCCCAATAATTTAACTGCGTATACAACGAATCAAACCGGGAAAGATTTGATTTGTTTTAAATATCCTGGTAGAAATTGGCGCCTTACAGGCTATAATCAATGAATTGAACCCGGAAAACAGCAATTTCACAAAGATATCCTGGCATGAATAGCCTTTTCACCGGTTAATACAACCGGTATTTACGTGGATTTTGGCATTTTATATCTTTTTCCCGGTTCTTTGCTGCGCATATTGTTGTTTTTAACCCTTTAATTACCCGGAATCAATTCATAAATTCGTCTTTTCCTGGTAATTGCAAACAATTTCAGCCGACGAAGGTGCGATTCCTACCGGGACTTTTATATAAAATCATCATTTTCCTGGTAATTGCACCTTCTTCCCACCAAAAAAGCTGCCACACCTAAGTGCAACAGCTTTTTCGCTCTCATTCTTTATATTTAACGCAGCTTAGCTATATTTTAAGCCACCATTAAATCTCCATCTAAAACTTTCATCTAAAATCTTCAACTAAAAATTCCGCCCAGAATCTTCACCTAAAGCTTCAATTAAATTTTTCAGATGACATTTTCAATTATTATTTTCCTTTATGCTTCTTTATCTTCTTGAACTGTATGTACTTAACTTCAATACCTGCTAAAACATCCTCCAGTTCAATGTTGTAAACGCCCTTGTCTAACTTAACCTTGCATAACTTCTGGGTAATCCAGTTACCATCAGTTCCGTTAGTCTGGATAACAACCATAGTCTCACCGTTGGCATTAACATTTACCGTTGACTGGGCAAGATTTGATTTTGCAAAAGAAATATTCACAATAATAGAATATTCTGCCTCATCTTCCACAACCATTGTTGCAGTTTTCCTGCCATCAAACATAATCTTATCGCTGTCTGCTAACTTCTGTACATCATATTCTGCCTTATCCTCAGTCACTGCTCCGTAATGTTTAGCCACGTCAGTATCAACTAACTCTCTATTAATAACCGGTGCATTCAAAATAAATGTACAAATGTTAATTGCTGCTCTTTGAAGCTCTCCAACTGTAAGTCTTCCCTCTTCAACAGACTTCTCTGTATCATCATTATTTGAATTAATTTCAGCACCATTGTTATTGACAACCATGTAAACGTCATTCTGTGAGCGAACCATATCACGGGTTTTCTGACCTGATTCCTCACCTTTTTCCACAACGTCATTCATTTTTGCCCACCAGTCAGTCATAACAATACCTTCATAACCCCATTCTCCACGAAGAACTGTTGTACAAAGGTCATAGTTTGAAGCTGCCCAATGTCCGTTTATAGGATTATAACTTGTCATAAGAGTCATAACCGTTTTTTCCTTTACAGCCATTTCAAAGGACTTAAGATAAATTTCTCTTATAGCTCTTTCTGAACAAACTGCGTCAATCTTAAATCTGTGTGCTTCCTGACCGTTAAGGGCGAAATGCTTGATAGTTCCCCAGGCACCACCGTCTTTAATACCACCTGTAGATGCTACTGACATAGTTCCTGAAAGATAAGGATCTTCTGAATAATATTCAAAGTTTCTTCCGTTAAGAGGATGACGATGAATATTAACTCCCGGTCCTAAAAGTGTGTCAACTTCATTTCTGCAAAGTTCCATTCCCTCCATGGTATAAAGTTCCCTTACAAGCTTCGGATTCCATGATGCAGATAAAGCAGTTCCAATAGGAAGCTGTGTAGCCTTAGCCTCCATTCTAAGTCCGCTAGGGCCATCTGCCGTACAGGCTGCCGGAATACCATAGTTAAATAATGAATCACTTAATCCACCAAAAGCTGAAGCCGTTCCTTTAGTTACACGTGGGTTGCTCATTCCTTCACCTCTGACAATCTGTGCCAGTTCTTCCACACTAAGCTGTGCAACGAATTCCTCCACACTGCTTTTTCCTGCATGAACATCCTGAAGGGTAATTCCCACATCACCGGTAATTTCCATTGTTTTTGGAAGATTCTCTTCAATTCTTTTTCCTAAATCAACTGTCGGCTTCTGAGAAGGTATATAAACTTTCTCATAACTTCCATCTTCCTTTTTTGCCCCCGGCTTTAAGATAGTTAAATTATCATCATCCGGGCACATAACCTCTGACAACTGTTCTACTACAACTATGTCATCTAACTGATATGTAAATACGCTTTCGCATTTTTTAACACTGTTACCAACTAAAATTTCGTAATCTCCTGCTTCTAATACATAGCATGACTTGTGACCTGTCACTCCTGAATCGTCATAAGAAGCCATTGAATACGCATCTACATCAATTTTTATAATCTGACTTTCTCCCGGATTAAGGCACTTAGTTTTCTCATATCCACACAAAACCTTTGCCGGTTTTCCCAGCTTGCCCTGTGGTGCCTTACAATATACCTGAACTACTTCCTTTCCCGAATACCTGTCACCTGTATTTGTCACCTTGATTTCAAGACTGATTTTTCCATTATCTGCTTTTGCTGACAATGTTTCAATATTAAAAGTTGTATAAGACAATCCATATCCAAACTCATATACAACTTTGTCCGGTGCAAATGTTTCAAAATATCTGTAACCAACATAAATATCTTCTTTATAAAGATTAGTAAACTGGTTTCCGAAATTTTCAAAAGATGGATAATCTTCCAAATTAAATGCCACTGTATCCGGCATCTTTCCGCTAGGAGTTTCCTTTCCTGACAATACATCTACAACAGCGTCACCGCCTTCCATTCCGCCTTGCCATACAAAAAGTGCCGCCTTAATGTGACCCTTAAACTCCTCATTATTAATCCACTTTACATCAACAATGTTTGATACGTTTAAAATAACACACACATCATCAAATGCTTCTGTAATATTCTTTAAATTCGCTTTCTCTTCATCTGTAAGTAGATAACTTCCCGCTCCGTTATAGTTATCCTTGTCTTCACCGGCTGTACGTCCAATAATATAAACTGCCTTGTTAGTTGTCTCAGCCTGCTTTTTGGCATATTCAACGCTTATGTCCATATCCTTCTGGAACCATGGCTCACAAGCCCATCCGCCACCGCCATTATCAAATGGATGGTCTTTAATCCAGTTTACATAATCTGTAACCAATTCTTCGTTTATAGATAAATTACTGCTTTTAAATCCATCAATTATATTTTTAGCATACTCAACATTTACAGCTCCACCTGAACCTGTACCACTTCTATAGTAATCCAGCTGTGGACGTCCAAATACTGATATTTTATCTTCTTTAGTAAATGGAAGAATGTTGTCTTCATTTTTTAGAAGTACAATTCCTTCTGCTGCCGCCTGACGGCTCTTTTTCGTGAACCCTTCAACCGGAACACCTTTTAAACTTTTTTCCATATGTTAGTTGCCTCCAAATTCTAATTTTATTCAAACACATTTTGTTACGTGATTTTCTTCCAAATTTCTTTAATTGCACTATACCATATAGCTCCACGAATTACTAGATTTTATGGGCAGAAAAACATTTTTATTATAGTGCTCAAACGCCCATTTCAAGCACCATAAAATGTTGCTTTTTACTAAAAGAAATCTATCTTTCAGGAGTTTTTGTAACGTTTTTATATTAAAAAAAGTTTATTGCGCAAGTACCCTAAATATTGTAAAATCATATTATAAATATTTACGACCGAGAGAAAGGATTTACAAAAATGGGAAAATATTTTCAAGAAGATATTGAGACTGCTTCCCGCGAGGAAATCGAGCAGTGGCAAAATGAAGGACTTGTATCTGTAGTAAAACGTGTTTATGAAAATGTACCTTACTACAGAGACTTGATGGACAAGGCAGGAGTTACACCTGACGATATTAAAAGCATAGCAGATTTACCGAAGCTACCTTTTATTACAAAGGATGATTTAAGAGATGCTTATCCATATGGTTTACTGGCAGTTCCACTTAAGGACTGTATCAGAATCCATTCCACATCAGGAACAACCGGAAGACGTGTTGTTGACTTTTATACCAAAAAAGATATTGATATGTGGTATGACGGATGTGCCCGTGCCATTGTTGCCGCTGGTGGAACTGACGAAGATGTATGCCATATTGCATACGGATACGGACTTTTCACCGGTGGTTTTGGTTTAAATGGTGGTTCCCAGAAGGTAGGATGTCTTACACTTCCTATGTCATCAGGTAATACCGACAGACAGCTTCAGTTTATGACTGACTTTGGTTCTACTATTCTTTGCTGTACTCCTAGTTATGCTTCATATTTGGCAGAATCCATTGAAGAACGGGGACTCAAGGATCAGGTTAAGTTAAAAGCCGGCATTTTCGGTGCTGAGGCATGGTCTGAGGAAATGAGACACGATATTGAAAGCAAGCTTGGCATTAAAGCATATGATATTTACGGTCTTACGGAAATTGAAGGACCGGGAGTTGCTTTTGAATGTGAAGCACAAAATGGCATGCATATTTGTGAAGATTATTTTATTCCGGAAATCGTTGACCCTGAAACCTTAGAACCTGTTCCTGACGGACAGATTGGTGAACTTGTATTTACAAGCTTTGCTAAAGAGGCTTTCCCTATTATCAGATACAGAACAAAAGATATTACATATATCACAAGGGAAAAATGTTCCTGCGGACGTACTCATGCACGTATTCACAGATTAATGGGTAGAACTGATGACATGCTTATTATAAAGGGTGTTAATGTTTATCCTTCACAGGTTGAAGAAGTTCTTATTAAACAGGGTATGCCTGCTAACTACCAGCTTATTGTTGACCGTGTAAATAACAGCGATACCATGGAAGTTCGTGTTGAAATGACACCGGAAATGTTCTCAGATACAGTAAGTTCCATTGAAAAGAAGGAAAAAGATATTGTTTCAGCCCTTAAGAGCATGCTGGGAATTTATGCCAAGGTTAAACTTGTGGAGCCAAAGTCCATTACCCGTTCAGAAGGTAAGGCTGTCCGCATAATTGATAAACGAAAAATTTAGGAGGTAGACTTATGTACATTAATCAGATTTCAGTTTTCGTAGAAAATAAACCTGGAAATCTTGCAAATTTTACAAACTTTCTGGCAGACAATAACATAGATATCAGAGCCTTTGAAATTGCAGATTCCAGCGACTATGGTATTATTCGTATTATAGTTGATAAACCTTTTGATACAGTAACACTTTTAAAGGATAATGATTGGATTTGTAACCTTACACAGGTTATTGGCATTAGAATTGCTGACAAGCCGGGAGAAATGGCTGCAGTCCTTAATGTTTTAGCAGATGCTAAGGTTAGCATTGATTACGCTTACACCTTTGTAACAAGAAATACTGATGATGCTTTAATGATTTTCCGTGTACAGGAAAACGAAAAAGTTTCATCCCTTCTTAGCAGCAAAGGTTTCAAGCTTGTAGCACAGGAAGATTTGGCAAAACTATAAACTTATAAAATAACTTATCATCCAAAAAGGCTTCCCCTCAGATGTATTCACTACATCTGAAGGGAAGCCTCATTTATTTATATATATCACATCTAAGTTTTTATTATAGACGCTTTAACAACTGTGCTGTTAAATCTTCAAATCCCGGCTTACCAAGAAGTGCAAACATGTTCTTCTTGTAGCTTTCTACACCAGGCTGGTTGAAAGGATTTACTCCTAAAATGTAACCACTTACACCACATGCAAATTCAAACATATATAATAACTCACCAAGATAAAACTCATTCTGCTTTGGTACGTTTACTATAATATTTGGTACATTTCCATCTGTGTGGGCAAGAATTGTTCCATTCATGGCACTCTTATTAACAAAGTCCATATCCTTGCCTGCTAAATAGTTAAGCCCGTCTAAATCCTCTGCTTCTTTACTTATTTCAATCTTTGCGTCAGTTTCTTCAATGTTGATAACTGTCTCAAACATTATTCTTGAGCCATCCTGAATAAACTGTCCCATAGAATGAAGGTCTGTTGTAAGGTCAACTGCTGCCGGGAAAATACCCTTGTTGTCCTTTCCTTCGCTTTCACCGTAAAGCTGCTTCCACCATTCACCTACATAATGAAGGCTTGGTTCGTAGTTAGCAACAATCTCTACTGACTTACCTTTTCTTAATAATATATTTCTGATTGCCGCATATTTCATGGCATCATTATCTTCAAATTTGCTATTTAATGCTCTCTCTCTTCCGCTTGCTGCACCTGCCATAAGCTGGTCAATATCAGCTCCGCTTACTGCTATAGGAAGAAGACCTACTGCTGTAAGAACTGAGAAACGTCCTCCAACATCATCCGGTACTACGAAACTTTCATAACCTTCTGCTGTTGCAAGTCCCTTTAAGGCTCCCTTTGACTTATCAGTTGTAGCATAAATTCTCTCTGCTGCACCTTTCTTGCCATATTTCTTCTCTAACTTCTCTCTGAATACTCTAAAAGCAATAGCAGGTTCAGTAGTTGTACCTGACTTTGAAATAATATTAACAGAAAAATCCCTGTCTCCTACTACATCAAGTAAAGCCTTTAAGTATGATGGGCTTATGCTGTTTCCTGCATAGTAGATCTCAGGTGTCTTTCTGATTTCCTTTGAGACATTGTTATAGAAACCATGTCTGAGAAACTCGATAGCAGCTCTTGCGCCTAAATATGAGCCACCAATTCCTATTACAATAAGAACCTCTGAATCACTCTGAATCTTCTGTGCCGCCTTTTTAATTCTCTCGAATTCTTCCTTGTCATAATCTATTGGCAAGTCAATCCATCCAAGAAAGTCATTACCTGCTCCAGTCTTTTCAACTAATACTTTCTTTGCATTTTCTGCAATATCCTTCATGCTTGTCAACTCGTCATCCCCGATAAATGATTTAACTTTTGAACAATCAAGCGTTACTTTAGACATATTTCTTCCTCCGTTGTTTCTCCAAAATCATCCTTAATTATAGGCTTAGAAAACATTTTTAGCAAGACTAAATCCAATAATTATGAAAATCCTACACATTATTGTAAAAATTCTCCAATAACTTGGTTTAATATTTGCTCTTCACTATCATTTTCACCTATTTTAGATGGTGAAAATTCTTGATTATCAGGCATATTTTTATTATATTCCACATCTATATCATTATTATCCAATATATTCTCAGTATTTTCAGTAACAACGCCCTTATATCTGGCACTGTTTTCAAGATTATCCGCCACAGAATATGCAAGCTCTGACTTTCTATCCTCTACATTAACCATGCGGTCTGTCATTTCAAGACTAAGTGCCACAAAAATTCCAGCCAGTACATAGGAAAATGCTACATTTTTCTGTGCCGAATTATTGTATAAATACCATCCGGCTATAGCTGTAAATCCCATAATTAAAACCACACAATACCTGATAATATTATCAATTTTTCTAATTGGTATATAGAATAGTTTACTTTTGTTAACATAATGTTTTACAAACAAAAGAGTATTAGGCAATTCTCCGTTTACCTGCCGGATACCTTCATACTTATTTTTAATCTGACGGATAGTTGCATTTTTAGTATGCTGCATGTTCTCTGCCCTTCTAATAAGTTTCCCATAATGATGCCATACTATCCATTTTGTCACAGCACCTAATAAAAAAAGACTTCCTATTATCAACAGAAAGTTCTCTTTATCCATTACCGTTGGTGCCACACTCTCCAACCCTTTTTCTAATTTAGTTATGTAAACTTCTAACATTGCTCATTCCCCCAAATATAAAATAGTTTTAAGACATCCCGTCCAAAATTACTATATCACATTTCAGAGGCATAAGCACTTGTAATCGTTCGTCAAATTATTCTAAAAAATTCGTAGCCGTCCTAAGCCGCTGTACACAATACTACACGTTTTTAATTATCTCATTTAAAAGCAAAATGGAATTAGCTGCTGCCTTCTTTTCAAATGTGGGATAATCCATATGAGCGCCACCATCTGCCTTGTCAGAAATTGCTCTGATAACAAGAAATGGAATGTTATTCAGGCTTGCCACATGAGCAATTGCAGCTCCCTCCATTTCAGCACAGTCACCGCCAAA
This sequence comes from Eubacterium sp. CAG:161, assembly GCF_000432355.1. Lineage (NCBI taxonomy): Bacteria > Bacillati > Bacillota > Clostridia > Eubacteriales > Eubacteriaceae > Eubacterium > Eubacterium sp. CAG:161. Next base: position 81,272 of record NZ_HF991856.1, read on the forward strand.
GCTGTTCTTAAGGCTTTCCTTCTTTTCGTGGGTGCTTATAAACTGGTCGCCGGATACAACCTTACCTTCAAAAACCTTTACATCAAGACCTGCTTCCTTTGCACTCTTTTTTGTAAGTTCCACCAGCTTTCTGTCTGCTTCAAATATAGAAACATCCATATCCGGAATAATTCCCTTTTCATAGCCTAATGCCGTTACATCCATATCATGTTCCTGTGCCACAGTTGATATAACAATGTCGCATATATCTATATCGTTATTAAGGGAACCTGCAACACCTGTGTTAATAACGGCATCCACATTGTATCTGTCTGCCAATATCTGGGTACACATAGCTGCATTTACCTTGCCGATTCCACACTTTACCACTACAACATCTTTTCCGCCAATTACACCTTCATAAAAGTCCATTCCTGCAATTTTATTAATGGCGGGATTTTCCATTTCGTTTTTGAGGCTGTCCACCTCAATGTCCATAGCTCCAATAATTCCTAACATTATTTCTGCTCCAAATACTGTTCCAAGGCAATTGCCAGCTGATCAGGGCATGAAGTTCCCCTGCCATTGCAGTCAATACCTTTTAATCTTTTTATTACTTCGTTAATGTCCATGCCTTCCACTAATGCTGCAACCCCCTGAGTATTTCCGTTGCATCCCATAGTAAACCTTACATTAGTTACTTTATTATCCTCTACATCAAAATCTATAAATCTTGAGCATGTTCCCTTTGTTGTATATCTCATAATTCTATCCTTCTATCTTCTTTCTGTACAACTCAGCCATTTCATTCATTTCTCCTTTTGCAATAAGGTTTCCATGGTCTAATAAAATAGCCTTGTTACATATTCTCTGTACCTGTGCTAAGTTATGTGAAACGAAAAGAACCGTAACACCGTGGTCAAACATAGACTGCATCTTCTTTTCGCACTTTCTTCTAAATCTGGCATCACCAACCGACAAAACTTCGTCAAGAATCAGAATGTCAGGCTCAACTACTGTTGCAATGGCAAAACCAAGTCTTGACTTCATTCCTGATGAATAGTTTTTAATAGGTACATCTATAAACTCCCCAAGCTCTGAAAATTCCAGAATTTCATCATATTTAGCCTCTAGGAATTTACGTGAAAATCCAAGCACCGAACCGTATAAGAAAATGTTTTCCCTTCCTGTATAGTTTGGATCAAAACCTGCACCTAACTCAAGAAGCGGGGCAATATGTCCCCGTCTTACCACTTCACCGGTAGTCGGCTTGTACACCCCGGCAATAATCTTTAATATGGTACTTTTTCCTGCACCGTTAAGTCCCAGAATACCTAATCTGTCACCTTTTTCAAGTTTAAAACTTAAATTTTTTACAGCCCAAAACTCGTTAAAACGAATCTTTTCGCCCTTTATTTTTTTAAATATTAATTCTTTTAAATTGTCTACTTTTTCTTTACTTAAATTAAAACGAATGCTGACATTATTAACTTCAAGTACATACTTTTCCATAACGCCTCCTAAATGTGCAAGATGAATTCATCCTGATGCTTCTTAAATACATACATACCAATTATCAGTGCCACAATACTGAATATTAATGAATATATCATCATAAACAGATTTGAGAATCCATAGCTTACACTTGTAAATATAGACCCCTGCTCCATTAAAATACATCGGAAATTACTAATAATACAATATATCGGGTTGAACTGTAATGCCAAAGTAATACCTGAATTAAGTGTATTTACATAATAGAAAATAGCTGAACAGTACATAACAAGCATTATAACTACTTCCCAAAGGTATTCTAAGTCTCTAAAAAATACACACACTGTAGACAATATCAGTCCCGCCGCAACGCATAAAATAAGTAATATGGTTAGCGGTATAAATATCTCGATTATGTGCCATGTCATTCTTACTCTTAATACTATACACAATGCTGCAAGCACTATAAGTGACAGTAAGAACAAAATGTAGTTATATATAATAGCTGACAACGGATACAGGTACTTAGGTACATATATCTTCTTAATCATCGCCTGATTAGCTCTTATGGAACGCATGGCAATTTTACTTGTGCTGGAGAAACAGCTAAATACCAGACGTCCACACAAAATATAAACAGGATATGTTGCATCACCTTTTCCTAATATCTTTCCGAACACAACTGTAAGTACCATTGTTGTAAGCAACGGCTCTAACAATGTCCACACCAATCCTAAATATGATCTTCTATACTTTAACTTAATACCCTTTGTTACTAATTCTTTCAGCAAATATCTGTAATGCCAAAAATTATCTATATATTCCTTCATGTTACCTCCATAATAACCTGCAATACTCGCATATATTATATATTATTTTGTTTTATTGTCAAATTATAATTAAAAAATGACCCTTATCTTATTAGTATACCAAAAAAAGTCCCGGTAGTATATTAAATATTTACTTCCGGGATACCTTATTTGTAACAATTAAGCACTGCGGTACCAAAAATAGCAGTTCTGCTTTCGGATTTAAGCTGCTTTGACTGAACCTACTTCTACTTTCGAACTATAACTTGCATAACCATTAAAGCTTTACTTTATATAAACTTAAACTGCTTTCCAAAATTCCATATAATAAAGTATCTCCTACATTATATATATAAATTCCTGTACTGTCTTCAACCTCCTCTTTCATAGTAACTATATCTTTTTTTCCACCATTAATAGGACACTTTTCTATGTATATAACTCCGTTTAAATTACTAATAGCATATACATACTTATTGATCACGGCTAAGTCAGTTATATTTGTTCGGTCAAAATCGTATGATTTACACGACCAATCATTATCATCTATTTCAATAATTTTAGACGGAAAAATTTCATCTCCATAGGCCTGGGATATTTCATATGTTTTGCCATTCATATCCGTTGGGATGTTAAATCCGCATCCACCAACATTTCCATAATCAATTTCCTTTTCTCCGGCATACTCCTGTTTTTATTTTTTCTATTTATCATTCTTTTACCTCAATTTTTTCAAAGTCATTATAATTCAACAATTATAATATAATACTTATTGCAATAATAAAAATTACAATACTATATCTCATAATTATTGATAGTTTATTTTCAATCATATAAAATGCAGCGAATGGTACAAGCAATAAATAGAGAAAAATAACATTTTCTGTTAGCAAATAACTTGTTCCTATGGCAACAGTAATAATTAATGAAATAAATGCTATTATAATCTTTAATTGCTCACAATCCGATTTTTTACCTATGTAAAAAGTATTAACACCTGAATTAAACAACTGACATTTTTCAGGAGTAACATTTAATACCTTAAATACATTCCAATAATCGCCTATTCCACAACATATTTCTAGTACTCCAAAGCATAAAATTCCCGGAGATATCTTACAATTTGCATTAACAGCTGCAATATATAATATTACAGGAATAATTCCTAAAACCATATTAGGGAGTATACTCATAAATATATATCGTCTACGGGTTATTATATCTGTAGTTGTTGCCAACATCCCTTGCGAGAAAAAATATATATATTTTTTTGATTTACAGGGCATAGCTATTGCATGTAATAATTCATGAATAGGCATCATTATCAAGCTCAAGAACAAAACCAGGAAAAAGCAAATTATGTCAAGCTCTACATAATATGTAAAAGTTATAACGAAATACATAAATAAAATTCCTAAAGGTATCGCATATATATATATTTGTTTCATTATTTCATTTATGTCATTGCTATTTTCTAATCTATTATATTTTTTCGCCAAATCATTTTTAGGTAAAGCATCAATATCTTTAAGATATCCTTTAAATTCAATATTAAAAAATTTCATGTATTATTTCCTTTAATTCCACCATCAACTGAATCCATTTCGTTCTTTGACTAGTCTATTATTTTTTTCCATAACTTTTCGACAAACGGTCATTTTTATTTGTATTTCTGAATAAAACATATTATTTTCCACTTTTTGTGTTTAAATCAATTTCATTTAAGCTCCATTTCAGATTCCATAACATTAAAACCATTTTTTTCATACAAACTCCTACCCATTTTTGTTGCTTCCAAAGTTACTTCAACAATGTTTCTTTTCCTTGCTTCTTCAATTAACATTTTAAGAATCTTCGTAGCAATCCCTCTCCTTCTATATTCGGGCTCTGTATACATATTCATTATATATGCTTTTTCGCCTGTAACATTATGGTATGTCGGCATTACTTTATAAAATGAAATTGCACCTGTTCCTATTGGCTTACTATTATCATAAGCCACTACTGCAAAATGTTCTTTTTTACCTAAAAATTCTTCATAATATTTTCTAATCTCGGGAAATACAAATTATTACTGCTATAATTTTTTTATTTAATACCTTCAACATTTATTCTTTCATAACAAGAGGGACTGTCGCACTAACGACAGCCCTGTCTTTATATGTTTATCCTACTACAAATTTACTTTTTAATTGTTAAAATAATTTCCACAACTAAAACAATAATTGCATAAACTATTAATGTCCATAAATATGGAATATTTAACAAATACACAATCAAAGAGCCGAGACTTGCATAAACGATAATATTTAATCTCAGAAATTTTTTTATGTAATCATATTTAATCTCGTTTTTAGACATAAAGAAAATCATTGTTCCCACTATCATGAAAATAACAGAAATTACTTTCACGATGACCATGCCATTTGTCATCACATCCGGCTGCCATTTCCATGTATGAAATGCATCAAAAAACATTATTATCCAGCCAATGTAATTAAATGCTGTTGCCAAAATAAAGTTCTTTTTATTTTTTTCCTCTCCCTTTAATATGTAGTCCACAGTAACCCCAAAATATTTGCTAATTGCAATAAGTGATGCAATATCTGGCAGCTCTTTATCCTCTTCCCATTTGTCTATCGTTTCTTCAGAAACTCCTATTATTTCTGATAGTTGCCTTTGTGATAATTTTTTTGATTTTCTCAAATCAAAAATTATACTTCCAATTTCCATTATTAAACCCTCTTTCTACTATTTTATTTGACAATATATAATTTGCCACTATACTTTCTTATGGTTTTTAAATTTAATGCTACAACTAACTGTTTTTTCAATAGTATAAGTTCTTACTCCACCAAAAATTTGAAAGTAACTTACATATGATGTAACTGTAACTTCCGAAGATTTTCCATTCGATTTTTTTAATAATATTCCTGGATTTATTTTCCATGATTTATTCCACTTTCTGTCGCTCATTGGATCACATATCCATCTAACTCTATTTTTATACAATTTTGGAGTAATTAGCATACCCCCTGGATTGTAACTATAACTAATAGTATAAGTATTTGTTACACCACCATTACTATCTATTCCCGTGCCTATTGATCCTGAAACTGATTCATCTGCATTACCATCAGGTTCTGTATAATCAATAATGCTACATTTTTTATCTTCATTAAAGCTTATTCCATTATAATATTTTGCTACTGCTTTTCCCTCACATGGAGTAGCTATTGTTACTGCAAAAACATTGTCATAAGTTTTATTACCAGCAGTTTTAACTTTTATTGCATATATACTGAAACTTAATGTTCCCATTACAGACCAGGAATCAAGCTTACTTTTCCTACTATACTTGTATGTTTTTCCTGTTCCTCCACAATCACCCTTCTTATAAAAATACACAAATTTATTACTATCAACAAATGCCGAACCTATGTCTGTTGATCCCTGTAATGCAGGCAATGCTTCCTTTTCCACATTTGATATTTTTTCTGCATTTGATAAATTTGAGTAGTCCTCTATCACCTGCTCATAATCTATTTCCACTTTATTTTTTAATTTTCTATAATCACTGTCTGTCACGTTTTCTTTCAAATTTTCATCAACAACTATACTAGCCTCTATCGGAATTACATTGACATCTTCACCATCTTTATACACATAGCATCCTATTTCATTTTCATACTCACTAGTGCCATCCGCTCCAAAATACTCTTGAACATCACTTATATTCATATTATCAACAATGATTCCTGTACCATTGTCCATTACCTCATTTAATTGCCTTACATCTTGATTTTCTATATTGTCAGATATAACTATAGCTTGTATATCATCTTTGACTTCATCTGAAACATCTTGAATTGTAATATTTTCATCTATTTCAACATAATTCTGGGTGTTTTCTTCCCCCTTTACATTTTTTTGCAATATGCCACCATTAAAATTAACAATAGATAGACACAATAATAAAGATAATACTCTTTTTTTCATTTTAATTATTCTCCTTTAAAGTTTTAATTATATTTTTAACGGTAATTTTATTACCATTTAAAGATGCACTCTGATATATTTTATTATATAGTTCTTTATTAGTGATATCCTTATCCTTTTCCTTAATTATTGCAACAATTCCCGACATTATTGCCGTTGAAAATGATGTTCCTTGTGTCCCAGAATATCCATTATTCATAATACAACTCACTACATTGCTACCAGGTAAAAAAACAACATTATTAACATTTCCTTTAGGTGAAATAATTTTTCCACTTTTATCATATGCTCCAACAGCTATCACTTCCTCATATAAAGCCGGATATAATATTTCACCCTCCATGTAATTTCCCGCTGATGCAATAACGACAATTCCCTTATCATATGCTTTTTTTATAGACTCATGCAGTCTTTTACTCTGCTCTTTTACTCCTATACTTATGTTAATTATGTCAACATCATCATTTATTGCCTCTGTTATTCCCTTCACCAAATTATCAATCTTTACCGTCTGCTCGTTTGTAATATCATACGAAATAATTTCAGTATCAGGCGCAATTCCCCAAACGCCGTTCTCATCTTTCGGTACCGCCGCAATGATTCCTGCTATCGCCGTTCCATGGTTTTTATCACCATAACTATCATCGACTATTGTTTTTTCTTTGTGCTTGCACTCTTCCAAATCCCTATGTGAAAAATCAACGCCCGTATCCAATATTGCAATTGATATCCCCTTTCCTGATAATCCTTCTCTATTCTTGTCCCATTCTATGGCCTTTAGCCACCACTGTAATCTATGTTCTTTTTCTGTGCTCTGATTGCTAAGAGTTTTTCTTCCTATCAATGCTGCACATATTACCATACTAATAACTAAAATCATTCTACTATATTTGATTCGTCTCTTTACCACTAGCTCCTCCAAAAATTCATCAAACATTTTTGTTTAGTTCTTCTAATAAAATATCACTCTTCAATTTAAAAGGATGTAGTTTCTCCTACTTTCTTAGCCTTTACCAATTATATTCCTATCACTTTTATAGTCTATATTAATTCTTTTATCCTTTCCATAACTTTTCGACGAACGGTCTATTTTTTCGACAAACGGTCATTTTTTATTTGTATTTCTGAATAAAACATATTATTCTCTACTTTACATAGAAAATTTCCATTATACTTTTTAACTGTCTTTTTTATATTTTTTATTCCAAATCCATGGTTTCTTTTGTCTTGTTTATCTGTTTGAAATCCACTGTACTTTGTAAAACATGTATTCTCAACAATTATATATGTATAATATTTTCCACTTTTTATATTAAAATTAATTAATTTCTCACATTTTTTGTTTATCTTTTTTATTCCCTCAACCGCATTAGACAAAAGATTTGATACCATTATACATAAATCTCTATCCTCAATATTGATTGTTTCCGAAATATAACCTTTAACATTAATACTGCAATTATCTTTAACTGGAATTAGGTAATGATTCAACAATATATTTACTACCTCATTTCCAACATCATAATTATAATTGCTGATTAAATCTAATTCATGTAAGGATTCTGCCACGTATTTATCTAGTGCCTGATATTCCTTCCGCTCCACATAAGATTTAATCTGCATTAATTCTGCCATAATATCATGCCTGAACTGCCGTGTTTTCCCTTCCTTATTTAATAACATTTCAAAATATTCTTTTTGCAATTCTCCGTATTCACTTAAATGTTTAGACCTCTTATAATACTTTTGCTTGGCATTCATAGAATATATCATTATTAACACCATTGTTAAAATAATAATTCCACCTACAATTGCTAATCCAATTGCGACATGAGGGTACCGTATGTCTGCTGCTTCCTGTATTATATATGTAAAATATACAAACATTATAACAATTGTAAACATTACAATAGATAGCAATGCGTTTATTTTTTTCGGTAATATAAAGGCTTCTCTATCTAATTTTTTCCCAATAATTTCATAAAATCCCCATATTAAAATAACAGTAAGTATAATAGAAAAAATACCACTTTGATCGTCATTCATTTTTGTGCATGAATCTATGAAAAAACCAAATATACTCTCAATAATTGACAACAATGGAAATGTGAAGAAAAAGGTGTTTAACATCTCTCCCCATTTTATTTTATAGATTAGCATAACATGTATAAATGACTCCATTGCCGTTATGCATAAAAATATTAATCCGGATTTTTCAGACATACATTGTATAACCATTGCAATAATATCCCCAATTGCTAAACATATATAAATCTTTTTGTTTCTATTTAACTCTCTTTTTCCCAAAAACACGTAATAAAAAGAAAGATATTCCGCAACTATTATCAGACATGCTGCTACATTAATCCACTGCATATTTTTACCCTTCCCAATTTTTATCAAATTCAATTATTTTTTGATGTACCTCTTTATATTTTCTTCGTGAAACAGGTATCCTTCTCCCACCATTTACATATAGCCATTCTTTATCCATATCTAAAACATATAATAAATTAACAATTTTACTTCTGTGTGTCTGTACGAAGATTCTTTGATCCAATTTTTCCATAAATATTTTTAACGATTCATTTATCTCAAAATCGGTTTTATAAGTATAAATTTTTAAATAATCTTTTTTGGACTCTATATATTTTATTTCTCGTTGAGATATTGTACATTTTTCACCGTTATGACATACTTCAATTAACCCACTTCCTGCCAAAGAATATATTACGGCACTTAGTGCCTCATAAAATTCCTTTTCATCAACAGGCTTTGTAACAAATCTTTTTGCTCCTATTTTAAAAGCATCTTTAAACCTTTCTCGTTTACTGCTAAGCATTATTATTTGGGGATTATAGCCATTTTTCAATAGTGTCCGTGCTGCTTCAATACCATCTTTATCAGGCATGTCGATATCCAGCATTAGCACATCGTACTCAATACTAAAACTTATAAGTTCCTCACCATTATAGCAATGAAAAACCTTAAACACATATTCATTTGTTTTATCATAAGTTTTAATTAACTCTTCTACTTTTTGATGTATCAATTCTTCATCATCACAAACCAAAACCCTGATTTCCTGCATTCTTCAACTCCTCTTCCGTATAAAAACTTTTCATTCCACACTATATTACCATACATTTTATATCCTGTGGTAATTTTTTACAAAAAACAGGCACAGAAAAACAGGCTCTCCTGCCAACAACCTCAGTCATTAGCAAGAAAGCCTGTTATTTATACCGTTGCCCTGTGTAGGCAATATTCTGTTTTACTGTGCCAGAGTTACTATTTCACTCCATTCAAATTCCAGTTTTTTGTAATCTTTATTTACCACTGATAAAATCTTATCGTAAATAAAATTATATCCCTCAAGAGAATTCATCTTTTTATTCTGATAAATGTAATCAGCAATTTCATAAATTGAAAACTCACTTATTGTACTGTATACATAAGTTCCATCTTCAAGAATTGCATATGCCCTTATTTTATATCCTGCTGTAAGGGCTATGGCATTTGTGTTACCAAAGGACATTGTTCTTACATAATTTGTGCATGTAGCTGAACCTCCCAGATTGGTTGGAAGAGTACCCTCAGCTGTTGACTGATAATGAATAACTTTGTTGCTTGAAGAATCAATAATCATATCATCATCTGTAACACCTGTACTTTGGTCATTTATGGTTGCGAGACCGTATATAAATCCCCAGCCTGTAACTTTCTTACCGTTTATTTCCGGTTCAACTACTGCAAGAACCCTGAAACCACCTTCCTTGTTAAATGCCTTATCACTTATCTGGTATCCTAAAACTTCAATATCATCACTTACTACAACGGTATTATCTTCATATAATTTTGCATTCTTTTCCGTGCTTAAAATTGCAACTTCACATATCTGAATACCATATGTCGGTGTTGTAGGGTAACATACCTTAACATATCTTACTGCCCCGGTGTTACCTGAAACATCAGCGGCAACGCAATTGTCACTGTCTAAATCATTTGCAGTAATTGTCTTTGAAGTATAAATAGTTTTGAAGTTCTCTCCATCTTCAGAATACTGAATATTATATGTTCTGCCAACTACAGTATCATTATCATTATTGTCTTTGTACTGTACCAAAACTTCATCAATGGTAGATGCGTCATATTTAGCTCCTAAGTCAATAGTTATATAACTTTCTCCTGAATATCCCCATCCACTTGATATGGCACAATGAGTTCCACCTGTTGTGAGCTTTCCATCTGTAACGCAGTTTTCGTCACCTTCAGCTACTCCCGGGCTTATTTCAAAACTCTTATTAAGTGCCACATTGTACTTGGTACTTGATACCATTTCCTGATTTGTTGCTGCCGGCCCTACAGTTACGTGACATACTGCCTTATGTTCTCCCACCTTAACTGTAATATCAACTTCACCTTCATTTTTAGCTGTAACTGTTCCTGCGTTACTTACAGTTGCAATTTTTTCATTGCTTGAGCTCCATACAGCTGTTGTGTCGTCAGTAGTATCTGCCGGATTAATCTTAAGCTCTAATGTTTCCGAAGTTTTCTTCTTCATTGTATAAGTTTCCGGAATGCTGATAGAGGTAATGTGTACCGGTTCCGTAACTGTAATCTGACATTCTGCCACCTTTCCACTTGGTGTAGTTGCCGTTACCTTTGTAGTTCCCGGATTTTTACCTGTAATCTTTCCTTCTTCATTTACAGTAACAATTCCTGTATCTTCACTTTTCCATGTAACTGTTTCGTCACTTAATGCTGCTAACTGCATTACTCTTCCAATTGCAATTTTAACTGATGAAGGATTAATTGAAATTGTTCCTGCAATTATAATATCTGACTCTGTTACATCAGATAAAATCATTCCTTTTCTATAAGTAACTGCCTTAACTATAGTTGACTTATTAACCTTTATTGGTTCAACATATGTAGCTGAATCCTCTGTTGGTGTTGAGCCGTCTAATGTATATTTAACTTCGGCACCCTTTACTGCCGTTGACATTGTAATAGTCTGTTCACCTGTATATTTTCCGCTAACCGGTGAAACTGTAGGTGCATTAGCCTTTAAGGCTCCATATACTTCCATCTCGTAAATTGAGTATCCGTACCGGGTTCCTCTCTTAACACCCTGCATTCTTACATACTGTGCCTTAACTGCTGCAAAGCTTGATGTGATTTCTCCCACCTGTCCGCTTTCTGTTGCAACTGTAGTCCAGTTTTCTCCATCTACAGAAACCTGAATCTGATATTTTTCCGCATAAGCTGTTTCCCATGTAATTTTTACTGTATTAACAGCCTGAACACTTCCCAAGTCTACCTGTAAATATTCATCATCTGCTGACTGTGCCTGCCATCTTGTGCTTCCATCTCCGTCAACTGCCAGTTCTGCCTTTGCCGCACCATCCTCTGATGATGCAGTAGCCGTCTTTCTCAATGCAAGATTATTGCTGCTTTGTACTGTATCTCCGTTGATTTTTATTGCTGCTGATGCATAATCAGAATCTATTGAACCGCTTTTAACTGCAATGGCTTTCAGTACAGTGTCACTTGATACCAAAATTTTTCCATTGTACCGGTTAGAAGCTGTAGTTGGAACTGTTCCATCTGTTGTGTAATAAATCTCTGTTCCTTCATCTGATGAAAGTTCAACAAACTGTGTATCGTCAAAGTTCTTTGTTCCTGTTATATTGTCAGTCACTTTTCCATCAGCAATTGCTGTTGCCTTAATTACCGGTGTACTTACCTGAGAAATAGCAAATTCCTCTTTTGTGTTAATTTCAAATGCTACAGTAGCCTTTGAACCTACAGTGGCTGTTCCCACCTTTGTTCCATCAGCCCTCTTTACAGCAACTGTCTGGGTAACTGATGTAGGATTCCAAACCTCTGCTGTGTACACCCCGTCTTTAACATATACGGAACCCTGAATATTTCCAACTACCATGTAGTCATTTGTTCTGTGACCGATAGAATCCATTGCTGAAATAAACCATAATGTATTTGCCCTGTCTTCTACCTGAACCTTTGAAACATTTGCCTCAAATTTGTCATAGGCACGCTTTGCATCTGTCTGTGAAAGATACGGCCATGTAATATGCTGCCATCCATTGTCCGGTGTTGCATACTCATCATCATCTGTTATATTTCCCAGTCTCTTTTCTATACTGATTGCGTATGCAGTATCATCTTCCAAACCTTTATAGATATTTGCACATTTTGTCTGATTTATGCCATAGTTTGTAAGGTACTCTGAAACAGGAAGCCACTGAATACCGTATACATATACCGGCTGTCCTCCAAAATATGTACCATATCCCATTGATGCACCATATATCTGACCTGCTGCCTGGAAAGGATAATCCGGCAACCAGTTATCTTCGTCATAATCAAACCAGTATTGCTCAATTGCATCCATTTCAGTAGTAAATCCATAAGCACCTGCATCTATGTATGTTTTATTCTGAGTTGCCTCGCCCCAAAGGTACATTCCAACCCAGCTAAACAATGCTTCTGAAGCTGATTCCTGGTTGTTACCTGAATCGCTGTCTCCATATCCTCCTGCCCATGAATGTCCTGAATACTGGTCAAAAGCCCTGAACTTGCAGAACATGTTTCCGTCATCTTCCGGGTCTTTTGGATCAGCATAATCTCTTACCAAAAGTTCAATCATGTCTCTGTAATCATTTAAGAACTCTTTATCGTAGGTAGCCAAAACTGCGGCACCAAACATAAAATATCCGTATGTGAAATGGTGGTCACATATTGCGGCGTTTGCGCCGTAAGCACTGTCAGGATAGTAAATTGTTCCCCAATCCTTATTATATATAAGGTAGCATCTGTCATCCGGTCCGTCATAGTTAAACCAGTCAACCATAATGCTCTTTAATTTAGCCAGTAACTTTTCCTTAATTTCCGTTTCACCTAACTGGTCTGCCATTATTGCACTAATTGCCAACGGATGTACATTTTTACCTTCCCAATATGCATCTGATACAGGAGCGGTATTTACCTTAGACGCAACTACCTGATTTAAGTAGTCAATCATTTCCTCTGTATCCATCATGTCACTGTCAGGCTTTGCAAAAGTTGGAAGCAAGCCTGAAAACTGCTGGGTTGTACTATATGTATTAGCCCAGATTGACTTCATATTGCCTCTGATTGATGTATATGTAGCCACCGGTGAATCTGCTGCAGTGCTGTGTTTCCACTGATGCGGGAATAAGCAATGCATAGTTTCATTGGAAAATTCTGCTCTCTTTAAATCAGTTGAAGCAGTATATATAGTTGTAATTTTTGAATTATCATGGTTATACTCATAATCTACAGTAGTATCTGTAACAAAAGCATATCCATGCTTATAATATCCATCAATATTTTTTAAATCCGTCATTGCGGCAACAGACATATAATTTTCAGCCTTTGATGGGAAAGTAACCTTAACCTTATAATTTGATTTTCCAATCATTACTTTAAATGTTGTGCCTGCCGGAACGTTTACCTCAAAATATGAGCCTTCATTGCCTGCTTTTGTATTTTCCTTATCAAAAGACTTAAAAGCAATGTGGTCTGTTGTTATTGTATCACCTTTATTTCCAAGAATTGTGTTTCCATTTCCATCATAAAATTCCTGAATGCTGCTTCCACTTATAAATGCAACTGTGTTATTGCAAAATTCATTGAAAATATATGGTGAACCCTTTACTATTGTTGATTTCATCTGAACTGCATCTTCATCTGTAAGTCCCAGTTCAACTGAATAATCTCCATAATTTTCTACTCTGTCATATCCTGTTTCTGTATCAAAATTCTCCGGTGAAATATAGAAATCTCTTTCTGTCTCTGTACTTTGATCTGTTCCCAAATCATTTTCAGTTCTTGTTCCTACCCATCCTGATGTTGCCAGCAAAATTCCCAGACCTTTAGTTGAAAAACTTGCTTTTAAAGGTGTTGAGCATAATAAACTGCTGTACTTCTGAACAAGGGCAGATGACCACCAGCTGTTAGAATCTATAGGTGTTTTAATATTGTCTTCATTAACAAATGTAGGGAGCTTGTTCTTTTCATTGTACATTTCTCCCGTTACATAAGTTCCCTTGCCTGATGCACTTTTTAAAATTTCCTGTTTTGGAAGTTCTGTAATTGTTTCATTTGTCTTGCTGTCACCTTCTACATATTCATACACTGACAACTCTGAAATACCAAAGCCACTTCCGCTTTCTACCTTTGTATATCCTAATACCTTTACATATCTTACATTTTGCTGATACATAGTGCAGTTATCCACCATATATGCGTATCCCTTTTGAACACGGTGAACTGTTTTCCAGTCTTTTCCGTCTGAAGATACCAGAACGTCATATATTTTTCCTGCATCTGCATTCCAATTTACAATAACTCTTCCTATTGTGTATGCCTGTCCCAAATCAACGGTAAGCCACTGGTCTGTACCCTGATAAGATGTAAATGATGTTTCTGTATTTCCGTCTACTGCATTTTCAGCCTTAACATTATTATATGCACTTTCCATTATATTTCCGTCTTCATCCTTCATCCACCACTCATCTCTTATTCCTGAACATGTAACTGTCTTATTAAGAGCAAGGTTTTTGCCATAATTTGAAGGACGTTTTCTTGCGCCGTTAGTTCCATAAACCTGAAATTCATACATTGAACATCCATAGGCTTCCATGGCTCTTTCATTTACTACCATTCTTACATATCTTGCCTGCTTCTGTTCTGCTGAAAGCTCATCAAAGGTAATTGTGTCTTCATACTTGTTTGTGCCTTCTTTAGTTGTCTCCTCAACTGTTGTAGCTTCCTCCGTAAATTCCCCTTCTATTGTTCCTTCTCCTAAAACCTGCTTTGTTTCTTTATCCAAAGCATAAACCATAAGCTTATGTTTTCCTGCGGAAAGAACAATCTGTCCCTGATTTACATTATGACCGGTAAAACTATATCCGTCCGGCGCCTTGGCAATATTTTCTTCACTGTCAACGCAAACCTTATATATTGCTCCGTCCACAGAATCCCAGTTTGCCTGAATTGTGGCATATCCCTTTTCAACCTTTTGAACTGAATATGTAATTTTCAGCCCTGTAGTTTCTCCCGGTTTAGTTGTTTTTCCCTTTGTATATACTGTAGTCCAGTTTTCTTCATCATCTGAAAACTGAATTTCATACGACTTTGCATGTGCGGCTTCCCAGTGTATAAACAAATGGTCGACATCTGCCTTTTTTCCCAAGTCAACATATAACCACTCATTTGTATCATCACCGGCAGCCTGCCATCTGGTGCTATCCTTGCCATCCACGGCATTTTCTGCGGAATCATTTCCGTTCTGTGAGCTGGCATATACCGGTCTTCCATATGAAATATTATATGGCTCTCCATCCATGGTATCTGCTGCTGATACATTAGTATAGAAAATCTGTCCCTTAGGACAAACTGTTACAGTCATGGCAACGCACAACGCCAGACTGCATGCCTTTTTAAGGAATTTATTCATCATTTTACCTCCGAAATCTTTTCTCCTACTATTAATTATAATTTTTGGTAAATTAGTGCACAAGTGTAAAAAAGTTTTTCCTTAATTTAGGGCATATTGCACAATTTTTTAACTATATATTCTTAATGTTCCACCTGTTTTTATGGTAATAATATCTAAATTATTTTTGGGGCAAAAAAATGTTTTTACTACTTTTTTTGTGCAATTTGTTTTATTATAAATTTTACGTTTTTTTCTTATGGTTTTGTTTGAAAAACCATAAACCTTATACTATAATTTAACTGATGTTAAGTGTAACAAATTTAACTATGATTTTACTATAATTTACGAGGTGTGGTATGAGTGAATATACAGCCACCGTCAAAGATGGCACAAAGGTTAAGTTAAACAGAGGTTTTAAAAAATTTGCTCAAAAATTTCGTATGAGCAAGGATGACAAAATCAAATTTCAATATCATAATTATCTTTCTCTTCCTATTAAAGATAATTATATTTTTTATGAAGCATTTTTAGGGCTTGGTATTTTAGACAGCCCCCGTGCGCTTTTCAATTATTTATTAGATTCTAAGGATGCCAGTCAGTATACCCATGTGTGGGCCGTGGCTGACATTGAAAAAACCGGTGATAATTTAAAGGAATATTCTGAATATTCCAATGTTATTATTGTTCAGAAAGGCTCTGATGATTACTACAAATATTTAGCCACCTGTAAATATTTAATAAACAACTCTTACTTTGATTACTTCTTTGAAAAAAGAGTTGATCAGGTTTACATAAATACATGCTGTGGCATTCCTTTTAAGCACGTAGGCTATGATAATCATTCCCAGCCTGTGGAAAACAGCAAGGATTTAGTCCGCAACTTCCTTATGGCTGATTATCTGTTGTCTGCCAATCGTTTTATGACAGACACATTGTACAAGCATGCCTTTATGTTAGAGGGAATTTTTCAGGGAAAGATTCTTGAATTAGGATATCCCAGAATCGATACTATTTTAAATTCCAATACCGCAGTTGTGTATAAGCGGTTGGAGAATTGCGGTTTTGACACTAATAAAAAAATCATTTTATATGCTCCTACATGGCGTGGAAATGTTAATTCCGTTGACTTTAATTTAGATGGCATTAAAGATGCCATTTCAAAAATGTCCGGTGCCATTGATGAAACCCGGTATCAGATTTGTCTCAGGGTTCACTATTATTTGTACGAAGCATTGGCAAAAGACCCTGATTTAAGTAAGTTTTTAGTTCCTTTTACAATTGATACCAGTGAACTTCTTACTGTTACAGATGTTTTAGTTACAGATTATTCTGCAATTTTTTATGATTTTTTAATTACACAGCGACCTATACTTTTCTATCTTCCTGACTACAAGGATTACAGGAAAAGTCGTGGACTTTACATTCCTGCAAAGAAGCTTCCGGGATATGCAACATCCGATGTGGATTTAATAGCTGCTTCCCTTACTGCCATTTGCAATGATCCTGAGCAGTACATGGAATATTACGGAGAAAATTATTATGAATTAATGAAAAAGTCCTTAGAAGGTGAAGATGGTGAAAGCTGTCAGCGTATTGTAAATACCATACTGCGAAACAAAAATACGCCAATTGCTGTTAATACCCTAAAAAATTACAAAAAGCAGACTCTTGTTATTGTGGATATTGACACCAATGGCAAAACTTTTTATGACCAGTTAAATGAATATCTTGATAATGTAAACTTTTTCGATAATGACATAACTATTTTAGTTACGGCATTTAAGGATACATATAACCGTGAATACTTTAATGCCCTTGCCACTAAAATACGTGTTTTAGAATGGCACAGGCTTCCTTATGAGCTTAAGAGAGATGACAGTTTCTTTACCCGTGAGGTAAGACGTACCCTTGGCAATTCCGACTTTGACGAAGTTAAGTTTATAGGCAAAGTTTCCGAATACTGGGCTGAATTTGCCAATAATGTTATTAAGTTATCATAACAAAAAGTAGCTAAAAACCACTACTTATGGCTTTTAGCTACTTTTTCTTTTTTTATAATTATTACCGTTCCTGCTGCCACTATAACTATGGCTCCCAGCAAAATAATTATTCCATTATTATTCTTTTGTTTTTCCTCACTACTACTGTTTCCCGTTGTTTCCTCAACTATTTTAGTAACAACTATCGTTTCTCCATCTTTTTTCGTTTCAATTTCAGTTTCTACTATGGTTTCATTTTCCACAGTTTTTTTTCCTTTTTTCTTTGACTTTTTAATTGTTGTTTCCGGCAACGTTTTTTCCTGATAATAGGTTGTTGTATTGTTTATTTTTTTCACGGTTTTAGAACTTTTTGAATTTTTGTTTCCTGACCTGTTATTTTTGTTATTTTTACTTTCGGTATTTTCCCTTGAATTATCTGCTTTTTTTATTTCAATGCTTTTGTAGGTAATTCCGTCAGACATATCAAAAAGTCTGTTCATTCCTGAAATATTTCTATAATAGGCAGTTAAAGCATACATCGCCTGTTCCGTGGACATCTGATTTATCATTCCTCCCTGAGCATGACTAAATCCACCGTTTTTATAATATTTCATTAAACCATCTATTACGGAATTTCCGTTTTTTATAAACCTTGAATCCTTTACACTTACATTTATGGTGGAAATTGCCGTTAAAACCTGTGCCGTACTTTCACAGTTTTTAACATTAGATGTAGCATATCCTCCATCACTTTGCTGCAATTCTCCAAGGCAGTCCACTGCCTTGTCCACAGCTTTTTTTACCCTTTCTTCACTCATATATGGAGCTAGTGCCTGAATTGCCATAGCTGTCATATCTGTGTCAGTTTTTGTGCCACTAAAATTCCAGCCTCCATCGGATTTTTGGTTGTTTAAAATAGTCTTAACCAGCTTTTCCCTTGTTGTAACCTCTCCGGTGTAATTTTTCTCAGGCTTTGGAATATCATAATTTCCACAATCAAGGGCAATTAATCCATAAATAATACCATTTAATCCCTGACTAATAAGCCTGTCATATTCAGCTAATGGTCTTACGAGATTATATCCTGCAAAATTTTCCGGATTTTCCTCTATAGCTGTTAGTGCAATAACAACCCTTGCATACTCCGTATATTTTCTGGAAGATAACTGTCCGTTACAGGATTTCACATATGCCTTTAAATTGCTTTTGTATGTAGAAAGAGTTTCCCGGGTAACGGCTCCATATCTGGCAAGCCCCATTACCATCCATTCCCCGCCTACACTTCCATAGGAAGGTTTTGTTATATTATATTGCTCATAATATGAAATGTCATACAAATACTTATCTGTCTGGGCCTTTGTTAATGCAGTTGCCCCACATACAGGTACTGTACTTATTAGCAATAATATCATTATTACACAGACAATCCTTTTTTTCATATTTGTATAACTCCTTCATTTTGTAACTTAAATAGCTGATTATTTCTTTATCCTTACGGTTTTAACCTTACTCCATTTGCCATATATACGAACTCCGTTAACCACTCTGTAACCACGGACTTTCACATAGCATACCTGTTTTTTCTTTAATTTCTTTGTTGTTATATATGTTTTTGATGTGGTCTTTACTACTGATTTTTTAAAACTTTTGCTTACGGAATATTTGTACTGATATCCTGTTGCTCCTGATGCTTGGTTTACATAAATTTTAGCCTTGTACTTTCTAACATTTTTAACTGTTTTTATGGAAGCGGTTTTCACTGTAGGATATGTGGGTTTCTTCTTTGCTCCCTGCAATGCTGCCAAAGCATTATCCACATTCTTTTGTGTAGGATTGTACTCCTTTGCTACCTGAAACGCCTTATCATATGCTGATTTAACATTTGGATATGCCATCCAGTAATCTTTCTTTTCGTTAGTTTCCGCCACTTCCTTTAAAAGTGCATCCCTGTTAGCCATCTGGAGTTTAGGAATACCGGTGTAGCTTTCCGTATCATATCCTAAATCAGCTCCATAACCATAAACTGAAAACTGAAGTCGTATAACATCTCCATCTTTTACAGGTATGTAATTAACTGATTCACTTGCCGGCTCATTGTTGATGGTAAACATCCATCCCGCCATTTCGCCATATGAATATTCACCTAATGCATTATTTTCCAACTGATTTCCTATATTTACACTACTTGTAGGTGCCTTATAAGAAACGCTATGCTCCTCACCGTCACTTCCCACATATGTATATGAGTAATCAGGCATGGCTGAAATTTCTTTTGGAATATTCACCGTTCCTGCATCTGCATTATTTATGGTCTTAAGATAAAAAGTCTTTACCCCTGTAGCTGTATAAGTTCCTCCCATACCCTTAAGGGCTCTTTTAAAAATCGTCTTTACATTATCTCCTGCCTTTATTTCCACCTTAACAGGCTCCATGTAAAAGCCCTGACCAATAGTCATTCTTTCTATGTCAAAGGTAACTGTTCCCAGATTTTCTTCCTCTGCACCTTTTACATATCCCGGTGTGTAAACTGATAAAATCATAGCTGCTGCTAAAATTCCCGCAACAAACTTCCTTGCCCATTTGTTCATAAACTACTCCTTATCCTATCTGTTACATTCATTATAAATGTCTCTCTTAGACACGCCTCTATCCTTTGCCGCAAGCTTCATGGCTTCTTTTTTGTCCCGACCTTGGTTTACATAATATTCAACATGCTCCTGAACACTCATTTTTTCCCACTGCCTGCGCTTTTCTTCTATTAATTCCTCTTCAGGTTTTCCTGCAATTACTAAAACAAACTCTCCCTTTATATCTGTATTGGAATATTTCTCTATTAATTCTGAGAAAGTTGTCTGAAAAGCTTCCTCATACTTTTTTGTCAGTTCCCTGCATACCGTAAGTGGTCTGTCACCTAATACATCCATTAATTCCTTTAAAGTCTTAAGTAATCTGTGAGGTGCTTCATATATAATAATAGTCCTGGTTTCCTCCTTAAGGCTCTCCAAAACTCTTGATTTTTCCTTTTTATCCTTTGGCAAAAATGCCTCAAAACAAAATCTCCTTGTTTTCTGCCCTGACATGGTAAGAGCTGTAATACATGCTGCCGCACCGGGAAGTGAAGTTACTTCCACCCCTGCCTCATAGCACTGTCTTACAAGTTCCTCTCCCGGGTCTGATATTCCCGGCGTTCCTGCATCAGTTATTAATGCCACATTTTTTCCATCTAACATTTCCTGCACCAAAATCTTTGCCTTATCATATTTATTAAATTCATGATAGCTGGTCATAGGTGTTTTTATATCAAAATGATTTAATAACTTTATGCTGTTTCTGGTATCCTCCGCACCAATAATATCCACTTCCTTAAGGGTTCTTACCACCCTGTAAGTAATATCTTCTAAATTTCCTATTGGTGTAGCACACAAATATAATTTTCCTGCCATTTTTCTTCCTTACTTAAAACATTAAAAACCATATATCTCATGGATTTCATCAGAATACACGCCCTGTTCCTTATAAACAACAATAGGAGGTTCCACCTTCATCATAGGTTTCTCTCCCCTTCTTCCCTCAATTAAAACCATATTGGCTTCTCTGTCTGAAAAAGGATGTACCATTCTTATACGCTTAGGCTCAATTCTATATTTTCTCATAATCTCAATAATATCCACTAACCTTCTGGGTCTGTGAACCATATAAAATCTTCCACCGGGCTTTAAAACCCTAGCACTTTCCCTGACAACATCCTCTAAGGTACATTTGATTTCATGTCTTGCTATTGCCTTTGGCTCTTCAGGATTCTTAAGTCCGTGATTTTCTGTCATATATGGTGGATTAGTAGTCACCACGTCAAAGGATGCTTTTCCAAAAATCTCTCCCGCTTCCTTTATGTCCCCGGTTACCACATCGATTTTATCTGCAATATTATTAAGCATAACGCTTCGCCTTGCCATGTCCGCACTTTCTTCCTGAATTTCCAGACCGGTAAAATGCATTCCTTCTGTCTTTGCCTCTAAAAGTATAGGAATAATGCCTGTTCCCGTTCCTAAATCCAGTACCTTTTCCCCTTTTTTTACTGCGGCAAATCCGGTAAGTAAAACAGCATCAATGCCAAAACAGAATCTTTCCCTGTCCTGAATTATACAATAGCCGTTTCGCTCTAAGTCCACAATGCGTTCATTTCCTTTTAGTTCCATAAATTTATTCCCATTAGTCCAATTTTGAACTTTCTGTATCCTCAAGTCCTTTAAGTTCCTTAAGTTCATCTGCTGCCAAATCAAACTTCTTTTTCTTAGGCTTAAACTTAAGCTCGTTTACAGAATACTCCCTGATTTCCCTCTCATCATTTTGTTCAATAACAATTTTAACCTTCTGTCTTAAAACGTTGACACTTGCAACCTCCCCTTTAAATCCGTCAAAGGTTTTAACAGTTTCTCCCACATTTGGAAGGTTAGAATTTAAGTGTTCATAAGCCTCCTGCTCGTTTTTAAGACAGCACATAAGTCTTCCGCATATTCCGGAAATCTTTGTGGGATTAAGTGACAAATTCTGCTCCTTAGCCATCTTAATTGAAACAGGTATAAACTCTGACAAATAAGTATTGCAGCACAGTGGTCTTCCACACATTCCTATGCCGCCTAACATTTTTGCCTCATCTCTCACTCCCACCTGTCTTAACTCAATTCTTGTTTTGAAAACCGAAGCTAAATCCTTTACTAACTCTCTAAAGTCAATTCTTCCGTCAGCTGTGAAATAAAATAAAACTTTATTGTTGTCAAAAGTATACTCTGAATCTATTAATTTCATTTCAAGGCCGTGCTTTGCAATTTTTTCCTTACATATTTTGAATGCCTTTTTGCCCTTCTCAATATTTTCCTGTGCCTTTTGGTCGTCCTCTGGTGTTGCCACCCTTATAACAGTTTTTAAAGGCATAACCACATCTTCTTCCTTTTCCTCCTTTACGCCAAAAACAACATAGCCATACTCTACGCCTCTTGCTGTTTCCACTATAACATGGTCTCCTTTTTTTATTTCCAACTCTGCCGGGTCAAAATTGTAAATTTTTCCTGCCTGTCTAAATCTGACTCCAATAACTTTTATCATTTTTTTATCCTTTCTTTTATCGATAAAAACAATACCTCCATGGTAATATCAAAATTAACATTTGATTTAATTCTGTTCCATGCCTGATCTATTGATTTTAAAATAATATTTATATGAAAATATGATATTTTTTCTGACATTTCCACAATTTCGTGATAATCATCCTGAAAAATAAGTTTTTCCGTATCTCCCGTAGCCTTGTACAAAAGTACATCCCTGAACCACGTTTGCATTAGCCCGAAATAATCATCTATCTGATTTTTAAAACTGCCTGCTTCCTTAACCCTCTGGGTTATAATGTCCATTCCGCCTTTCTCTAAAGAAAGAAGTGTGCCTACCACCTGCTGCTTTAATTCCTTAAAATCCTCAGATGTAGCCAGCTTTATGGCTTTTCCCGGATTACCATTGGCAAAAACCGCTGCCACATTAGCCTCATAATTTCCAATGCCATACTCAGACATTAACTGATTTCTAATGGTCTCTTCCTTTACCGGCCTTATGTTTAGCAGTACACATCTTGACAATATTGTTTGAAGAAACATATCTGCATTAGTTGTCAGCAAAATAATTATTGCATATTCCGGTGGCTCCTCAATGGTTTTTAACAGGGCATTTTGCGCCTGCACCGTCATTTTTTCACTATCAGGAACAATATAAATTTTGTATCTGCTACTATAGGGCTTTATATCAATATCATTGTTAATCTGGTCTCTTATTTCATCTACGCCTATACCTGATTTCTCGTGAGTTACATATTTTATGTCCGGCTGGTTTCCCGAATCTGTCTGGTGACAGGATTTACAATGTCCACAGGCAACTCCGGTAATTTCCTTCTTTTCCCCTGTGCCTTCTCCAAAATCAAACTGCATATTTCCATCAGCTGCATCAGGATTATTGGCTTCACATTGAAGTGCCTTGGCAAAATGAACTGCCAGCTTCATTTTTCCTGAACCTGCCTCACCATTTATAATATAGGCATGGGATATTTTTCCCATTTTTATGGCATTTTCAAAATGTTTAATTATATGGTTTTGTCCAAGAATCCTTCCTGACTCCATATTTCGCTCCTATCTTAAAAATGAATTTGCACATTAAGGTTTGAGCTAAATATTATCTGACACAAACCCACCTTTTATAATACCATAAAATCACGAATATCTTCAACTATCTCTTCTATGCATCTTTCCAGACTGTTATTTTCATATCTCTTTTTGATTCCCGCTTTTTTTATATTTTCCTCGCAAAAATCTTCTTCATCTGCCAGAAATCTTCTGCAAAGCTCTGTATATTTAGGATTTTCCTGCTGTCTCTCCCTATTTACGGCTCTTGTCAGCCTTTCTCCTGTTTCCACTTCCACATAAATAGGAACAACTACCTCTTTTCCGTAGTATCTAACCATCTGCTCATAGGATTCCAGTGTTCCTATGTACAAATAATTTCCTTTTTCAAGATTAATCTGTCCGTCATCCACCGTAAAATAACTCCAAACTCCATAAACAGTGTTGTAATCCCTGCACTCTATTACTTTTCCCTGATTTTTTAAAGCCTCAAGTTCCTCATTATTTACAAAAAAATACTCCACACCGTTAATTTCCCCTTCTCTCATGGGTCTTGTGGTGTAACCTGTTACAGTATTTAAATTTAATTTCCTGTCTTCCTTTAA
This sequence comes from Eubacterium sp. CAG:161, assembly GCF_000432355.1. Lineage (NCBI taxonomy): Bacteria > Bacillati > Bacillota > Clostridia > Eubacteriales > Eubacteriaceae > Eubacterium > Eubacterium sp. CAG:161. The sequence continues at coordinate 105,788 of NZ_HF991856.1, forward strand.
CTTCTTAAAAATTGTATCCTTCCCGCTACAGCTTTTTCCCAACACAAAAAAAATCTTTGCCATTTTACTTCCTCTTAATCTATTTAATAACCTTAATGTATTTATTTTCCATATCCGCTAATCCGTTAATGTTCATATTCATTTTCTTAAATTCTTTTACCTGACTAATTAATTTATGGGAAATAACTTCCCCCGGCACTAAAAGAGGGATTCCCGGTGGGTATAAATAAAGAAACTCCCCTGAAACTTTTCCCTGTGACTCTTCTATTTTAACCGGTACACTTTCTGATTTCTGTGCCTCATAAACAGACATTGCCCTGTCATTTCTTGTAAGTTCAAATTCTGCTGCGTCACAGGTCTTTTCCTTATAACTAATACTGCTGTCTATTTCTTTCAAACTTTCATAAAGTCTTTGTATCTGGCTTAAATCATCACATATACCTGTAATTCCCAGAACATATTCCGGTGCTTCCATTTCCATTTCAAATCCATAGTGTTTCCTTAATATATCTGAAAGCAATTTTCCATTCCCTGCCTGTGCTTTTATGCATATTACCAGCTTTGTAGGATCCATATCATATACGGAAAACTTTCCTACAATTTCCTTTCCCGGCACATAAAAGCTTTTTAATTTATTAACATTGCTTCTGAAATTATTAAGGGCTATTAACAATTTTTCCATGAAGTTATCACCATAATTTTCAATAACATCAATACACCTGTCAATAGATGCCATAAGCACATAGGAAGGGCTTGATGACTGGTAAATTCCCAGTGATTTCTCCACTTCTTCTTCTTTTACCCTGTTGCCACATTTGTGCAAAACCGCTGTCTGTGTCATGGACGGCAATGTTTTGTGAACACTTTCTATAACCAGGTCTGCCCCTAATTTGTACGCCGGTGTCGGAAGCTTATCACTTATTCTAAAATGTGCTCCATGAGCCTCATCAACAATTAACACCGCCCCGTATTTATGGGTAATTTCTGCTATTTTTTCAATATCAGATACTATCCCATCGTAGGTGGGGGATGTTATAACCACTGCCTTTGTGTCTTTGTTCTCCCTTAGCAGTTTTTCTAATATTTCAGGATTATATCCTCCGTTTATTCCCAGTTCACTAACATATTCCGGATAAAAATATTCTCCTTTAAGATTTCTAATTGTCATGGCGTTATACACCGCTTTATGACAATTTCTTCCTATTATTATTTTATCCCCAATATCTGTCACTGCATTTATGGCAGCTAAAATTCCACAGGAACTTCCATTAATTAAAAACCATGTTCTATCTGTTCCATAGTAGGACGCTGCCCTATCCATTGCCTCTTTTATAATGCCCTGAGGATGATGGAGATTATCAAAATCCACTATTTCAGTAATATCAATATCGAAGGGATCCATTCCTGAAAGCATGCTGTCATTTCGCTTATGTCCCGGCATATGAAAGGGATATTTGCCATTTTTTCCGTATTCTATTAATTTATCGTACAATATGTGACTCATTTTCTATTCCTTTTTATAAGTAACTATACCTTATAGCTGAAAAAAGCTTATTTGCTTATTTGTATAATCGCCCCTGTTAAATCCTTCCACAAAAACTTCCATTGATATAAATATTTTACGTCCTTTTTTTGTAACATATGGAATATCCACGTTAAACACTACATGATCTCTTGTGTTGTTATCTTCCCTTTCCATAAGCTTCTCCAAAACCGCCACAGGCACTGAAAACTCTCCACTGCTCTCCATAAAATTAAGCTCAAAATTTGCCTCAAACTGGTTTTCACTTCGGTAAACACTGTCAATGTATACCTTGCCTATCTCTGAATTTTCCGCTTCCTCCAAAACCGGCTTAAGCCAATCCTTTTTTCCCATAATCATTACCGGATATACTCCGTTTACAATTCCAATTACCGCCTCCGGCATAACTGATTCTTCCTCTACCTCTCTTTCGTACCCCTCTAACAATTCCTGTTTTGTAATATTATTTATGGTAGATTCGCTTAACCCTGCCACGAAATTATCAATTTTTTTAAGTATAGGCTGCATAACTCCTATTCGCTCTAAGGACACCATAAATATGTTGTGAGCCCATGCATATTCCTGTGCATCTCTTGAAAAAGCCGTGGCACTAAAAAAGCACCCCGAATAAGTATACCTATCCGGGATATTTTTTGCTTCGCCTTTTATGGTATAATTTTTTTCTGAAATATCAGCCATTATGCCACCAAAATCCCTTATATGATTTAACTCTACCCTGTTTTTGGCATAATATTTATACTGACATATAATTCGCACTGGATATAAAAATGCTGTTGGCACATTTATCCTACCATAGGCATGTATGTCATGGTATCCGCTACGCCCCGGAACCTCCTCCTCTATAATTGATATATACCTGCTATCCTGCAATAATTTTTTTACCTTTTCCTCGAAAATATATTCCCTTGCCTGATGTTCCTTCATTCTTTTCTCCGTACCTGTATAACACTAATCGCTACTTTTGTTTTCACTTTATTCTACTATGATTTAGGAACATTATCAAACTAATATTGTTATACGTTTGTTTTTTCTTAAAATCTTAATAATTTGACAAACCTCCCTGAACTATTTGCAATTGCAGATGTATGTGTTATAGTAAACTGAAGCAAAAACAGTAAAAAATGTAATGCTTACGCGCGATCTACACAGGCATTACATTTATACAGTATATAAATTAGAAAAGAGGTAACAGATTTGATTTATAAAAACGGATTACTAAGAATAATCATACCTATAATATTTATCATATTAATTTTAGGTTCGTATTTTTATAAAAAAAAGATAGAACCTACACTAAATAATAAAAGTCTTTTGATAATTAGAACTAGTGTAGTTGTTTTGTGTTTGGTAGTAGCAGTTTGGACTTTTGGAAATATATTTCTTTAACTAAAAAATGAAAATATATTAGAAACTTCATAAAGTATATTTTTTTCCATTATCACATAAAAAAAACAGAAAATACAAGATTCATAATAAATCAGTATTTCCTGCTTATTTTTTTACATAAAAATGCCCAGTTCCGGAATCGAACCAGAGACACGAGG
>NZ_HF991857.1:0-4594 GCF_000432355.1 Eubacterium sp. CAG:161
ATGACCATTTTTATCAAAAACACCTCTCATACTTGCGAATCTTGTGGCTCCCTTTTTATCATTTCCTTTAAAAACTATATTGTGGTAATCTCTTGATTCATAAATCAGTTTATGACTTACAAAGTAGTCAATGCATTTCCTGCTAATCATTCTTTTATTTTGCAGATACGAATAAAGATAATTAAAACTGTCTGATTCTTTAGGAAGAACAAATTCTTTTTCTTCTGTGTCTATACTGAATTTATCTACACAATGTTTCAGACTGTTATGTCTCTCACTGTCATCTGCTTTCTTATATCCTGCAAAATCAAGTAACCAAAAGACCGCTTCTTTAACATCCATTCCTGCAAACACTCGTAAAAAGTCTATCTGGGAGCCACCATTACTTCCCTTTTCACTTTGTCTCGACCAACGATACCAGTTAGTCCGATTATAAATCCTTATGGAATCCATTTCCTTTAAGGTATAGTACTTTCCAATCTTTTTTACCGTGTAACCAAGAAATGAAGCCACGGAACATAAATCAACAGATTTTGCTATGTCTAATTCTTCCTCTGTAAATCTGTTATTCATTTGCATCACCTGCTCTTTTCTTTTTCAGCTACCATTGCACTGTCATTAAATTTAAGATTATTGTAATCCTGCTCAAAGACTGTTCTTTTATGTAGCATAATCCCCTTTTCTCTCATGCTGAAATATTGTGCTTCATCACCACCAACAATTATATGGTCAAGTAATGGTATTTCCATTAAATCAGTAAGTTTTATAAGTCTGTCCGTAATTTCAATATCTTCCTTAGACGGATTTAACGATCCCGAAGGATGATTATGAATCAACAACATATGCGCTGCATTTGAAAGAATGCTTGCTTTAAATATTTCTCTTGGACTTACAATAGACTGATTGAGGGACCCCATACTTGCCATAGTACAGTTAATGGGCGTATTATCACTTTTCAAGTTAACTACACACAAAACTTCTCTGTCCATTTTGCAAAGATATTTTCCAATCACCTGAACTGCTACTTCCGGATTTGAAATCTTTATGTCAGATAGAATTGGAGCTTCTTTTACAAGCCTTACAGACACCACATTTAATTTAAAATCATCGCTAATCTTCATGCTCTTTATCCTCCCACTCCATCTGAATGACAAACTCTCCATCAATTGAATTTACAATTTCAGTCAATTCATCGAGCTTTTCAATCTTAATTTCAATCTCCATAAGCTCACCTACAATGATTTATCCTGAATACCATAGCTAATTGATTCAGTTACTGATTTTCCGTCTAATCTCTTATTTGGTGCGTTTGTTGCAATGGTTAGCTCTCTTTTATTTCTGTCATAGTGATATACTTCATTGGATAATCTGTCTTCCAAATCCACCTGATTCATATTGATGTCATTTACCATCTCCTGTAATTCATCAGCACTATGTCCGTTTGATGATATTGCAATTACTTCATGAATGGACGAAGGAATGATATAAATATCTGAATGTAAAACAGATGCTAATTTATCAAGATTTTCCGGAAACAGAATTTCTGCTGCTCCATTAATTTTTCTCCTGTTTGTCATAACATACATTTTCGTTTGACAGTTATCATCAACAACTTCACTAATTGTGTCGTCAATTTCTTTTCTTTCCTCTTCATATTCATCCCCTGCAATTTCTTCAAGCAACATTTCACCTATTGCATCCTGCATATCCTGGATACTTACCGGAAGAAGTTCAGGTGTATTCTTCATTGCCACTTCATAAAGTTGTTCTTCATTCATTCCCATCTGACTGGCTACGTCATTTGTTATTACCACTGAACTCATGCCACTTTTATCATTGCTTATAACTGCTTTATAAATAATTGACAAATCTAAATAATCTCTGTGCGGAATGTTCTTAAGATATTCCTCATTCTGAGCTGTATTAACCAAAGTTACAACAACGCGATCTTTAAATGTTTCAACAGCAATATCTTTGTTTTTAATAGCCTCCGGAAGATTCTTATAACCATCTAACATAAGTTCTGCAGCACAATTCATTACATAATCCAAGTTTTCTCTATTCTTGTACATCTCATAAAATTCACCCACATAAATAGTTGGTGAACCTTTATATTTACTCTTGCCATCCCCTGATAGTAAATTAATTGCATCCTTCTCGCAATTAACTTTAAATACCTTGTGTTCCACGACTCTATGCTCCTTAAATTCATCCGGCATATAATCTAAAAGTTTCTCTTTAAATACTTCTTTAAAAATTTCGTAATTCATCATTTACTATTTCCTCCTTAAACTAAAAAAGAAGATGCAGTCATACAGCTTACATCTTCCTTGTTTCTTTTTCTTTATCTAATTTTTATTTTTTCTTCATAATCCCCGTTAATATCTGGATTCATAACTACAACACCATTAGGCTCTTTAGTTTTTTCTATATTTCTTTCTGAAAGTGCCCTTACAGTTTCTTTGTCTATCCAGCTATTCTCATCTGACTTTATTTTATCCATAATTATTAACATTTCATCAGTGGGGATTTCACTAATATTCATATCAAATATCTTTTTCAGTACTTCTTTCGCTTCCCGTTTCATAAATAAAACGTTTGACATTAAACTCTTTTGCAATATAATCACATATTTTATCACTGTTAATACAGCTTTCTTTTTTATTTACTTCATCTTCAGAAAATGTTTTGTGCAAAAGCTCTTTTGGGGGATTTTTGATATATTCATCTTTTCTCCGGTATAATGTAACCATATTTAAAATTATTTTTAAATATAGAATAAATGTTATCACCCGGCAATATAAAAGCACCTGCTGTAATAGCAGATGCTAAACTTTAAATGTTATTAAATTGACAAACTGGGATTTATCATTTTAACAGTAGTCTTTCAGTTACAGTCTACAATACTCTTCCAACTATAATAGTTAAAAAGCTATATTCTTACTCTATTAAATTAGGATATCCTACATCTAAATCATATCCTGTACCATCTTCATTTCGTTTTAATTCGTAATATTGAACATACTCGTTTGTCATGCTGTCAGCAAACCAAATAAAAAATTTGACTCCTCTTCCCATTTTATATGTTTGAACATTTAGTAAAACTTCTTTTTTCTGATTTACTATAAAGACTTCTTTAAAACTTACACCTGTTAAGCTTTCTCCCGTTCCAAACGTTAATGTATTGGCAAATCCATTTCCTATATTTGTAATAGACAAATATATAGGATAAAACTCTTGTGTAGCTTTTCCGTTTACATATTTTGGTTCATCTGCAATTTGAAATTTTTTTACAGTTCTAGATGCGGTTCCTACTATTTCTACATTAAGAAATGGCTGAATACTTTGTCTTTCCTTTTTTCTATCAGCTTCACGGGTGAACTGTATTGTGTAAAATACTCCAAAAATCGCAATCGTTCCAGAGAATACACCACCAATGATACCACCCCAGTAAGATGCCAGCGATCCAATCCATGTTGCGTTAGCATCGTTATCAATAGATAGTTCGCCTATCCTACATCGTATCATTTCTTCACATTTCAAAGACAATAACACAAATAAAATAGCAATAATGGTACCTATTAAAACTGGCTTTATCCATTTTTTCTTTTTACATATTAATTGATTCCTTCCAAATCGTGATATCCTGATTTCATTTTTCATTTACTCCACCACCTTTTCCAATTCCATTTTATGCTCCTTCATAGAAATCTTCCTAACTTTATATCCATATTGAAACAACTCCTTTTTATATTTAAAAAAAGAATGGTCTATTGGCAGACCTACTATTTTCTCTATTTTGGCATAAGTCAGTTTAAAACTGTCAGTGTCATTTTCTTTTATCCAATTCCATAATGGATTATACTTGCTCATATTATACCGCCCCTACAAATTCTTATTTTCCAATTTAATAAGTTGGTATATCTCTAGTCTACTATTTAAATCGTTATATTCTTAGTATCAATCCAAATTAGAACATTTTCATCAGTTCTACCAGTAATAACACCTCCATTTGCCAACGCTACCGCTTGAGACGCTATATTATCTAAATCAACTGTTACCAATACTTTTTCTAATCCTATTTCATCTGCCTTCTTAAGCAATAATCTTAATATTTCATTACCGTATCCATTTCCACGAAACTGTGGTGCAATTCCGTAACCTATATGTCCACCCGTCTGACTCAATGCCTCCGTCAGAAAATGTCTAATGCTACCAAACCCAACAGGAATACCATCTACATACAACCAAAAAGTGGTAGAAGGTACTTTCCAACCATCCACAATTCCTTTTTGTTCAGCATCTCTCTGTTTTGCAATTAACCATTCTTTGTATTCATCAAATGTTAATCCATTAGCTTTATTAAGTAATCCATTCTCTTCACTTGGAATTTCTTGTAACATCTTGTAAACATCGAAACCATCATCGACAGATAATTTTTTTAGCTCCAACATTATTTTAAGTCCTCCTTAGTCAAATACACGCTAATTTTTCATTTTATCAAACTAGAAGTTCCCTCTTACTCTCAGCCTCTTAACGAGATTGAAAGCAAGAGGAAATACTACTTATAAACTTAGTTATGTATTTCTGGCAT
>NZ_HF991857.1:4619-36779 GCF_000432355.1 Eubacterium sp. CAG:161
CCAGCCAATCCAAAATGTTGTTCTACTTTTATTACAGTTTCCTCGACTGTACTTTCAGATGTTCTTTCAAGCCAAAAATAGCCACTTCTCTTGATGTCACTATAGTGTTTCTCATTGAGACTTCTCAAGGTTGCATTACAGGTTTCTTTTGCTTTCCCAGTATTGGACGCACTGTTAATAAAATCAGAAAAGCCTTGATGGTCAGAGCGATTACAGTAATCCTCTATTATATGTGTAGGCTCTTTAATTAGAAAGACAATTCGAGATGGTTCTGTAAGTTTTTTAGCCTGTTCCATAGTCAAATGACAATCGCACAATACAATCTGATTTTGCGAAAGACGTACCAAATCCAATAACACAAAATCTAACTGTTCTCTTGTATTATCAATCAGCCATTTTTTATATTCTTCTACGGTACGTCCAAAAAACTCATCAGCATCTTTAAAGGACTTATTCATTGCTGGCTGAAAATTAGCATTTGAAGCTTTTTGATGCTTTTCAAATTGTTCATCAACATCATAAACAAATAAATCATGTTTTTTTGCCAACTCCCGTGAAATCGTTGTCTTTCCTCCACAAGGTGTTCCCGTCACAAAATAAACACTTTTCAAATATTCTTTAATTACATTATCTTGAAATATCATTACAAGCTCTCCTTTATTAAATAGTTTTTAGTGTTCAATTTGTACATAAAACTATTTAACACAGTCTTATGCACTTAGATATTTCTTAATCTTAAAAATCTTAAACACCCAGTCATTACGGTTACCTCCAAATTCTTATTTGTTTATCTAATTATACCAAACCTATCCTGCCAATTCTACTGCAAACACTACAAATCTATAATCGTCGCCCCTGCTGTTATCACATGTTGAGAGTGTCAGTATTTTTTCTCCATACTTAGGCATAATATCAATGTTATAAATACTGTACTTCTTTGCTTTATTAATGAATTTATCATAATCTGGCTCATCCTGTGCCATTACAAACTTCCAATATGGAAAATCATTCTTATTTACACTGATAACAGAAAAAATCTTATATTTCTTTTTGTCTTTTGTTGTAAATAAGATATCTTTATGCTTCTTATAAAAAGTCTCATCTCTGTACTGTGTCAAAGCACCAAACATCTTTCCGCCATTTATGTTGTGACCATAGATAATCAGATTATCTGACTTTTCTAAATCACAATATGCTGACAAATAAGGAGTACCATAAAAGCTGTAGTTTTTATCTATATCATGATTAAGATAAAAATCCGGATTATCTTTTTTCTGCATTACAGGATAACTTATCGTTGTATCAGGAATCTCCAAATATCCAATAACGTCTTTGTTTCTTTTTCTCAGCTTATCAACTATATTATTATCATTCATTGTCTGAGCTTCATTTTGAATATCCACAAACTGCTTTTCTTCTGCATAATCTTCCTTTAACTGATTTACAGCCATTCCGGCAGATATAACCAGAATGGCTGCAACAAATAAGAACAGAACTACATAAACACATGATCTCTTACTGTTCATTATCCTTCTTCTTTCCATGATTGATTCTCACACATGAGTAGGTTGTTAGAGTACCAATTCCAAACAGTAATGCTAAAGCATACAAAAGAATATTTCTTCTGTTTCCTGTCTGTGGTGTATCCGGCACTTCCGGAATACGTTCATCCACTACCTTTAATTTTTGTACCTTTCCGGTATCCTTAACTGTAATCTTTACATCTTCTGCCTTCTTATAATGCTCTGGTGCTTTCTGTTCCACAAACGTATATGTTTCACCGGCTTTTAAGATTCCATCAAGCAGTACAACTTTTTTTGTTGTGGTAAATTCATATACTTTCTTACCATTACTGTCTAATACTTTATACTTAGCACCCGGAAGTAGCTTTTTAGTATCGGATGCAATCTTTGAAAACTCTATCTTCGTTGTATCATCCTTCATTGATACTTTCTGGATTTCCCCTGTATCAGAAACAGTAAACTCCACACTGCCAGCAGTTACAAATCCGTCTGCCGGTCTTTTTTCAGTAAATACATATGTCTTTCCTACAGCATACTTACCTTCAACTACGTGTTTATACTTTGTTGAAATCCAATGATCCGTCACTTCACCAGTTTCTTTATCTGTTACTTCAAGCTCACAACCCGGAACTTCTTTCTCCCCAGTGATGTTTGTTTTTGAAAATTCTACCTTTGTGGTGTCATCATACATTACAACTTTGTTTGGATTAGCTTCTATAAACTCATCCCCATTTTTTATAAACACCTGCGTACTATACTTAGCTTCGTCCATTTTGAGCTTAAGCATAAATGAAATATCTGTTGCAGTCGTATATCCGTCAGCAGGCTTTGTTTCTGATAAAACATATTCCTTGTCATGGAGCAGTCCCTTAACTTTTATGCTCATATCTTCGTCCATATTAGCATCAAAGTTAACATATCCCATTTCAGATAATTTCTCATTGATTCTGATTGAATCCTTATCTCCTGTAATCCAGCTTACAATTTCATTTCCATCTGTATCTGAAATTTTCAAATGACAGTCCGGAATTTCTACACTGCTTGCAATCATTAACTTATCCACTTCAACTTCTGTCTGCTCGTCACTTACTATTGCCTTTGCATAAACTGTTGCCGTTTCCTGATTTTCATATTCAAGATGTACAAATGTTGGTTCTTCTGATATGTAGTAACTGTCTGAAACACTTTCTTCCAAGAAGTAATAGTCTCCTGAATTGAGCGGTGCCTCCACTTCTCCGTAACCTTCACTCATTACCGGCACTGAAAATGGAATTTTCGCTGTTCCATCAGCTCCCGTTGTAACTGTTGTAATCTTTGAATCAGCTTCAAGTATTACATTTCCATCTATATCATATATATTATCCTTTGTGTAAAAACCAAACCTTGTATTTGGGACAGGCTTACATGTCTTTGAATCCTGCTTTAATACGGTAATATCTGTTGATACTAAATCGTTCTTAACTTCTAATACTCCATCAGTTGTATTTTCCGTAATATCTAATACATAATCATCATCCTGACTTTTCCATACAAAGTTCAAATCCCATGTGTTCATTTTTGGCAAAACATATCCATAAACAGTCTGTTTCTCTTTGATTTCATATGCTCCCAGCGGTACATTAAGTGTTACATCTCCGTTTTCATCTACGTCTGCTTTGCATATTCCATTACAGTCTGATGTAAACTCTGCACCCTGTCCGGTAGCAATTGTTGCTACCAAATCACCTGCAGCAAACCATGTTGTTCCCTGTCCGTCCTGTGTCACAATGTCCTCTTTGGCATAAAGCTCAAATACTACATTTCCAAGTCTTACATCTTCATACTGAAACGGATTTTCAATTACAGAAAGTGGCATAATGTCAGGTAATTTGCTTGCCAATTCAGGTACTTGTGCCACTGTTTCACTTTTAAGTCCTGATACACTAGGACCTGTCTTTTTAATCGTAAACTTTCCATAGGTTTCATCATTGTAATATTCATACTCTGCGTACAAATATTTATTTCCGTCTGCATCAACCATTGTTTTATATAATTTACTGTTAATCTCAACATTGATAAAGTTCTTGTCATTCTTAAAGCCTTCCGGTCCGTTTACTTCATAAACCCTGTATGTACCTGACTTCAATTTTTCATAAGTAATGATTTCTCCTGATTCGTCTGAAACAAATTTATCCATCGTTACAATTTTATTCCCATTATTGTATGACTGCTTTACAAGAGTTTCCGTGCCATCTGCATTTACCTTATAAATCTGATAAGTTGTATTTGCTTTAAGCACAGTCTGCTTTGTCTGAGAGTCCTTCTTTACAATCTTTAGATACGCTGTAAACTCAGGGTTATTTAAAAGATACTTATATGTCTCTCCGTCTTTTTTCACATCTACTAAAAAGTCTGGAGCAAACTCTGTATCTTTGTCACCACTAATCTGATGAACAATATATGTTCCGTATGGTAATTCTTTTGTAATTGCAAAACCGTCTTTATCTGTTTTAATCAAATCTCTTTCTGTTGCTTTTGCCTTATCATATGAACCACTTGAAGCAAGGAATACCTGAAACTGTGCATTTACCTCTTTTTCAACAATACCTGCAGTTCCATCACCTTTACCTTTAATGATTGATATTTTTCCCTTTATAACATCTTCACCTAATTCAAGTTTAGACTTTGCACTGTTATACTCTGCCGTATATACCTGTCCGTTTTCATTTACTGTATACACTTTTTCATTTTTAAGATAACCTGTTGGAGGTGTTATTTCTTTAATGAAATAATCTTTTCCACATCTTACATAATCTGTTTCAAACTGATTACCTGCATCTGTTGTATACTTTTTCATTAACTTTGTACACGCCTTATCTTCATACATACCATAAACTGCACCTGCTAAAGTAGCATCTCCCTGAGCTGCTTTTCCCGTTTCATTATCAATCTTTACAGCAGTTAATTTCACTTTCTTATAGTTGTTTACGACGTCATACTTATACGCTTTTTCATATTCACCATATTTCCCTGATGAAGTATCCGGCCAGAAACCATTTTCCTTTGTCCAGCTCTTGTCAGACTTTATAGTAATTGTAACTCCTTCGGTAATGCTTCCCTGCGCAATAATGTTTGCATTGCCTGTATCCAATTCTATAATAACATACTTATTACTGATTGCCTTCATCTGCTTTTCTAAATCTGCTTTGATTAATTTCTCTGCTCCATCTTTTGACAAATCACTGGCATATTTATATCCTTCATCATCCAGTTTATCTTTAATTTCCTTTTTTGCATTATCTGACATATCTTTCAAATCATCAGCTTTACAATAATAGTAGTTCTCTGACTGAATCTGATAATCAAACTTGTATGTAATTTTACCGTTTGAATCAGTTAATGCTTCAATTTCAAATCTGCTCTGGTCTTCATCCACTTCGTCGCCTTCAGGCTCTCCCCATCCGTTAAATCTGAACGAATACAGTTCCTTAATGTTCTTGGCAGTTAATAAGAATTTTACTTTTGGAAGTGCATTATTATCTTCATCCTTTTTTGTAAGTGTAATACGTTGTCTGTATCTCATTTTGTCATTCAAGGGATAAAACTTATAGTCTTCTTCTACCTCTGTGCTATTAATCTCCATCAGCACCTGTCGGGAAGATGCAGATGGTGTCCATTTTAAAATGGAGCACGTTACAACATGGTCTACATTAAAAATCTGATTATAGATTTCATTTACTGTTTTGTCATTATAATATCCAGTGTTTTCCCTAACCTGCTTAATAACATCTTTATACTGGCTTTCACTTGTTCTTCCTTCTTCTGCACTCCAGATTAAACACTGAGCATAAACCCACGCCTTGTTAGTTTTATTTTTTGTAAAAGCATACCAGTGTCCAATTTTTGCCTTAGCGGCGGTTTTTGCGTTAGTACTGTCACTTGATATTTCACTTGTTGATGAAACATATACATCACTGGTATGACATGCTTTTCCTAAATCCAGACAAAACACCGGTTTATTATTTACCAATGTTTTGAGCCACGTTCCACTTTCACTTTTGTCACCAATATTGACAGTTCCCAGCTGTCCTATATTTACTAATGAAGCAGTACCGGTTGATGCCTTTATCTGTGTATGTGGCAGTACCGTAACGGACATGATAACTGCAAGCATCATTGCCACGAGTCTCTTTATTTTATTCATTATTCAAATCTCCTTTCAAAAGAAAAAGACCGCCTAAAAAGACGATCTTTTATCAATTTATATTCTGTTTTTATTCTCTATCTAAAATTTGCAGTGCAGGCTCCAGACTTTCCGTGTTATTGTTTAACACTATTTCATCTACATCCACCATACTGAATACTGCCGCCCAACAACCTTTATATGAAGCTATTGCACCATAACGATAATCAGGATGTACCATGTTGTGATAATGTCCCTGACTGTTCTTCCATGATTTCATTGCATGTTTTGGTGAACTACTTCCACTAAATATATTTTCACCACTGATGATACAAACTCCATATCCTTTAGTTCCAACATTTCCCCACAGCATCCATTCTTCATAACCATACTTATTCTTTAAAACATTTTTGGCAGTTGAATCAAGTTTTGTGTGTGAAAATTCATCCACTATATCTTTTGCCCTAACTTTACATATCTCATATAGTACATCAGACCATTCCAGCTTTACAACACTTGCTTTCTTTCTGTAGTCATTTTGTAGCATAAAGGCTTGTTGGTCACAATACTTATGATATCCGTTTACTCCTGAGGCATAGCAGCCCTTCTTAATTAACTTATTGTTTTTTGTGTAATAAAGATTACTTTTTTCTGTATATGTAAGTGATTTTGAAAATTTACCATATATTTTCTTTCCTTTTTTCTTCTTGTATGCTCTTACCTTAAGCTTTACTTTTTCTCCTTCACACATATCCGTAATATTAAAAGAAGTATTCTTTGTAGTTAATATCTTATTCCATTTCTTTGAATAATAGTCATATCTGTAGATTTGATACCCCTTTACACCTTTAATCTTTTTCCAACTGATTTTTCTGTAGCATCCGTCATAGTACTTTTTCTTGGAATAAAAATAAGAGCCATCTTTTACTTTACTCTTTTTTACACCTGAAACTTTCTTGACAGTTGCTGCCTGCACTGTAAATGTATTTACATTCATCTGTGGAATTGTAATTGATAACAATCCTATTATTATGATTAATTTTATCTTCTTCATTCTGCCTTCCCTTCCGTAAGAGGGACAGGCTATCCGTGTTATACCATATCCGCTCCTACTGATGCGAATTTATTAAGTTACAACACGGGATGAAGAACTGGTTCATCCCGTATTCTGTTCATTTCTACCTCCTTGATTATACAATAATATGCTTGTTATTTCATTTATTTTTTCCTGCCAATAAAGAACACGGCAAGAAACATTTTCAGAACTGTACCGCAAATGATAAACAGTATTTTAATAATTTCAAGTAATAACTGACATATAGTTATTAAAACTTTTGCAAGTATCTTTATTGTTCCTATACTATATTCTTTTATTCCGTATAAAATATTTCCTGCCATATTGCCTCCTATTCTCCCCACATTTCTGCAAGTCCTAACAATGTGTCATCTGCACTAAATTCATCTTTCTGTTCAGTTTCATTCTGATTTGAACTTCTTACAAGATTTCCGGTAAAACTACCTAGTACTGATAGCATTTGCTTATTTACCTCACTCAAAATTTCATTTTTGATGTCTTCCTTCATTTTCTGAATATCTGACTTGGTAACAAAATTTTCTTCTCTTTTCTCCCTATCATCATTTGTTATAAAATCATTCTCTAATGCATTAATGTAATATTCTACTGCATCAGCTATAAACTGGTTTTGTGATTTGTAAACTGATTTGTCTAAATCTGCCAGTATCTGATGTATCTTAATGTGAGTGGGATTTCTCCTGCTAAGTCTTAAAGTATGATAAAAACCATCATCATTTTTTGCCATCTAGTTTTCTCCTCTCTGCTTTGCCTTAGAAAGCATAAATGCCTTTGCCAGATATTCAAATCCTTTTGCGTTAGCCTTAATATCTTCTATGTAACTAATATTTTTCCCAGTATTTTCTCCATATGTTTTCATTACTGTTGCTCCACCACCAACAAATGTTATTGGAGTGATATTAATGTTGATATTAAATTCTCTTAATGTGTTAAATACCTTATTTGCAAATCTTCTCATTTCATCTTCAACAACTTTTGCATATTTTTCTTCCATGTTACATACACCGGTTTTCATTATGTACTCGAGTTCAGATTCATCAATCTCACAATTAAATTTTGCAACACACTCTTTATTTATTGCGTGCATACAGGTTATTAATCCCATAGGTCTTGTGTCACACTCTGAAAGTTCAGGTTTCATGTCTTTAATAGTCATTAAATCCATTGTCCATGAACCAATATCTACTACAATATGCTTCCTGCCATACTCAGACATTCTGTCTGCTACTGCCGCATAACATTGTGGAAAAACTGATACTTTTACAATATTCACTCTGTAGGTCTGTTTTTCAAATTTAAACGTTACTTCTCTTTTTCTTGACAGATACTTAATAAAATCTTCCTTTTCAGCACCAAATCTTGTTAGTGGAAGTCCCACCGATAAAAAGATATCTGCATGATTCTTTCCCTTGATTTTCAACTCTTTAGCTATAGCAGCTAAGGTTAAAAGATAAAAACTATCATCTGTGACCTTAGTATCTTTTACTTCAAGTCTTTTCCCGCCTACTGAATAATAATTTCCTTCATATTGAAGAACATTGTCAAAGATTCCCGGTTCATTGGCTATTCTGTTTACTGCCGTAGTAAAAACTGTATTTACTGTCTTTATATTTGACCAACCGTGGTCAATTGCAATTATTTCAATTTTATTCTCCATCTTTCTGTGCCTCCTTGATTTTTTAGTCATCTATGTATCCTTCTTTCTTTATTCTCCTAACAAATCTTTCATACAAGGAAAACAATATAAATTGTCTTTTCCATAAGGACATCCTATACACTTGCTATCCTTCGGCTTATATGCGTTACAATTTGTACTATTTTTTGAACCACATTTCTTATTATTGATACATCTGTTATCATTTCCCCAGAAATATTTACATTTCATACAGCTATGAAGTTCTTTTACTAACTGTTTCTTATTATCGGCTTCGCTTTTTATTTCATCTTTCTTAAAAGCTTTTGTGTTAATTCCCAACTGTTTAGGCTCCTTTCTCTTCAGATTCATAGTATTCTTATGGGTATTAACTATGTATGTGTACTTCGCTTATCTCTAAGCCCTCATCGCCCGTACACCTGGGAATTACAAACAAGCCGCTTTTGCGTTCACGACGCTTCTAAATAGAAACTATCTCCTCTGCTGCCATTTCGAGGATAAGGAGCTTCTCTCACTCCTTTGTGGTTTATTAACCTTCCGCTACATTTAATCTGTCCTGCCTGCTCCGCCTTCTTTTCTCAATCCTTCGGTTCTCGTCGCAATGCTGTGAATGATTATCCGGACAGGTGCACCGGAATTTTACTCCTTACATCAATTCTTTCATGTAAGATATGAAACTTGTTGTTTCATAAATTTGTAATTGTTATTCAGTTTTCAATTTACAACTGCGATGTTTTATCGCATGGCATAATGATAAGTTATTTTCTAAATTGTTTAAATTGACTGACATGGTAAATAATTTGCAATACTTACCATGTCATGGTGATTTATCGCTTGGACAATTTGATATCAATCTCATTCTGTTCTATATACCATTCTTCAACTAATTTTTTTATTAACCCTATCTTTTGCTTTTCTGTAAAATTTTCAGGGAAAAATTCTTCCAACAAATCTGCTGGTATTTTTATTTTTTCTTTTTGATTTGGCTTTTCTTCCTCCAATATGCAATAAATATTATCCATATCCAAATTTCCGCTTTGACTTGACATTTTCATTCTATGAGCCTGTGTTAATGACGGAGTGCATTGCTCTAAATCCATTACCGCATATAATTCATATTGTTCAGTTTCTTTTAAATAAGATAACTCTACTGCAACTGTAAAGGCTATTCTTTCAGCATCTACCATTTCTAATATTTGTGGTATTAAATTTGTTAACCTAATATATCGTTGTATTTGTCTTTCACTTTCACCTATTTGCATCGCTAATTCTTTTCTTGATGAATATGAATTTGTTGTTTTTTCACTGTTTCGAAATACTAATTCTTCATTATCTTTTTTTTCAATTTCTATTCCATAAGTTTTTACATCCCTATTTTTCAACTTCTGGTCAACTTGACCAGAAGTTAAATCACTTCTTTGTCCCTGTCGGCTCATTGCTTCTAATTTCATTTTTAATGCAAAAGCTTTTTCACTTAACTTAATCTTTTCTCTCTGCATCAGGTTTATATCTACCATTGCAATTATTGCCTGTTCATCATTCATTTCTCTGATGACAACCGGAATTTCCTCTATTCCTAACTCTTCACATACCATTTTTCTTCTATGCCCTGATATAAGTTCATACCCCTCTCCATTAGGATTAGGTCTTGCAAGTAATGGCACTATTACACCTTCCTTATCAATACTTTTCATCAATTCAATAAAATCTTTATCAAAATTTACTGAAAAGGGATGATTTTTAAAAGGTTTCAATTGTGTCAGATTAACATTCTTAATTTCTTCCATTTTCAAATTCTCCTTTCAAAAAAATAAGGATTACTCATTTTCATTGCTGAAAACGAGTAATCCTTTGTCTTAATTACTACGAAGTAAATATTTGTTTTTTCTTTAATTGTGAACGTTATTACCGTGTGTTCCCAGTCACCACATCTAATACTACAGAAACGTCAACTCCATTGGAAAGTGTCTTTTTTCTCCTATTTGAGCCATCTTTATCAAACCTAAAAAAGCTCTCAAAGTGCCTAAAATCAAGGATTTTTAGATATCTTTCCTGTGTAGTTTTACAACCGTCTCCACATGCACCGTCCCCGGAAACATATCCACGGCACTTGCCTTTTCCACCTTGTATCCCTGCTGCTGCAACACTTCCAAATCCCTTGCCAGACTTGTTGGCTTACAGCTTATATACACCATTTTGTCCACGCCAAAATCAATAATCTTCTGCAATGCCTTAGGATTAATTCCGTCTCTTGGTGGGTCTAAAATAATCATGTCCGGCTTGTCCTTAATATCGTCAATTACCTTAAGCACATCCCCTGCTATAAATTCGCAGTTATCAAGACCGTTAAGTTCGGCATTCTCTTTAGCTGCATGAACAGCCTCTTCCACGATTTCCACACCTACCACTTTCTTTGCCACCGGTGCTATTATCTGGGCAATGGTTCCCGTTCCGCTATATAGGTCAAACACCGTCATATCCTTTGTGTCACCAATATAATCCCTTGCCTTAGAATACAAAACCTCAGCACCTAATGAATTTGTCTGAAAAAATGAGAAAACTGATATTTTGAATTTAAGTCCCAGCAACTCCTCATAAATATATTCCTGTCCGTACAAAATTCTTGTCTCGTCACTTTGCACTATATCTGCCAAACCATCATTAATTATGTGAAGAACGCCACATAACTCTGCCTCTAAATTGAGAGCCCTGAGTTTTTCCACCATTACATCAAGCTGTGCCTGTTTTTCCCACTGTTCATCCGACGTGGTAACAATTGCCACTATCATCTGTTTAGTTTTGGTGGTTCTTCTTACAAGAAGGTGGCGCAAATAGCCTTCATGCTTTAACTTTTTATAAAAAGGCAGCTCTCTTTCACTGCAATGTTTGAGAACACAATCCATTACCTTTCTGTAATCCTCATCTACAATCCGGCATTTATTAACTGTGACAATATCGTGAAAACTGTTTCTTTTATGCATCCCAAGAGCCAGAGGACCGTCCTTGTATTCGTCCCCAAAAGAAAATTCCATTTTATTTCTGTATTCCCACTGAACCGGGCTTTCAATTATGCCCTCAAAGTCATATTCACTCTTTATAGCATTATCAAGAATATCCTTCACCATATTTTTCTTTAATGATAATTGATTTTTATAGCTTAAAGTCTGATATGAACAACCTCCGCAAAATTCAAAATGCGGGCATTTTGGTGTGACATCTTCAAGGTGGGATTTTTCCACCACTTCCTTTAGCCTTCCAACAGATTTTCCTGCTCTTTTTTTTGAAACCACAAACCGCACTGTCTGTCCCGGTATGGTTCCTTTAACTGTTGCCACTCCATCTTCCCTGCAATCCACTTCACCTTTGTTAGGAAATCCTAATTTTGTTACAACACCTGTATATTCAACACCTTTTTTCATTTTATCTCCAATCCAATGTATTATTTTCATTATTAGCAAAAAAACAGCTATAAAGAGCTTCTGACCCTCTATAGCTGTCTTTTTTCTGCATCACACACTAGTCTTCAAAGTCATCTTCATCTTCATCATCTTCATCGAAAAGATCATCAAAATCGTCTTCGAAATCATCATAATCATCTCTGTTTACAAATCTGTAAATAGCATATGCTGCTCCTGCTATGGCTGCAATTGTTGCAATAACGCCAACTACAATGGCGATAACCTTGCAGGTTTCTTTTTTTTCATCTTTGCCTAAAAGCTTGCCAATCTTTACGCCCTTCATGATTTCGTCCATATTGTCACCTCTTTAATCAAATTTTAAACAATGAATGTTTCACAATTCATTACATATCTGCTATGTTATGTCTTTTACATTAGTATATCATTTATGCTTAGGATTTACTACAAAAATTTTAAATTTGTACGTGTGTCCTTTTATGTAAAAAACATCAGATTTTTTTCAATTTGGCAAAAGATGCCATCATAACTTTCTGACCTACAGTATCAAAATTAACAGTTACCTGATAATCACGGCTTCCGTCTTCAATTCCCAAAACCGTTCCCTCGCCAAACTTAATATGTTTTACTCTGTCCCCCACAACATAATCTATATCAGCTTTTGTTACCTTAAATTCTTTTCCGAAAGAAGGTCTTGTTCCTGAACCATACGCAGGCTTCGTGGCCATTGCCTTATATGCATTTTTTCTTGCACTTGCTGCATAGCTTCTTGAGCCCCCAACTCCTCCGAAATTAACTTCTTCACTTCTTCCACGTCTTATTACCCCGGCACTTCCTCCGCCAAACTGTGAAAATGAAGAGCTTTTTTCCGCTAATCTGTCTTCCACATTTTTACTGCTAACAATAAGTGGTGGAATTTCCTTAACAAATCTTGATACCACATTGTACTGGGTTTCACCTCTTACCATACGTTTTTTTGCATAACTGATGGTAAGCTTTTTCATTGCCCTTGTTATAGCCACATAGCAAAGACGACGCTCCTCTTCTAATTCCTCATTGTCATCAGACATTATGCTCATATATCCCGGGAACAGACCATCTTCCATTCCACACAAAAATACATTTGGAAATTCCAATCCCTTTGCACTGTGTACAGTCATTAAAACAACGTAGTCGCTGTCTTCATCAAAAGTATCCAAATCCGAAACCAAAGCAACCTCTTCTAAAAACCTGTCCAAGGTAGGATTCTCTTCCGTTGCCTCATATTCAGCTATTTTACTTATAAGTTCCTCGATATTTTCGATTCTTCCCTTTGCCTCGTCGCTTCCATCATTCAACAGTTCATTCTGATATCCGCTTTTAACAAAAATAGTTTCAGCTAAATCCTTAAGAGAACCTGTTTCATACGCCTCCTGAAAGATTTCCATATGATACAGGAAATATTTAACCTTATTAACGGCTCTTGATAACTTAGGAATATCCTCTACATTTACCAATGCATCGTACAAATCCATTCCCTTTTCCTGAGCATATTCCTTGGCATATCCTATGGTGGTCTCGCCTATTCCACGTTTTGGAACATTTACAATACGCTCCACTGCCAAATCATCTGTTGTATTGTTTATTATTTTCAAATACGCCAGCATGTCCTTTATTTCTTTTCTCTGATAGAAATTCTGACCACCTATGATTTTATAAGGTATACTCTTCATAAGAAGCTTTTCCTCTAAGGCACGGGACTGGGCATTGGTTCTGTACAAAATAGCAAAATCATTATATGAGGCATTATTATTTAAAACCTCTTCCTTAATGGTATTCGCCACCATTTTTGCCTCATCATATCCATCCTCTGCCTTATATATATCTATCTTTGCTCCCTCTTCATTATCACTCCACAATACCTTATCTTTTCTGTTTGTATTATGCTGTATAACTGAATTGGCAGCCTCTAATATATTTTTCGTGGAACGGTAATTCTGCTCTAATTTTACTACCCTTGCATTAGGAAAATACTTCTCAAACTGAAGAATGTTGGATATATCCGCTCCTCTGAATTTATAAATTGACTGGTCATCATCACCTACAACACAAAGATTTTTGTTTTTTTCCGCTAACAGCTTCACAAAGGCAAACTGTGCCGCATTGGTATCCTGATACTCATCTACCATAATATACTGAAGCCTTTCCTGATAGTTTTCCAGAACTTCCGGAAGCTGTCTGAATAACTTCACTGTCATCATTATTAAATCATCAAAATCCAAAGCATTGTTTTTATATAAGGTATCCTGATACTCATTATATATTCTGGAAATATTAAGGAGTTTAAAATCCTTTTGTGCCATGGAAGCCACATCGCCTGTAGTCATAAGCTTATTTTTAAAATCAGATATTTTTCCTAAAACAGAGGATTCTCTATACATTTTGGAATCCAGATTTAATCCCTTAATAATTTCCCTGATAACTTTTTTACTGTCGTCTGTGTCATAAATTGAGAAATCATTTTTAAAGCCTATTCTATCTATATATCTTCTAAGGATTCTTACACATGCTGAATGAAATGTGCTTACCCACACCTGCTCCGCACCAAAGCCAACTAACTTATTTACACGGGTTCTCATTTCAGCAGCTGCTTTATTGGTAAATGTAATTGCCATAATATTGTATGGATTAACATGTTTCTCTTTAATAAGATACGCTATTCTATGGGTAAGAACTCTTGTCTTGCCGCTTCCTGCCCCCGCTAATATAAGCAACGGTCCTTCCGTATGATAACATGCTAACTGCTGCATATCATTAAGTGTTTCATAAATACTGCTCATCTTTAATACCGTTTTACCTTTCAAATAATTTTATCTTGTAGTTTTTAATACTACATATTATAATAAAGTCTATACAAATTATATTCTATTTAAATTTAGGAGGAATAATATGAACTCAGATGAAATCATTAAGCAGGTTTTAGATGAAGTGCGTAATTTTAATATAGATGACCTGCCTAACATTGACCTTTATATGGATCAGGTTACCACTTATTTAAATAATAAATTTATTGCAACTAAAAGACACGAAAACGATAAGCTGCTTACTAAAACCATGATAAATAACTATGCCAAAAGCCGCCTTCTGCCATCACCTGAAAAGAAAAAATATTCCAAGGATCATATTATTATCCTTACTATGATTTACTTTTTTAAAAATGTTATATCAATTAATGATGTTACCAAAATTTTGTCACCGCTAATTGAGAAATACTTTCATAACGAAGATACGCCTATGGAAAATATAATTAATAATTTTCTTGATTATATAAACAATCAAAATCTTGCCAATCCGGCATCTATTGAATCCGGTTGCTCAGAAAACATTTTTGATGGCATTGATTCCAATGATGATAATGAGGAATATCTTCATACTTTAAGTATTATAACGTCATTAAGTTATGATATGTTTATCAGAAAAATAATGATTGAGAAACTTATTGATTCTCTCCCTGACAACAATACCGAAGACAAGAAATAAATCACCGGAAGCGGCATATGCCGCATTCCGGATTTTTTTTTGTTACTTTATTTATCTTTTACACGTTCTAAAACCATATCATATCCATCATTTCCATAATTTAATGAACGGTTTACTCTGCTAATGGTAGCCGTTGAAGCTCCTGTGGAATGGGAAATTTCCAGATAGGTCTTTCCCTCTCTTAGCATCTTTGCCACCTCATAGCGCTGGGAAATGGATAACAGTTCGTTTACCGTACACACATCCTCAAAAAATGTATAACATTCTTCCTTGTCCTTTAAACATAAAATAGCATCAAACAAATGATCAACTTCTGTTGTTCTTATTTTTTTACTCATAATTCAAACCTCCGGCTATTAATAATAACCCTGTAAATCTATTCTATTTTTACATTTTAGCACTCTAAAGTTTGAAAGTCCAGTAATTTATAACTATTTTTAATATTTCTTAATTTCTAAACTTCTTTCTTGAGATTATAAATACCAAAATCACACCAATTACCATTAATATAATTCCCATTATAACCTGCATTAAAAATTCGTGACCTACATAATAAGTAAAAAATCTTCTCATATATGCATCAGATATATTAAATTTATAAATAAATCCGTTAGAAATCAATGCTGCAAACAGGGTTAATAATGTAACCCCTGCTCCTAATACTCCGTAAGCAATATACCGCATTCCGCGATATGTTTTCGACCTTGATGCCACCAAATAGAACATACACAATATTGCAATAAGAACACAAACAGGTATTCCTATTAAAAACAGCTTTGTAAAAATGTTAATCATTTTTGCAATATATTCAGAACATGGAATAACCATTTTCTTTTGGTAGATTTTTTCCACCTTATTGATGTATTCATCTAAAGATTTCTGCTGCTCATCCGTTAATTTTCCTTTATATTGCTTCTTTATATTCCGGGTTATTTTTGTCTTTATATATGAAGTATTTATAACCGCTTTTTCCTCATTAATATCAGCGGATAAGGTTGCCATTAAATCTCTCATGGCATTTTTTCTTATAAACACACCATTTAAATCATTACTTTCAATTCCATAAGGAATGCCTATGTTATAAGCCTCTTCCTTTAATTCTGAACAGATTTTAGTAAACAGACCCACCTTGTCATATGCGTGAAATACGGCACGTTCACTAAACATACTGTACTTTCCCATTCCTATTAAGGATATTCCCATTATGCACAGCATGAGAATAAATGTCAGTATATAACTTATGATTCTTCTTCGTATTATTCTTCCTTTCACTGCCATGCACCTCCTAGTATTGAATATCCGGACCGGTTACCTTGTCCAGATATACAAACATTCTCTTTTCCTTCGTACCCTTTAACTTACCAAATGGATAGCATGTATATAAAACAAGGCTTTCTTTATCTGCACTAAGGTCATATGCCTCATCATATTTATCTTTCTCTACAATTTTAATATCCTTAACTTTATATTCATAAACTCCATATTCCGTTGTAAATTCAAAAGTCTGCCCCTTCTTAACCTTTTCAAGTTTCTTAAAATATGTAGTATCATGGGCACCAATTAATATTGTTCCCCCTTCTCCCGGAAGAAAACTTCCATTATACTGACCTGCACCTTTTTTAAGAATATTTCCTCTGTCACCAAAATAAACCGGAGCTTTTAACTGTAACTTATCACAGGTTATTTCACCATACTGGTCTCCGTATTTTGGAGTTGGTATATCTGAAAGTTTAATTGTCTTTTTCTGCTTATCCTTCTTAACTGTAGTTTTAACAAACTGTCTGTTACTTTCAACATAGACAGGCTGAGTATTAATAAAATTGTTCTTAACACTTGATGCTATATCGTCAAAAAATGTCATTCCCACCATTACGGCTCCAATTACAATTAATCCCATAATGATAGGTACAAAACAGTAACGGAGAATCTGCTTTACAGCCTTGTATGAAAATGTCTGCATTCTGGCTCTTCTTGTACGTCTGTTAGCCACTTCCAATTCACTTTCATCCTCATCATCTTCATATGTATCGCTATTTCGTCTTATTTTTCTTCCCCATCTTCCAAGGTTTAATAAAAGACCTATGATACATAAACCAATAATAGCTGTAAATATTAATTCCGTAGGCATCACTGATTTTTCATTTCCTGTATTTTTTACAACATCCTGAAAATCCAGTACAATATATCCTGATGAATCCGTAAAATAAAATACATTTTCCCTGCTGTCATAGGACAATAATAAACCTATTGCTGAACCAGCCTTTTCAAAACGGATATAGCTATCCGCCATTTCTTTAGGTGTATCTCCATTTTTTCCGGACAAAGCTTCACCTAAATACTTAACAAAATCCTCTGCCTCTCCTTTTCCCAGTGAAATATCATCCTGGCAAAAATAATTTTTCAGCTGATTTATATATCTTTGCTGTACTTTGGCAGGAAATTTATCTTCTGATATTTTCTCTAAGACATAGCTTTCGTTTTTGTCTAATTGTCCTGCATTTACACTGTTGTTCATCAAACCTGTCATGAATAAACTGCAAATCATTATCATAACAGTAGTTACTATTTTTTTCACCTTGTTTCCTCCATAAATTAACCTATTCCCTATTGATACTGCTTTCGCAATGTTTTCAATTCTTCCACACTGAATTTATAAGTTGTATTACAGAAATCACATTTAACGTCTATTTCCTTGCCGTCATTTATGATTTCATCTAAATCTTTTTTACTTATGCCTGCTAATGCCTTTACAATTTTCTCCTTACTGCAGGTACACTTAAATCCGGTTTCGATTTTGTCAGTAAACTCAACACCCATATCTCCCATAACTTCTGTAAGAATATCCTCAGGTGTCATGCCCTTTTCCAGCATTTCCGTTACACTGGAAATACTGTTAATTCTTTTTTCCAGCTTGTCTATTACCTCTTCTTCCGCAAAAGGCATAAGTTGTACAATAAATCCACCTGCCTGCTTTACGGTATTGTCCTTTGACATAAGAACTCCCAGTCCCACTGCTGACGGAACCTGCTCCGATGCCGCAAAATAATAAGTTAAATCCTCTGCCACTTCACTGGTGCCAAGAGGGACCTGGCTGGAATAAGGCTCCTTAAGTCCCATATCCTTAATTACCGTAAGGGTTCCATAACCTATGGCAGCGCCTACATCTAATTTTCCTGCATAATTTGCCGGAATAATAACATTGGGATTTCCCACATATCCTTTTACATTTCCGTGAGAATCTGCTGTAACCGTAACACCGTTTATAGGACCGTCACCTTTCATCATAATGGTGAGCATGTCCTTTTCCCCCTTCATCATTACCCCCATCATGGCTCCTGCACTAAGCAATCTTCCTAACGCCGCCGTAGCCACAGGACTGGTATTATGATGTTCTCTGGCTGTTTCAACCATTTCCCTTGAAGTAATGGCAAATGCCCTTATTTGTCTGTTTGCCGCCGTTGCTCTTACTATATAATCCATTATAAATCTCCTTATTTCTTTAATACCACATATATTCTGTCATCATCTTCACTTGCATTTTCATGGCTAAATGCCCTATATAATGACACAATATTCATACCGGCTTCCTTTACCGCCTCTTTAATTTCTTCTATTAAATATCCCCGCTGGTAATGTTCTTCAACGAATTTATCATATCTGCCGTCATCCCCTTTTATAAACAATGACAACTGATATTCATTTATATTGTCACTTTCATCAAAATAATTATCCCAGATAAAACTACATTCGTCCCTGTCTTCTGCAATTACATTATCCCCTATGCTCCTAAAGTACTTAACAGTCTTTAAATCAAAAATAAATACACCCTCCGGTGCAAGATACTTTTTAACTCCTTTAATAACTGTAACCAAATCATCATACTCCGTTATATAATTGATGCTGTCGCATATGCTAACTGCTGCTGCCACCTGACATGGCAGTTCCAATTCCCGCATATCCATAGCTACATACAGAATATTATTTCTCACTTCATCAGTTAATTTTTCAAATGCAATTCCCAGCATTTCCGGGGAAATGTCCGTTCCAATAATATTGTAACCTTCTTTAGCCAGACCCATTGTAACATTTCCTGTTCCACAGCCTAACTCAACCAACGTTCCTGTCTCTACCCCGTTATCTTTTAGTAGTTCACAAAGGTAATGACACCACATGGGATAGTCTATATTATCCATAAATTTGTCATAAACCTCGGCAAATCCGGTGTACGCTTCCATAATTTTCTCCTTCTAAACACACTTAGTTTAATTTTACCAATAATCCCTCTTAAACGCAACCTTGATTAAATTACTTTACTCATTTATACTGTACTTATATTTTTCAAAAAAGGTGCATTATGGTAGACATTATATTTAACATAAAAAAAGTATGTAAGAGAAAACTTATATTTCCCCTTATAATAACCGTGATTATGCCGGCTATTCTTTTTTTGTGCCCTTTTTACAATATTTTTCATCCGGATGTTATTGATAACATTAGTGATGTTGACGCCGGTCATAAATATGTTAGCGTCCATGCTGACAGACTGTATTATACCGGTTACAATCTGAATAAATCCTTTGGCAGGGAATATGGTTATTATTACTCTATCGATGAAGATAAATGCATTTTTGCCATTGTTCCTGTAAGTGATACCCCGGCAAAAATTCTAAAGGATTATGATTTCAAGGCTAAAGTAATCAAAAGAAACCGTCCTTTTAAAAAGATGCTTTCAGCCTTTGCCAATGATTTAAACTGGAATATAAACGACCTGTCCGGTTTCTCGGAAGATTTCGTTGTAAGTTCCCCGGATTATTCTCCAAAGATTTATATGGCTATTATGTGGATAACTCTCTTTATTTTATTTGTTTCCATTAAAAAAGTTATATCAGAAATAATGGGCATTTTCGTTCCCTATTTCTATCCCGTATGTACTTTTCTTGGAAAGAAAGAGCAAAAAGCTCTTATTGATAACGCCCAAAGTGAGCTTTTATCAGAGAATTATCTTCAAATAAATTCAATGTACATAACTGAAAATTATTTTATAGATATTGACAAAAGCTATGTTTCCATAATCCCCTTAAAGGATATAATCTGGTGCTACAGGGTAGGTGAATTACGGTTAAATCCAAACAGCACATCTCCGGATTACTCCCTTTGTTTTGCCATAAAAAGCGGATCCGTAATAACTGACAGGCATAAAACCAGCGATGAAGCCTTAGAGCTTTTAAATGCCATCCGTGCCACTGAATATGACATTATTATCGGTCACTCCGAATCTAAACAAAAGGAAGCTAAGGAACGTTTAAAAGTTTTACGCAATAATTAACCGACCTGCCAATTGTATGTAACTTTTGGTGGTCGGTTTAATTATGTTATTTGGTGCCTCTTCCATTTAATATTCTGTATATAAGTAACATTGCATATATAAATGCCGGTATTACAACCATGCACCATGCACTTGCTTTCCATGCATTTGAGAAATCTCCCACACCGAAATTTGTCAACAACGCAAAAATCAAGGTTAATATTGCACATATAACAATTACTATAACTCCTATCATTGCAAGAGTACGTCTTACCTTATCCATATAATCCCTCATTTCTGTTATTTGTCTCTGCAAAACAATCCTTTATTAGAAAAAGATTTATCTTTTACACTGTATCCTATTATATATGAAAGATTAATCTATTGCAATTATTCAATATGGTCGGTATAATTAGAGTGTTTATAACTATATTTTGGAGGATAACAATGGATAAGAAGTATTTATTGGAAACATGGAGAGAAATTGCATATAATCAGCAACAGACTCAGGAACAGTATGATCAGTTCTGGGGTGCATATTTTGCTCAGGAAGTGGAAGTTTACAAAGATCTGCTTAAAAATCACGGCACAGTTGTTTCCGGTACAGTCGAAGAACTTGCCAAGAAATACAACATGGAAGTTCTTACTATGGTTGGTTTCCTTGACGGAATTAACGAAAGCCTCAAGACACCAAACAACTTAGAGGAGTTGACAGAAACCAGAGAAGTAAGTCTTGATTATGATGATGAGCTTCTTTACAAGAACATGGTTGAAGCTAAGGCAGACTGGCTTTACGGTCTTGAAGAATGGAACGACATTCTTGATGCAGACAAGCAGAAGAAATTATATAAAGAGCAGAAATTATCAGGCACAGTATTTAAAGATAAAAAAATCGGCAGAAATGACCCATGTCCATGTGGAAGTGGAAAAAAATATAAATATTGCTGTGGCAGAAATTAATTGGCTAATATGCAAAATAAAACCGGTGGCTGCGAGCCACCGGTTTTATTTTTTACTTACGATTTATAATTTCATGACGTCCCGGTCCGTTGCTGACCATAGTAATTGGCACGCCAAGTTCTTTCTCAATAAATTCAATGTATTTACGACAGTTTTCCGGTAATTTTTCGTATTCCGTAATTCCACGAATTTCCTCTTTCCATCCCGGAAGCTTTTCGTAAACAGGCTTTGCTTTCTTAAGTTTAGCTGTAACAGGGAAGTCTTTTGTAACCTCTCCGTCAATTTCATATCCTACACAAACAGGGATTTCATCTAAGTATCCTAATACATCAAGTACAGTAAGGGCTACCTCTGTAGCACCCTGCATTCTTACACCGTAACGTGATGCAACGCAGTCAAACCATCCCATTCTACGAGGACGTCCTGTTGTGGCACCAAACTCACCACCGTCACCGCCACGTCTTCTAAGTTCATCAGCTTCATCTCCAAAAATTTCACTTACAAACTCACCTGCTCCAACGGCGCTGGAATAAGCCTTAACTACAGTAATAATATCCTTAATTTCATAAGGTGGAATACCTGCACCAATAGCTCCATATGCAGCCAATGTTGATGAAGATGTTACCATTGGATAAATACCAAAATCAGGATCCTTCAATGTTCCAAGCTGTCCTTCAAGAAGGATTGTCTTGCCTTCTTTAATGGCATTGTTTAAGAATAATGACACATCACATGCATAAGGCTCAATTATATCTCTATAACTATGTAATGTCTCAAGTAATTCATCCGGATTAATAAGTGGCTTATGATACATATGCTCTAATAAAATGTTCTTCTGAGCAACTACTCTTGTCACCTTTTCCTTAAGTGTTTCCTCATCAAATAATTCTGATACCTGGAATCCAATCTTTGCATATTTATCTGAATAGAAAGGAGCAATACCTGACTTAGTTGAGCCAAATGCCTTTCCGCCTAATCTTTCTTCCTCATACGCATCAAAGTCTATGTGATATGGCATAAGAATCTGTGCTCTGTCTGAAACAAGAATATGTGGCTTTGGGACTCCCTTTGAAACTATATCATCTATTTCTCTTTGAAGATAAGGAATATTCAGTGCAACTCCGTTACCGATAACGCATGTAGTATGCTGATAAAATACTCCTGATGGAAGTAAATGTAATGCGAATTTACCATAATCATTTATAATGGTATGACCTGCATTGCTTCCTCCCTGAAATCTTACAATGATGTCTGACTTTTCGCCAAGCATATCTGTAATCTTTCCTTTTCCTTCATCGCCCCAGTTAGCACCAACTATCGCTCTAACCATATTGGTCTCCTCCTAACATTTATATAATTATATATCAATAGTTCTGTTTGCAATGTTCCATATTTAATTAAGCCAAAGCAAACCATTGAACATTATACTATTTGTTGATGAAAAATGCTAGTGGTTTAAAGCATTTTTATGACTTTTAATCCCCCTGCAATTGAATTATCTTCCATTCTCTGATATAATTTAATTCTTAGGAGGCAGAATTAATATGCGTATTTCAAAAAATAAAAATTTCATATGCATTTTGTTATCCATATCCTTGATTCTTTCAGGGATGTTTTATAATGTTCTGACTCCACAATCAGTTTTAGATGATTTCGCACCGGATAAAACTACTACATATTATTCTGTAAAAGATGTTTTACCTGTTAGCGTTTCTACCAAAAGCGAAAATCAAAACACAGCTGTTTCTTCTAATAAACTAAAAAGCTCCTCCACATATTTAGGAGGTTTTGGTGGAATTGTAGCTAATGCTACATTCTTTCTTCATAACAGTTTTTGTTCAGACTTAATAGCTTTGGTATGCTGCAACGATAATTTAAACAGCCATACCGTAATTCTAAATTATATTCACCAACAGGACGGCAAAAAGTAATTTTATGTACCACCTTTTTAAAGGTTTTATTTTAGTACAATTAAATAAGGAGGTATATAAATCATGGGTACAATTATAGCCGTTGTGGTAATGGCACTTGTGTTTGCCGCTGCCGGAATCTGGGCATGGTATATGTCTAAAGATAATGATTAATATAAATATACATAATTTGTATAAATGAACTTAAGCCTATAAGGGATTTTGAATTTGCTTTTACATTTTCAAAGTATCTTATAGGCTTTATTTTATTTAGCTGTTGTTGTATAATATTTTTTTGAAATTAACTAAGGTGAGATTAAGATGAATAGTAAAAATACAACCAGATTAAATAACAAAAAAGTCTTTATTAAGGGAATGCATGACGGTGTTCCCATTGCATTAGGATACCTTGCCGTATCCTTTTCTTTAGGTATTGCCGCAAAAAATGCAGGAATGACTCCATTTCAGGGCTTTCTCGCCAGTGCATTATGTAATGCATCAGCGGGAGAATATGCAGGCTTTGTAACAATTGCGGCTCTTGCCTCCTTTGCGGAAATTGCCATAATCACATTAATTGCCAATGCCAGATATATGCTTATGAGTTGTGCCATGAGCCAGCGAATCAGCCCTGACACTTCAATTATTCACAGAATATTAATGGGATTTTATTTAACGGATGAGCTTTTTGCCATTGCAATTGCAAGACCGGGATATCTTAATCCCTACTATACATATGGTGCAGTTTCCATTGCCGGTCCATGTTGGGCAGTTGGAACTGCTTTAGGTGCCATGGCAGGTAATCTTTTACCCGGTAATATTACCAGTGCCTTAAGTGTATCTTTATATGGAATGTTTTTGGCAATTATTATTCCACCATCAAGAAAAAGCAAAATCATTGCAGGCATTGTTGCCGTAAGCTTTGTTGCAAGCTTCGCCGCTGCCTATATTCCACTGATTTCTTCCCTTTCTGATGGAACTAAAACTATTATTTTAACTATTGTTATTTCTGTTTTGGCAGCAGTTTTGTTTCCTGTTGACACTAATAAGGAGGAGGCTTAATAATGAATACACGAATTTATATTTACATATTTATAATGGCAGCCGTAAGTTTTGCAATACGTGTGCTTCCCCTTACCCTTATTCAGAAGCAGATTAAAAACCGATTTTTGCAGTCATTTTTATATTATGTTCCATATGTTACATTATCGGTAATGACATTTCCTGCCATTATAAATGCCACTCACTATCCGGTTGCCGGAGTTTTAGCACTTATTGGTGGAATTATTGCTGCATGGTTTAATGCCGGACTTTTCAAAGTTTCCGTATTATGCTGCTTTATTGTTTTAGTATCAGAATATTTAATAATCTTTATAAAATAGTTTCTTTCATAATTGATAAATTTTTAACACTATGCTATACTTTACGTTGACTTTTTGTAATTATTTGAGAGATTAAGTATTTAAGAACATTTTAAATTTTAGGAGGAAAATAAATGTACAAAATTGTTAGAAGACAGCAATTAAATGATACAGTTGTACGCCTTGATGTTGAGGCGCCTTTTATTGCTGCTAAGGCAAAAGCCGGTCAGTTTATCATTTTCCGTATTGATGAACAGGGCGAGCGTGTTCCACTTACTATCGCTGATACTGACCCGGATAAGGGTACTGTTACTATTATTTTTCAGATTGTAGGACAGTCAACTATGCTTCTTTCACAAATGAAGGAAGGTGACTACATTTTAGATTTTGTTGGTCCTTTAGGTACCGCTACAGACTTCGGTGATGCAAAGAAGGTTTGCGTTATTGGTGGTGGCGTAGGTAATGCCATTGCTTATCCGTCTGCTAAAGCTTTATTTAAGGCTGGTGTTGACGTTGACGTTATTGCCGGATTCAGAAGTAAGGATATTGTTATTTTAGAAGATGAATATAAATCCATCTGTAACAGACTTTTCAT
This sequence comes from Eubacterium sp. CAG:161, assembly GCF_000432355.1. Lineage (NCBI taxonomy): Bacteria > Bacillati > Bacillota > Clostridia > Eubacteriales > Eubacteriaceae > Eubacterium > Eubacterium sp. CAG:161. Next base: position 30,115 of record NZ_HF991857.1, read on the forward strand.
TACAACAGATGATGGTTCATATGGTGAAAAGGGCTTTGTAACAAACAAGCTTCAGAGCCTTATTGACGAAGGAAACAATTATGACCTTGTTATTGCCATCGGACCTATTCCAATGATGAAGTTCGTTTCAAAGGTTACTGAACCTTATAATATTAAGACTCTTGTTTCTTTAAATCCAATTATGATTGACGGAACAGGAATGTGCGGTGGTTGCCGTGTTACTGTAGATGGCAAAATCAAGTTTGCCTGTGTTGACGGTCCTGATTTTGACGGACATAAGGTTGATTACGATGAGTTAATGAAACGTAACTCTACTTACAGAGATTTTGAAGCACATGACAGAGAAAACTGTCGTATGTATAAAGCTGCTGAGAATTTAGGAGGTGCAAAATAATGCCAAATATGAGTTTAACAAAAGTTCCAATGCCTTCTCAGGAGCCAAATGTCAGAAATAAGAATTTTGATGAGGTTGCTCTTGGCTACACAGCTGAAATGGCTATGGAAGAAGCAACAAGATGTATTAATTGTAAAAATAAGCCATGTATGAGTGGTTGCCCTGTTTGCGTCAGAATACCTGAGTTTATTGCAAAGGTTGCAGCAGGTGAATTTGATGAAGCATACAAGATTATTACCAGCACCAACGGTCTTCCTGCTGTTTGCGGACGTGTTTGTCCACAGGAAAACCAGTGTGAAGGAAAATGTATCAGAGGAATTAAAGGCGAGCCTGTTTCTATTGGACGTCTTGAAAGATTCGTAGCTGATTATCATCTTGCTCATAGCAATGATGATGTGGAAAAACCTGAAAGTAACGGTATCAAGGTTGCTGTTATCGGTGCCGGCCCTGCAGGACTTACATGTGCCGGAGATTTGGCAAAGCTTGGATATCAGGTTACAATTTTTGAAGCTTTCCACAAAGCCGGTGGTGTTTTAGTTTATGGTATTCCTGAATTCAGACTTCCTAAGGCTATTGTTCAGAAGGAAGTTGATAATTTAACAAAGCTTGGTGTTGATATTGAAACTAACATGGTTATTGGTCGTGTACTTTCAGTTGACGAAATTATGGAAAGAGGTTACAAAGCCGTATTCATCGGTTCCGGTGCCGGACTTCCATCATTTATGGGTATTGAAGGTGAAGCATTAATTGGTGTTTATTCAGCTAACGAATATCTTACAAGAGCCAATCTTATGAAGGCTTACAAGCCTGAGTATGATACTCCTGTTATTAAGAGCAAAAATGTTGCTGTTGTTGGTGGTGGAAATGTTGCCATGGATGCAGCAAGAACTGCTTTAAGACTTGGTGCTGAAAACGTATATATTGTTTATCGTAGAGGTATGGAAGAACTTCCTGCCAGAAAAGAAGAAGTTGAACATGCAGAGGAAGAAGGTATCATCTTTAAGACATTACATAATCCTGTAAAACTTATTGGCGATGAAAATGGTCGTGTTTGCAAGATGGAATGTATTCAGATGGAACTGGGAGAAGCTGATGCTTCAGGACGTAGACGTCCAATTCCTGTTGAGGGAAGCAACTTTGAACTTGATGTTGATACAGTTATCATGTCAATTGGTACTTCTCCTAACCCGCTTTTAAGAACTACAACTGAAGGTCTTGAAGCAAACAAATGGGGATGTCTGGTAGTCAACGAAGATACTCTCGAAACAACAAGAGAAAATGTATATGCCGGTGGCGATGCCGTAACAGGTGCTGCTACAGTTATTCTTGCAATGGGTGCAGGAAAACAGGCAGCTGCAAGCATTCACGAAAAGTTAAGCAAATAATATTTATTATACTAAAAAAAGTAGCGTTAATGAGTTGTTCACTAACGCTACTTTTTTGCTTTTATTTACCTGTAATTTTTACTTTTTTAACTTTGCTCCACTTGCCGGATATCTTTGTTTTCTTAACATATGCTATGGCTCTGGCTCTTACATAAAGTGTTTTTCCTGACAGCTTACGGCTCTTAAAAGTGAATTTTACTTTTTTAACGGTCTTTGATACCAATACCTTTTTAAAGGACTTCTTCTTGGAAATCTGGACCTGATATTTGGTAGCCTTTTTAACTTTTTTTAATGTAATTCTCACCTTGCGTGATTTTTTGGACTTTGTTGCCTTAACTACCTTAGCCCTTGCCAATTTAACATTTTTAGCTATTGGCACCTGCGCTTTGGTTGTTGTTTCCGGCTTTTTAGTTGTCTCATCATTCTTTGTATCATTATTGATTTTTGGGTTTCCATAGTCCCTGTAAACTTCACCGGCTTCTGTCAGCTTTCCGGTTTTATACAGCCACAATCCTGTTGCTTCATTATTGAAACAAAATCCTGCATACCGCTCCACATATTCCCTTTCATCCAGCAAAGGCATTACAGCTTTCCAAAACTCCGCTGTTTTTTTGGCTGATTGTGCATTTGAACTGAAAATTCTCTTAGAAAACTCAGTAATCCAAATTGGTTTATGATATTTTTCCCATGCCTTATCCACTACATCTGTAACAAACCATGTTGCCATTTCTGCTCCACCGTCCCATCCGTCAGGATAGCAATGAATAGATATGAAATCCACATCTAAATTCTTGTCTGCATCAATTTTTTCCATAAAAGGAATAAACCAATCTTCTGAAGCTGTAGGCCATGTAGCTGTAACCGGTGAACTGACATTAATGTTATCATTCATCATTGCCGGCCACAAATTAAAAACCTCATCTACCGACATATTACACTGTTTAGACATGTCCGGTTCATTAAATGCCAACACATATTTGTATCCGCTTTCTACATATCCGTTCAATTTTCTTTTTATGGTTGCCTGATTTCTTTCTCTCCATAACATGGGAACAAACTCAACGTTCTGATACTGACTTCCTGAACTTGGATTATTTCCCCAGTTATAGTACCAGCTGCACTTCATATCTTTAAGATTAATTTTCGCTCCCATATCTGTTGCCAAACCTAAACCTTTTTTTGAAACAGCAAAACTAATTGTTGCTGTCTTATCACTGGTACCATCCACATATTCAACCTCCACATATGCAGAGTGCACGGCAACCTTTGTGGTATAACAATCAAGCTTGTTATCTGTTGTTTCTCCCACTTTTTTCTTGTCCATGTAGACTCTGTAAGTTTTCACATTCTTTGTTTCAATATTAGTCCACTTAATGTCAAAATGACCTGCTCCAATAAGTGAGTTGCTCTCAGGAGCGGTAATTCTAAAGTTATCTGTAGCACTTACCTCTTTACCTGAAAATGGAGCCACTCCAATCACCATTGCCATCATTACAAAAACAGCAATTACTCTTCTTATACCTTTCATGGTAATCCTCCTATTTTTTTAACCCGTTCAACTTCCTTATAATAGTTATAATAAAGAAACGTTTTTGTATCAATAAACATTTTGTCTAAATTTAATCTTTTCTTTTTGTTTAATATGATGACGTAGTTGGTATGCTATTCTATGAGAATTTCAGATGTTCATATATTCAGAAAATTGTGTGGCAATGCATTAATCCGTGGACATGGATAAATGGCTAATTTCATCTTTGTCCGTCAAAAATAATATAGCATTTATTTTTTTCAAAAAAACTATTGACATTTTTAATTTATTTGCTAAACTAGTAATAGTTACTATTATTGTTTTAGGAGTTATGTTATATGGAAAAGCGAAGTCTACAAAGAGATTTAATTAAACAGAACCTGGCATCACGATATGATCACCCTACTGCTGACATGGTATATAACAGCATACGGGAGGATTTGCCCAATATCAGTCTTGGTACGGTTTATAGAAATTTACGTTTTCTTGTAGAACATGGTGAAGCACTTTCCCTTAAGTTAGGAGACGGTCGGGAACACTTTGACGGTCATGTAGAGCCCCACTATCATTTCATATGTACTAAGTGTGGTGCTGTTGAGGACATCTTTATGAAGGAGATTCCGATATGTGAAGAGGCTGCTAAACATTGTTCCGGCACAATAACCGGTCACCATACTTATTTTTATGGCTTCTGTAACAATTGTAAATCCGACAATTAATAGTATGTTTATAATTAATTTATTTTTAGATATTTAGGAGGAAATCAAAATGGCAAAATTTGTATGTTCAGTATGTGGTTATGTTCACGAAGGAGATTCAGCACCTGAAAAGTGTCCTGTATGTGGAGTAGGCGCTGATAAATTCACTAAGGTAGAAGAAGGCGAAAAAGAATGGGCTGCAGAACATGTAGTTGGCGTAGCTCAGGGAGTAAGTGAAGACATCTTAGCTGATTTAAGAGCAAACTTTGAAGGAGAATGCTCAGAAGTTGGTATGTACCTTGCAATGGCAAGAGTAGCTCACAGAGAAGGATATCCTGAAATTGGATTATACTGGGAAAAGGCCGCTTATGAAGAGGCAGAACATGCTGCGAAATTTGCAGAATTACTTGGTGAAGTTGTAACAGACTCAACAAAGAAAAACCTTGAAATGAGAGTTGAAGCAGAACACGGAGCAACAGCAGGAAAATTTGACCTTGCAAAACGTGCAAAAGCTGCAAACCTTGACGCAATCCATGACACAGTACATGAAATGGCAAGAGACGAGGCAAGACACGGTAAGGCATTTGAAGGTCTTTTGAAGAGATACTTTGGTTAATTACGAGCCGAGCAAATATAAAATAAAAGTAGTTGGAAGAGGATGCTTGCATACTCAGACAACTACTTTTTATTTTATATTTATTGGGCGACAGCCCACAGCGAGATGAAACGAAGTGAAATCGAGCTGGCTCGGCGTACACTGCTTGCAGTAATTATCGTCTTTTTCTATTTTTTAATGTTGTGACAATCTCCAGCGAGATGTAACGAAGTGGAATCGAGCTGGCTCGGCTTGCACTCTAATTGTAATATTTGTTTACTGCCTGGACAGCTTCATCTTTTGACAAATTAAATTTTTCTTCTACCTTCTTTTCAATTATATCAGTTGTAGCACCTAACTCTTTTGCCACTTCTATAAGCGCTTTTATTCCTTCCTGTATGCCTTCCTGTTTGCCCTCAAGAATCATGTCTTCTATTGCCTTACACATATCAACTTCCTCCTTATTTTTCTCATACTGCTTCATGTCTATCTTTGCCTTTCCAAATGTTTCTATCATTCTAGCAGATTCAAGATCCATATGTAAATAGTATTCATGATTATTTTCCAATATTTCTTTCATTTTTGCCAAACTGTCTGATGCATTAATAAACTCCAGCACTTTCCCTAGTTCAGTTCTAAATTTTGAGAAATCCTTTATGTCTTTTGGTTCTATTAGATTTATGTGATAATCATTTACATATCTTAAAATATCAAGGTCTGTTTCCTTAAACATTTCATACAAACTTTTAGGACCATCCCATGCTTCATTGCCCCAGTATAGTACCAGTGTTATAATTGGTGTGATTTTATCACTCTTTGTCACTCCTGACAGATATTCTGCTGAACTAAGCTTATCTTTACATTTTTTATGATTTTTTTTCTATCCTGTTGACCTGCCCGGAATAATTTAGAGAATCATAAAGCATGTTTCTTACAGGCATTGCATAATGAATCTCTTACTGATTCTCTATTCCTAGCAAAAAATATGTATAGTAGTTGTCACTTTTTACCACACACCTTTTTATAATGTCCCTGTACTTTTCAATAAAGGTATTTTTGTTTTTTTCACTATAGGGAAGGGCAATTTCACTTATGCTCTCTTCATGTAAGTTTTCTGGTTTTATAACCTGCTTTCCATTGTATAAATAGTAATTAAACACATCTGCAAACTTTTCATTGTCTGACATGTACTTTTTTGCTAACAAATCCTGTTTTCCCATACTATAACCTTTCTGTACTCATCTAATTATTGCTTCTCGCATTTTTGTCACAAATTATATCAGTGCATATATGATATAGTATATTTTTCTGTTTGTCAACATATTGTTTGATATTAGCAACATCTTATATAAACGTTTGAAGTTGTTTACTTTTTTATTTCTTTGTTGAATATATTTATTTAATATAAGATATATGACTCTGCGTCTATTTTCAAAAATAATCTATATAATATATATACATTTTTCTCCTCTAACATTTTTTCCTTGTATTTAACATATGCACCGCCTCCGGTAGAAATCAATATCAAAAAAGAATATCCCCAAAAAATAAGCAGTAGCCGGGAAATTAAATTGCTACTGCTTATTTTATCTCTTTTTAAGCTATCTATATAAGAAATTAAATATGAAATTAATTATACCGTGAATATAACGTAGTAAATCCCAAATCACCAGATGATACCCCTACGGAATATGTACCCATAATGTAGTCGAAATCCAGTAAGCCAATTGCAACAGATGATGTGGCTAACTCCTCAATAGACTGAACATCATCGGTCATATCTGTTACACCAAACGCAACTGCGCTCTTCTGATGAATCAGCTTCTTATATACTATGCCCTCTCCATAATTATCATAAGAATCACTATACCAGATTTTGCTTGTAGCATCCTTTACATTAGTAACATCAAATGTCGTATAATCATACTCTGACAAGTAAGTATCATCAATTGAAACACTTATTCTTACTGTGTTCGTTGCAGGATAATATTTCACACAGGTAAAATATTCATACCTTTCATCATCATTGGAAACTGTCTGTCTGCTTAAATAATAATACTTACCT
>NZ_HF991857.1:36802-48230 GCF_000432355.1 Eubacterium sp. CAG:161
CCTGACATATCTTCAGACACAGTACCATATTTTATGCAGGCATTCTTTATTTTATCCTTGACAGTTACAGTTGTAGCCTTTTTCTTCTTAACTGTAACCCTGCATTTATATTTCTTGCCACCAACTTTTGCAGTTATGGTAACTTTTCCTGCTTTCTTTCCCTTAACTTTTCCCCTTTTACTAACTGTTGCTATTTTTTTGTTTGATGAAATCCACTTAACCTTCTTCTTATTGTTTTTAACCTTTAGTGTCACTGTTTTTCCAACATAGATTGTTGCAGATTTCTTATTTAACTTAGCTTTTGATGCCGCACTTACACCGGTATTTGGAAGTACAATAAAAGACATCACAATTACTGATAAAATAACCAATAGTTTCTTAATTTTCTTTTCCATTTCATTTTCTCCTTTTTATTTTCTGATACCTACACCCTCAAGTTACATACATTAATTTTTTTTATTTTGAAATATTAATGTATATATTAAAATTATAATCAAACAATCTTCCTTAGTCAACTAAGTAAACACATAATCAACCCGTTGTTTACATATTATATAGTAAACTGTGTTTAGGAGGTTTTGAAATGGTTGATTTTGGAAACAGACTAAAAACATTAAGAATACAGAATAATATGACTCAATTCCAGCTTTCTCAGAAATTAGGATTAACCAAATCCGTAATAAGCGCCTACGAAAACGGACTAAGAATGCCATCCTATGATGTGTTAATTGCAATTTCAAATATTTTCAGAGTTACAACTGATTTTTTGCTTGGCATTGAACATAAAAACAATATTGATTTATCCGGTTTATCACTGGAAGAAGTGGACGCTTTATTAAACCTCATATCTGCCATGAAAAGAAAAAAATAACACTATCTTGTGGATAAAGATAGTGTTATTTATGTTGTCACATTTTATTTATTTTTTTCCCATAAGCCATCCTGCTCTACTCTTTCCCAGTCAACAGTTAAAATTTTAGGTTTTTTCCCATGATATTTTATTTCTTCAAGATTCAAATATTTGTTATTCATCAGGTCATTTAATGCCACCTGAATACGCTCTTTTGATACCCCACTATGAGCAGAAACGCTCTCTATTGTCTTGCCATATGTAGCCATTTTACGTCTTTTCTTTACGATATATAAAGAATTTAATATTGCATCATAATAATACTGCTGCTCCTGTTTAGACCTTGGCATTTCAACATATGAATTGGCTGATGACTTAAGCTTATTACTAAGGGAATGTTTTACTCCATATATAATGACTTTCTTTTTCAACTCACGCAAATACTTTATTGCCAAATTAAAATGTGCATCCCCTGTAAAAATAATAAAAACATCCGGTGAATTCTTCTTTGCAGCTTCACGATATATTGCATCTAAAATAATAAAATCCGTAAAATCTTTATCAACACCGTCTTTTGTGCTTGCCGTATGAACTACATTCTTCGTTATTTTTTCTAATCGTGGCAATTCCTTTTCTATTGAATTTCCATGAAAATCGCCAAAAAATACTATGTTCTTTACACTATACTCTTCAGTTAATTCTTCATACCACTCTTCTACATTAGGTTTCATGGAAAAAATATTATTGTACCCATAATACCAATGCTCATAATCAACAAATACCGCTGCCGAATGTTTTCCACTCTTATTAAACAGTCCGTTAAACACGTTTTTCCTCCTTTCCTTAAATTTCCTATATTATTATAACAGAATTATAATAAAAAGAAACAGATTTTAATATCCCATTGCAAATCCGTTTCTTTTTTACCTTACCTAATGAAAAATGTTGTTATTAAATAACACTTTCCACTAATCCATTATTTATTTTTTTTATCATAAAAGAATTTCATAACCAGTAAAATTGCCCATACCACAAATCCAATAACCGTAAGAATTGTTCCAATATGACTTCCACTTACATAATAATCTGCCATATTTCCTGCAACTATAAGAATAAGTCCTCCAAAAAACATCCAAAAAACTAATTTACTTGGTCTCTCCTGCATTGTATTCCTCCAAAATTTTCTAAATATCGCAAGTCCTATTATAACAGATTTTCAGACAAATGTGCATTGGATATTGATTATTCATTTATTATTCACATTTAAGGTACTTAACAATTTCTACCCTGCTAGACATTACTGCAAACAAGACACTAAAAAACAAGGATAGAAACACACTACAGATGACTAACGTGATTACAGAATATGATGTTATTCTTATGCTCCATACCTGATATTCTGCAAACCATTTATACAATTTAATTCCACACATTGAAATCATAATTGTGGCAATTGATATTAAAATATCAACCAGCATAACTATAATGCCCCAGCAAAAAACTGAAAAATAACATTTCCTCTGTCATTGGTCAACACTTCATTTTTGTGAATTTCCTCACCTTCCCGACATTGAACATTTGCCTCATTGCTCAATGTGATTTTTAAATTTTCTATAGATGTTACTGTTACATCCACTTTATAATATTCCCGCATATCGGTTTTCTTCACTTCCTCTATTGCACCATATGCCATAAGTTCAGTCTTAAAATCCTTGTCCTCATTATATTTTTTTATTTCTTTATTGGAAATTGATATAACCGCTCCTAACGGAATACAATATATCAATACACACACTACAAATATCAAAAAGTATTTTGCTTTCACTATTCTTTATCTTCCTTTGCTAAATTTTTCAAATATAGATTAAATATGTCAACCTTATCAATTTCGTATGCATATATTTCTTGTGCACTTCTTGAGTACCCTCTCGCCATTACCGGAACATTCAAAATACCTGTTTTTTTACCTGATTTATAATCAATACATACAATTGGCGAAATGTAACTTCCGATATTGTTTTCTAAAATATCATTACTGCATTTTAAAATAATAGTTGTACTTGTTTCCTTTGGAATTACATTATTTCCGTTCTTATCATAATCAAATTCCACTGTACCATTTTCATTAGATGTAGAAATACTTATGTTTTTAACTTTTATGGTATCATCAACATTTTTTAAATATATTGATTTGATTTCCAATTTATCCTTATATGTTTCAATAATGCCATCTAATGTTATATCAAAATTAGAATCCATAGATATATAATCTAAGCCATCTATTGTCTGCATTGCTGAATTTTCACCATCTATATCCTGAGCAAAAGTTTCTTTCATTGTTTGCTTTTTATCTACACTTATTTTTCCAATGTCAAATTTATACTCATCACCATCATATGTAACGGTCATACCTTTTATTTCATAATTTCCATCCTTCTTTACATTTTCCATATCTATTTGTGTTGAAACAGTGTATACATAAAGTTTGGGGAAATTTTTATTTTCTGTTACACATCTTTGATAATCTTCATTACTTACCTGTTCAATTTGTGATTTTATTTTTTTTACCTCATAACCATTATATGCACACAGCAGAGGATAACTAAATTTATTTTCACCTTCAACTTCGCTATCAGATATACTCCACTCATATTCCAATGTTGTATCAAATTTAATATCTAATTTTTTTTCGTCTAATTTTTCCGTGGAAATAATCTTAAAATCAAAATCGGTATATGGCATATTTTTAATAAAATTAATATTACAGTTTTCCAAATCTGTTAGGATAACCTTTTTATATTTAGGGATTTTTATGTTTTCCGTATCTACGTTTTTTCCAACTTTTTCATTTGTTTTTCCACAACCACATAGCACTACAACTACTAATGCCATACACATTATTTTTCTTACTAAACTTCTCATAAATCCTCTCTATTCTTCCTTTGCAAAGTATCAATCCATTCGCTTTGTATGCCAGCGACTAATTTTTTTCAATATTTTTCGTTTCAAATGACAAACATTTTTCACCTTACCTGACATGTTGCATTTTCATATACCTAACAAATATCTCTTTCACCTTTTTTCTTTTTCTCTTCGCCATAGGAACTTCTTCACTACAATACTCCATAATAACGCTATTTTCCTTTATTATTAAAACATATTTCAAAGCTATTAAATAACCTCTATATGGTGAGAAATACTCAACCTGATTAAGCCTTTCTTTCCACCATACAAGTGAATGTTTAGATTCAATAACTCCGTTTTTCATATGTATATATGTTCCATCCCCATAGCCTTCCAAAAAAATTATGTCATGTTCACTGACCTTAATAATCTCTTTTTTATTTTCTATTACAAAATATTTTCTTTCTTTTTCTTTATGTAATTTGCATAAAATATTAGCCATTTTTTCCTCTTTAAATGGTCTTTGTAAAAAGGTATATGCTTTAACCTCAAAAGCCTCATCTACTCTTGATAAATTATCTGAAATAAAAATAATATCAAGATCTTTATATTTCTCTTTAATCTTTCTTGCCAGACTTATTCCATCACAATCCCATAATGTTATTTCAAGAATTATTAAATCTAATCTCTCAAGACTTTTAACTAAATCATTATAGTTTTTATAATTATATATTTTATCATCTGTTTTCATATCAATTAATATTCTTTCCAAAATTGTGCGGTCATTTTTATTTAGGTCATACATTCCAATGTTCATCATATTTGTCTTTCTTCCTTTTTTCACACAATGTACTTTAATTTCAGCATTTTATCACATTTTGAAACATTTTAATATTGTTAATCTCAAATTTGCCAACAATATGCAAAAAGCCACCAATTATATACAATTCTATTAAATCAAGTAGGCTGACTCCTACCCGATTGTAGGCAGCGGATATCTCAAAGTGTAGATTATGAAACACATCAAGTGTTTCATAAGTTGTAGCTTTTCGATATTCTTATGCCCAACAAATGATATTTCGTGCAAATGCGATTAGCTTGCCGGGCTTTTGCTACAAAAAAATGTTACCGGACGTCTTACTATAAACATATCCGGTAACGTATTAACTTACATTTATTTAATTTTGTCCTCTATGTAACTCTTCACCTCATCAAGCTTGGCATTATCTTTTAAATCCTTATAAAAGTTACTGCTAAATAATGTATTCCCATTTTTTTCAAGAAAAGCAAATCTTTCAGCATCTTCAAATCCATAGTCGGCAAGTTCTGACAAATATAAAATCTTTTGGTTTAATTCCAAAGTGTCATCTATACCATATTTGTGAATTATAAATATTCCTCTGTCCCCCTCTTCTATCTGAGAATTAATATATGAATCTTCCTGATATATTTCCTCTTTCATGGTGGCACATCCTGATAAAACAGAAATCGTGCTTCCTTCTTTTATTTTTCCTTTAATGTCTGATTCAACCTTGATTTCAATAATGGCATTATACATTTTTTTATCATCAATCCTGATTTCTATATTATTCGCCTTTTCTACTGTACCCTCAACTATGCAATACTTATCATCATTCCAGATTTTATCCTGCTTTATCTCAGCCAAATTACTTTTTGACTCATTTTTATAATTTCCATCCACATAGCTTACTTCTATTCCACCAGCAGATTTCTTTAATTCAATCGTATTATTATTTCCATTGCTGTAAAAATAAATCATTGCACCAATAATAACAGCAATAATTACAATTACAAAAATACATATCTGTTTTTTTTTCATATAGCCTTACCTTTCCAATATTTTTTTCATCTTATTCTACCCCCAATATCCAGTATGACTTCTCATTAAATATTCCAATGCTGCACTATCAATTTTTTGTAACCCATTAACCACTGGTGTACTCTTATACATTATTGTTTTTTTTGAATTACTATCATCCATACCTAACGCATGCCCAAATTCATGTGTTATTACTGCAATTTTAGTCAAATTTGTTTCTCCTCTCAGATTATCTTTTCTGTCTTGCAGATTAAATTGTATTCAATCCAGATTTAATGTTTACAATGACAATTATTACATATTAACATTTTTTTTCAATACAACACTGTTTAAATGACATTATTACCGGTTAAAATAACATTTTTTCTTTAACCTACCATAAATGCATAGTTCCTCTGTATCCACACTCAATACCTATATAATTATATGCAACACTATTTTCCCTCTTGTTTCTAATCATAGTAAGTGGATTCCTATTATAATAAAATTTTATGGATGGTAAATATACTTAACAACTAGTTGGATTGTGTGAGCATAACATCCACGGTCACACTTTTGCTACAAAAAAACAGATGCCACTAATGTAGCATCCATTTCTTATTTAATATAATCCGTAAAAGCACTTTTTAATTTTATAACGCTTTAATTCTGTCTATTGCTTTTAATGTATTTTCATATGTTCCAAATGCTGTCAGTCGGAAATATCCTTCTCCACTTGGTCCAAATCCTGAACCCGGAGTTCCCACGATATTTGCCTTTGTAAGCAGATAGTCAAAGAAATCCCATGATGACATTCCATCAGGTGTCTCTAACCACACATATGGTGCATTAACGCCACCGCTAACTGTGTATCCTGCTGACTTAAGGCCTTCAATAATAGTCTTAGCATTATTCATATAATAAGCCACCTGCTGCTTTGTCTGTGCCTTTCCTGCTTCTGAATAAACAGCTTCTCCGGCTCTTTGAATAATATACGGTGCACCATTGAATTTTGTTCCATGTCTTCTTGCCCATAATGAATTTAGCATAACACCGTTAGACTTTAATTCTTTAGGAATAACCGTAAATCCAAGTCTTGTTCCCGTAAATCCTGCGTTCTTTGAAAAACTTCTAAGTTCGATGGCACATGTCTTTGCACCATCACATTCATAAATTGTATGAGGAACATTTTCCTCTGAAATATATGCTTCGTAAGCAGCGTCATAAATAATAACTGCTCCAACCTTGTTAGCATAATCTACCCATTCCTGTAACTGGTCTTTTGTAATTGTTGAACCTGTAGGGTTGTTAGGGAAGCAAAGATAAATAATATCCGGTGTCTCCTTTGGAAGTTCCGGTGCAAAATTTGTTTCCTTGGTACAAGGCATATAAATTACGTTACTCCATCTTTCCTCATCAGCAATGTAATCTCCAGTTCTGCCTGCCATGGCATTTGTGTCAACGTATACAGGATATACAGGGTCACAAACTGCTATTTTGTTATCAACAGCAAAAATATCACCAATGTTTCCTGAGTCTGACTTTGCTCCGTCACTGATGAAAATTTCATCTAAAGCAATGTCTACTCCTCTTTCCCTGTAATCGTTGTCCCTGATTGCACTTCTTAAAAATTCATATCCAAGGTCCGGTGCGTATCCATGAAATGTAGCAGCATCTGCCATCTCATCCACGGCACTATGCAATGCCTCAATTACAGCCGGTGCTAACGGCTGTGTAACGTCGCCGATTCCAAGACTGATAACATCTTTGTCCGGATTTGCAGCCTTATATGCAGTAACCTTTTTTCCAATATTTGAGAATAAATAACTTCCCGGTAACTTTAAGTAGTTTTCATTAATTTTGTACATCTTTTTTCTGTCCTTCTTTCCTTATTCTTTATACATAATTTTCAGAACCGATATCGCAGTTTCCACCATAGTTCTGCCACTGTCCATGGCCGACTTCTGAATGTATCTGTGAGCCTCGTTTTCTGACATATTATTTTTCTCCATTAAAACTGACTTTGCCTCATCTATTACACTTTGTTCTTCTTCAGTCCTTTGGTGTACAACGCGTTTTTTACGTCTTAATTTAGCATAAATATTGTTTTGCATCAGCTCCACTGAATTTAAGAAATCCCTAACCTTAATAGGCATTTCTACCATTGCCACGCCACGGTTATCTTCAAGGAGCTTTTGCTTCGATGCCACAAGCAACATCTCAAATCTTCCTTCTACATTGTCAAGGATGTCTGTATAAGGCATATCAGTCATTCTGTACCCACTGATAATAACCCCTTCACCTAAAGTATCTGCCAATGTAATCGCCTTTGAACCCGTAGTACAGTTAAATACACTTTCATATCCGTTATGCACCAACAGATTTTTTATGGCCTTGCTGTCCTCCGGCTTGGGGAATACTACTATAATTCCTGCCAATTTGCCCTCCTAAACTAGATTCGGTCAAGATATCTGTCGATTTCCCAATCTGTTACCTGTGAAGTGTATTCCATCCATTCATCTTCTTTTGCCTTAATATACTTCTTGTATACATCTTTTCCCAGTACATTCTTTACAAATGGGGACTTTTTCATTTCCTGTATAGCTTCGTACAGGTTCTTTGGAAGACTTTCAATTCCAATTTCTTCTCTTTCGTCGTCTGTCATTGAGAAAATATCTTTCTGTACACTGGTTACAGGCTTTAATTTTCTCTTAATGCCATCAAGTCCTGCTGCTAAACATACTGCAATGGCAAGATATGGATTACAAGCACAGTCAGGACATCTAAGCTCAACTCTTGTGCCTGCTCCTCTTGCAGCGGGAACTCTTATAAGTGGACTTCTGTTAGTAGCTGACCATGCAATATATGTAGGTGCTTCATATCCCGGAACTAATCTCTTATATGAATTTACAATAGGATTAGTTATGGCTGTCATAGCTCTCATATGTTCCATTAATCCTGCTATAAAGCTGTATGCTTCCTCGCTAAGTCCGTTTTCATCATCAGCTTTGGCAAATATGTTATTTCCTTCTTTATCTGACAATGACATATTAATATGCATACCTGAACCACACATTCCGTATTTTGGTTTTGGCATAAATGATGCATATAAACCATGACGTTTTGCAATGGTTTTAACTGTAAGCTTGTATGTCATAATTTTATCAGCTATATCTAATGCTTCGCCATATTTAAAATCTATTTCATGCTGTGCAGGTGCCACCTCATGATGTGATGCTTCTACTTCAAATCCCATTTCTTCAAGGTTAAGTACCATATCACGACGTGCATTTTCACCTAAATCAGTAGGGCCTAAATCAAAATAACTTCCTTTTTCGTGGCTGATAGTTGTAGGTCCGCCATTATCATCTGTGTGGAAAAGGAAAAACTCACACTCCGGTCCTACATTAAAAATATAACCCATATCTGATGCTTCCTTAATAACCTTCTTTAAAATGCATCTCGGATCGTTTTCTAACTGTGTTCCATCAGGCTTATATACGTCACAAATCATTCTTGCAACCTTTCCCTGATGTGGTCTGAAAGGTAATATCTCAAAGGTATTATAATCCGGATATAAATACATATCGGACTCTTCTATTCTGGCAAATCCCTCAATTGATGAACCGTCAAACATAATTTTATTGTCAAGTGCCTTTGCGAGCTGGCTTTTTGTAATGGCAACATTCTTTAATGTTCCAAACAAATCCGTAAACTGAAGTCTGATAAATTCAATATCTTCCGTCTCTGCCATATTTAAGATTTTTTGTTTTGTGTAACCCATTTTTGTTTCTGCTCCTTTCAAAATAGCTCTTCCTAAATAATATCAAATACCCTTATTTCCGTCAATAAAGTTGATAGAATGAAATTAGTAATTTTATCCTATTGCAATTAATTCTTTAACATTATACAATAAGTTAGCAAGAAAAATTAACGGAGAAAACCAATGATAAAATACAAAAATCACATTATGCTGGGTATTTTTTCCACTACTATTTTTATTATGTTTTTAGCATTAGTATTACAGGAAAATAACCCCGACAATATTACAAATATAGAGACATGTACTACAGTTAATGTTACTACCCGGGAAACTACAACAGTGCCGGAAACCACCACTGTTGAAGAAACTACAAAGAAAAAAGTTAAGAAAAAAAAAGCCATTGACCACAAGGCCAAGCACCCTTATATGATAAAGATAAACCGTGCTGAAAATTTTGCTGTTGTTTATGGCATTGACAAAAAGGGGGTTTACAGTATTCCTCACAAGGCATTTATCTGTTCCACCGGTAAAGACCCGGAATCTACTCCACTTGGTACTTTTAGTATTTCTGAGAGATATGACTGGCGCCTTATGGTAGATAATACCTATGCCCAGTACGCCATCCGCATTTATGGTCAGATTATGCTTCATTCAGTACCTTACCAATATGCAACTAACGATTCATTGGAATATTGGGAGTATAATAAATTAGGAACAGCTTCCTCCCTTGGTTGTATACGTTTCCGTGTTAAGGATATTAAATGGATTTATGACCATTGTAATGAAGGAACATCTGTAACTATTTATAGCGAAAAAGGAGAAAAGTCTCCTATTAAAGTTAAAAAGATTAAGAAAATAAAGGAATCGGACCCTTATAAAACCTGGGATCCCACGGATTCTAATATCAGTAACCCTTGGAAAAACCATACTGCTACAGACAATTCTGATACAGAGCAGGTTCCTACTACAGAACAGACTTCTGCCACGGAGCAGATTAATGAATAAATTATTTTGGGAGATGAAATCTTATGGCAAAAAAATATTATGCCGTTAAAGTTGGTGAAAAAACCGGAATATACGAAACCTGGGAGGAATGTAAAGCAAACGTTGACGGATATCCCGGTGCATTGTACAAAAGCTTCAAAAACATATCTGATGCCTACGCATATTTAGGGCAGGAGGGTACTCAGTTAAGTCTTTTTGACACAGAGGCACCAAAGGATGAAGATGATGATACAACCTTTGACAGTGACATGCCTATTACCACTCCGTCTAAGGCAGTAGCATATGTGGATGGAAGCTTTAATTCTGCAACCGGTGTTTTTGGATACGGTGTGGTTATGTTTCATAATGGTACTGAAACCCACCTTTATGATTCCGGAAATGATGTCCAAATGGCTTCTATGAGGAATGTTGCCGGTGAAATTTACGGTTCCATGGCGGCTATGAAATATGCCTTGGAAAAAGGCATTAAGAAGCTTTCAATATATTATGATTATATGGGAATTGCAAAATGGTGTACCGGAGAGTGGAAAACCAATAAGGACGGTACCATTGCCTACAAAAAATATTATGATAAAATCAAAAAATCGGTTGACATAACTTTTGAGAAAGTGAAAGGTCATTCCGGTGATAAATATAATGATTTAGCTGATAGCCTTGCAAAAAAAGCCTGCGGAGTTTGATGTGACCCCAAAAAGTTAGACTTTTATTGCGTAACAGGTTTTAATATCTGTTACGCATTTTTTATGCAACCAAGAGGCTGAGTCTGTATTGGACAGGACTCAACCATCCTAGTTTTTCTTTAATTCTTTTTTCATTGTAATATCTTATATATTTTTCAATTTCAGTTTTCAATTCTTCATAACTGTAATAAACAGTTCCATAGTATATTTCTTGTTTAAGCAGACCAAAGAAATTTTCCATGACTGAATTATCAAGGCAATTACCTTTTCGTGACATGCTTTGAAATATTTTCTCTTCTCTAAGTCTATGTGAATAAGCTTTCATCTGATATGCCCATCCTTGATTTGAGTGAAAGGTCCTTCGAAATGGGCAGTCAGAAAAAGAGACCGTCGAACTGATATGTACC
>NZ_HF991858.1:0-24244 GCF_000432355.1 Eubacterium sp. CAG:161
TGTTCTATATTTATCAGCCCATCCCATGATACGTCCAAATGTGCCTGCGATTGTAGCATCAACTGTAGGGATGATACCATCGTAAATGTTACCTGTTGAACCATCAATTGAGATGTAATCTCCTTCGTGATATTCTTTTCCAGCTAATGTGAACTTCTTGTTAGCTTCGTCCATAGCGATATCACCACATCCTGATACACAGCATGTACCCATACCACGAGCAACAACGGCTGCGTGAGATGTCATACCACCACGTACTGTTAAGATACCCTGTGAAGCCTTCATTCCTGTAATGTCTTCAGGAGATGTTTCAAGACGAACTAAAACAACCTTTTCTCCCTTAGCATTCCATTCAACAGCATCATCAGCTGTAAATACAACCTTACCACAAGCAGCTCCAGGTGAAGCTCCAAGTCCCTTACCAGCTGGTGTAGCAGCCTTAAGAGCAGCAGCATCAAACTGTGGGTGAAGTAATGTATCTAAGTTTCTAGGATCGATCATAGCTACAGCTTCTTCTTCTGTTCTCATGCCTTCATCAACAAGGTCACAAGCAATCTGTAAAGCAGCCTGAGCTGTTCTCTTACCATTTCTTGTCTGTAACATATATAATTTTCTGTTTTCAACTGTGAATTCCATATCCTGCATATCTCTGTAATGGTTTTCAAGTGTTTCACAAACCTTTACAAAGTCAGCGAATGCTTCTGGGAATTCCTGTTCCATCTGAGCGATTGGCATTGGTGTTCTAACACCGGCAACAACGTCTTCACCCTGAGCGTTCTTTAAGAACTCACCCATAAGCTTCTTCTCACCAGTTGCTGGATCTCTTGTAAATGCAACACCTGTACCACAGTCATCACCCATGTTACCAAATGCCATTGACTGTACGTTAACAGCTGTTCCCCATGAATAAGGGATATCGTTGTCACGACGGTAAACGTTAGCACGTGGGTTGTCCCATGATCTAAATACGGCCTTAATAGCTCCCATTAACTGTTCCTTAGGATCATCTGGGAAGTCTTCACCGATTTTTTCTTTGTATTCAGCCTTGAACTGTGCTGCTAATTCCTTTAAGTCATCAGCTGTGAGTTCTACGTCCTGCTGAACACCTCTATCAGCTTTCATCTTGTCGATAAGTTCTTCAAAGTATTTCTTACCAACTTCCATAACTACGTCTGAGTACATCTGAATAAATCTTCTGTAGCAGTCCCAAGCCCAACGAGCATTTCCTGACTTTTCAGCAATTGTATTAACAACTGTCTCGTTAAGACCAAGGTTAAGGATAGTATCCATCATACCCGGCATAGAAGCTCTAGCTCCTGAACGAACAGATACGAGGAGAGGATTTTCCTTATCTCCGAACTTCTTACCTGTGATTTCTTCCATTTTAACGATGTATTCGTTAATCTGTCCCTGGATTTCATCATTGATTTCTCTTCCGTCCTCATAATACTGAGTACAAGCTTCTGTTGTGATTGTGAATCCCTGTGGTACAGGAAGACCTAAACCTGTCATTTCTGCAAGGTTTGCACCTTTACCACCGAGGAGCTCACGCATGTTAGCATTACCTTCGCTAAAAAGGTACACCCATTTGTTTGCCATCTGTTCTTCCTCCTAATAAATAATAAGTATTGTATGTCATGAGCTGTAGAATGGCATTCCTTACCAGCTCATACAATCGATTTTTGGTGTTGCCCTGTTTTCCAGATAAAATATGTTCAATAAATGTCTCTTTCTATGTAGTCACGCAGAAAAAGGGCGCACTAGCACCTACGGAACAATTATAACATACAGCGCCTTATAGTCAAGAGAGAACGCTGTTTTTAGTTTAAAAGCCATAGGTTTTTCCTAATAAAATTCTTATCTGTCTCCACAATAAATGTTGTTATTGAGTGTGGAGGTACTTCTGTATTAATTCCTTTTCCGTCAACTGTAACTGCCAGTTTGTGTACTCTGCTTAGTTCGCTTTGAACCACATCCACTGTATTCATTCGGAAACTATAATAATCTCTTAATTCATACGGGTCTAATTCCTTCCAAAACTCCTTTGAGCCCTATGCAGTCTGCACTACTCGCATTATCGGTTCCATGAAAATACCTCTTTTCAAAATATTTCCAAAACCTTCCAAGTTCTTTCCCGTTTGATTAGATTAATTTATACCTGATTAGAAATCCATTTTCTCCTCAAAGTATGCCTTAAGGTCTTCAATTTTTATTCTTTCCTGCTTCATTGTATCTCTGTCACGAACTGTTACGGCACCGTCTTCTTCTGAATCAAAATCATATGTTACACAGAACGGTGTTCCTATTTCATCCTGACGACGATATCTCTTTCCAATTGCTCCTCTGTCATCAAATTCGCAGTTATAATACTTGCTAAGCTGTGCGAATACTTTTTCTGCTCCTTCGTTTAACTTCTTTGACAATGGAAGTACACCAATCTTTACAGGTGCAATAGCCGGATGGAAATGTAACACAGTTCTCATATCCGGTTTTTCTTCTGTACCGATGTTCTCCTCGTCATATGCTGAACAAAGGAATGCCAATGTGACTCTATCTGCACCAAGTGACGGCTCGATAACGTATGGAACATATCTTTCATGCTTTTCATCATCAAAATATGTTAAATCTTCTTTTGATAAATTCTGATGCTGAGTAAGGTCATAATCTGTTCTGTCTGCAATGCCCCAAAGTTCTCCCCATCCAAATGGGAATAAAAATTCAATATCAGTTGTTCCTTTTGAGTAGAAACATAATTCTTCAGGTGAATGATCTCTAAGTCTCATTTCATCTTCTTTAATACCAAGGTTTAATAACCAGTCACGGCAGAAACCTCTCCAATACTGGAACCAGTCAAGGTCTGTTCCCGGTTCACAGAAAAATTCAAGTTCCATCTGTTCAAATTCTCTTGTTCTGAAAGTGAAGTTACCCGGTGTAATTTCATTTCTGAAAGACTTACCAATCTGTCCGATACCAAATGGAATTTTCTTTCTTGATGTTCTTTGAACGTTCTTAAAGTTTACGAAAATACCCTGTGCTGTTTCAGGTCTTAAGTATACTGTATTCTTTGCATCCTCAGTAACTCCCTGAAATGTCTTAAACATAAGGTTAAATTCACGTATATCTGTAAAATTATGCTTTCCACAGGATGGACAGCAAATATTATTATCTTCTATGTATGAAGCCATCTGTTCATGAGACCATGCATCAATAGACTCTTCAGCCTGGATACCATGCTCATCCATATAATCTTCAATAAGCTTGTCAGCTCTGAATCTTTCATGACATTCCTTACAATCCATTAACGGGTCTGAGAATCCTCCTAAATGTCCTGATGCAACCCATGTCTGTGGGTTCATAAGAATAGCACAATCAACACCTACATTGTATGGATTTTCCTGAACAAACTTCTTCCACCACGCCTTTTTTACATTGTTTTTAAGTTCAACTCCAAGATTTCCGTAGTCCCATGTATTAGCAAGACCTCCGTAAATTTCTGATCCCGGATATACAAATCCTCTGCTTTTTGCCAATGCAACTATCTTATCCATTGTCTTTTCCATTATTACATCTCTCCTTAATATAATTTAGATTTTATCAAATACTTTCAGTATTATTTTTAATATACAATATAACTTAAATTTTCATCAGAATCATCAGTGGTTACTATTCCATCATCATCCACACTGCAATTTGAACTGATATACTTAACATCCTCATCTAACTGAACCTTATATTTTCCTTTAATAATAAGGATATTGGCATCTTCCATAGCCTTGATTTCCTTGGTTGTGGCATCTTTTTTCTTATCCGGTGAAGTAAAATCACCTTTTATTTTGCAATCAGAATTGTCCGCTATCTTTCCCATGAAAAACTCATTGCTTTCAACCTTATTGTATTCTTTAATGTAAGTTGAAAAATCATATGTTGTAGCAAATTCAAGAACTAATGTTGCCACATCGCTTTTAACCTTGAATGTATCTACCGTAATGGCATTTTTCACGGAAGCTTTCTTCCCGTCGTTATAATCTGCCACTTCTTTGTTTATGGTATCTTCAAGCTTACTTTCGTCGTAATAGTCCTTGTCAAACTTTTCCGCAACACCGTAAGATACCTTTCCATCTTCCTGTATGTAAACTGCACTCTCGCCCTTGGCAATATCCATATCACCTATTGTGCTTCCACACGCCGTAGCTCCAACAGCTACCACCAGCACAAGAAAAAGAGCTGCTAACTTTTTGTTAATATGCTTCATCTGTTCATTCCTCCTGATATTTGGCAAATACCTTATAAACAGTATCACCTAGATTACAATTTTAAACGCAAACCACCATTATTTCAATACATATTTTGCATAAAAAATTTACAAAAATTCCAACGAATTGAACTTTTTGTCTATCACTTTATCCATGTATGAACCAATAATATGTTTTAGCTGTTTCAAAACTATATCTGTAACTGTAAAGGAAAACAATTTATCTACAGGAGTAACTACAATAAATTGCAGTGCATACACCGTGGAATCTGTTATTATCTCATTATCCGGTACCTTTCCGTGACACTTTTTACATACCATTGTATTACGGTTTATATCAAAATAATCAAGTTCCTGCTTCTCTCCACAATTACCACAGGAGAAAACGTTGGGGTACTCTCCGTTTATAACCAAGGTTTTAAGCTCATATATACAACGTATTAAGTCAACAGGAATCCTGTTTTTAGTTAAAGCTTTCATTGCCATATATAAAAGTTTTAAAGTTTCAGAGGCCTCTATTCCTTCTCTTCCATAGTATCCTGCCAGTTCAAGAAAATACATTCCCATGTACATGCTGTCAATGTCTGTCATGGAATTGCTGAAATAATCGCTAATTTTCATTCCAGTAACCGTATAGGCGTTCCGTCCCCGGTATAAGGTAAATTCACCAAAAGCCATAGGCTGGCTTCCTCCTAGAAACGGACTGTTAGGTTTTCTTGCGCCACGGGCGAAAGCTGTTATTTTTCCAAATTCCTTTGTAATTATAACTAATCTCTTATCGTATTCACCTATAGCCATTGAAGATATTACCATCCCCAGCGCCGTTACTGTTTCTACCATCTTCTTTTCCTTCTGTGTCCTTTATCCTTGCAATAAAGCTTTCCCGTGCTTTATTTATTCTTCTCTCATCAGCATATTTCAAATAATCTTCAATCTTACCTGTTGCTTCAAAAACCTTCCAACTGTTTAAATTATCCATCTTATCCCTCCGTAATACTGCAATTATCAAATTGCTTTTTTCACCTGTTTAAGTGATAAGATTAGGTTCTCCCATGAGATTATTTGTATACTGATTTCTTCAAAGAAAAAACTGGAAAGACCAATTGTTAATTCATTTAACAACTACTTCTCATTTATATAACCGTAATTTTTCATAAGAAGTTCGCTGTCACGCCAATCTTTTCTAACCTTTACCCAAAGCTGAAGATTTACTTTCATTTCCAGCTGTTTTTCTATTTCATATCTGGCATTTGTTCCGATTTTCTTTAACATGCTGCCTTTTTTGCCAATAATAATGCCCTTGTGTGATTCTCTTTCACATATTATTGTTGCCTCAATATCCACAATGTCAGTCTTTGTACGCTTCTTCATTTTTTCAATAGTAACGGCAATTCCGTGAGGGACTTCTTCATTTAATGCATGAAGAGCTTTCTCCCTGATTAACTCCGCCACGATTTGTCTCATAGGCTGGGCTGTCACTGTATCTTCATAGGCTGGTCTGTCACTGTATCTTCATCATAATACTGTGGGCCTTCCGGCAGATATTTGAAAATCTGTTCAATAACAACATCAACATTTTTGCCTCTTAGGGCTGATGCAGGTATTATTTCATCAAAATCATATATTTTTCTATATACATCTATAAATGTAAGAATCTCTTCCTGTTTTACGGTGTCTGTCTTGTTAATAACAAGAATAACCGGAACTCCTATTCCTTTAAGTTGCTGGGCAATATGCTGTTCCCCTGCTCCAATAAAGGTGTCCGGTTCCACCAGCCACATAATTAAATCAACTTCCTTTAATGTTTTTTCAGCCACATTTACCATATACTCTCCAAGCTTGTTTTTCGCCTTGTGAATACCCGGTGTGTCTAAAAATACAATCTGACCTTCATCACATGTATAAACAGTCTGAATTTTATTTCTTGTAGTCTGTGGTTTATTTGATGTTATGGCAATCTTCTGTCCGATAATCTGATTCATTAATGTTGACTTTCCAACATTTGGTCTTCCAATAAGTGCCACAAAACCCGATTTAAACTTCGTATTCTTTCCTGAATCCATTTTATACCTCTTATCTTAATTCTTTAATTTCCTTAAATAACTCCCTAGAACCTTCTATGGCACTTTTGCTTCCCACAACGCAGATATTGTTTCTGTCTATTATCTTTTTAACCTTTGGTGCCAGATTTCTTATGTCCTCCGGTGTTGTTGCCAAAACCTTAAGTCTTGTTTTACAAAGGGACTCGTAGGGCACCCCTGCCATATAATTAGTAAATTCCCTTCCGCTTATATCAGCTGCATTTAGTGGTGTATCAAGAAGACTGATTGTGCCGATAATATACTTGCGCATTTCACGCTCATCCACGTTGAAATTTTCTATAAATTCAGGTGCCTTCTTATATACCTCAACTGACTCCTTAAGCTTCGGATCCCTGTATGAGCTAAAGAAACCGTCTCCTGTTTTTCCAATAACACAATTACATCCGTATGCTCCGCCTTTTTCCCTGATATTATTCCATAAATATTTATTTCTCATAATATTTCCCAGAACAAAAAAGCTTCCATCGTACTCTTCCTTCTCACCTTCGTCATTATAATTTCCTGCCATAGTTACATATTGAACCTGACCTGATGTTACAATGGCCTCGTTTTTCTGCTGTGGAACAAACTTCCAGCCGTCAAACTGCTCCTTAAAATCATCTGAACTGTCAAACATATTTTTCTTAAGGTCTACAGTATATTCTTTTACTTTTTCAAAGTTTTCGCCATCACCTGCAAAGTTAAGAATCATATTATCCTTAACAAACACTTTTTTCACAGTGTCATAAAGCATTGCTATAACTTCATCTTTTTTCTCATTAAAATTATCAACAATGTCACTTATAAACTCATAAAATGCCAGTCCGGCGATTTGGTCTCTTAAATAATATGCCTTTGAATAATATGACATTGCCCTAAGCCTTGCCACACTGTCACCACTGCTTACTATTCTTCTGTTCATTCTAAGTTTTAACTCTTCAAGTAATTCTTTAAGACGCTTCTCATTGTCAAACTTTGTTTTCAAAATTACTTCGTTAATGATTTCATATGCAATCTTAATATTCTCATTAAGAACCTTGAAGTGAATTTCAGTGTTTAATTTAATTTTATTCTCACTTTGACTTACATATAAACCTGTGTCAAAGGCCAGACCACCTAAATTCAAATCTATATCCATATTTAATTCCA
The DNA here is from genome assembly GCF_000432355.1 of Eubacterium sp. CAG:161. Lineage (NCBI taxonomy): Bacteria > Bacillati > Bacillota > Clostridia > Eubacteriales > Eubacteriaceae > Eubacterium > Eubacterium sp. CAG:161. The sequence continues at coordinate 7,483 of NZ_HF991858.1, forward strand.
TATAGTCTCTGTCTGTATCCATGTATGTTAAAAGATACTTCAAAAGACCAATGTATTGGTGGTACTTTTCAGGCATCCGTGAGCAGTCAAAAGCTATATCCACATATCCGATACCGTTAGTAAAAATATCACTGTGAAGCACCGGGATATTTTCCACCTGACTTTTTTTACTAATAAGAGGTCTGGGATTTTTATTAATGTCTGAAATCTCCAAAAGAGGAATAGTTTCTAATTCTTCCTGAGTAGATGGTGTCTTTTGAAACTCCTCTAATTCACGGGTTTCAGTAATTATCTTCTCAATCTCTTCCTTAGACAAACCTACCTTTTTTGCCTGAAGACTTTCCATTAACCTAGATTCTTTTTCCTCTGTAAGCCCCTTTTTCGGTGCCAGAACCACTACAGAATGATGTGTATTATTTATAAGATATTTCGTAAGAAGTTCTTCAAAATAATTACCTTCAATATTCTTTCTTAACTCATCAAAAATTTTGTTTGTCTCTAAGTGAATAAATGGTTTCTCATCATCATAAATCCAGCTTGCCATAACATCCAGTCCCCACATAAGTCCCTTTGGAATGCTTCCAAAATCAGATTCCTTTGTGTCAAACTCAATGCTGTTAAGACCTGCAAGAAGTGTTGTTTTATCAATGCCATTTTCTACGATTTTCTCTAATGTGTCCTGAACTACCTGAAGGAACCTGTCCTTGTCATCCTTATTAGCACCCTTTACCACAATGCTGTATACAGGCTGAAGTATGTCGTCATCCATAGAGCCTGTCACTGCCTTTCCAATACCTGCATCTATAATTGCCTGTTTAAGAGGAGCTCCCTCTATATCCATTATTGCATATTTAAGTACCTTAAACGCCAGCATAAGTTTTGCGTCAAGGTTGTCTCCTATAACATAATTTGATGTAAGCATTGCACTTTCTTCTTCTATTTCATTATCGGAAATGGCATATTCCTTTACAAGCTCATATGTTTTATCAAACGAACTTTGATGTTCAATACTAGAATCAATGTCCAATTTGTCATATTTCCCAAGATAATTTTCATCAATCCAGTCCAATCTTTCACTCATATCCATGTCGCCGTAGAGATAAATAAAGCTGTTTGACGGATGATAATATCTTCTATGGAAATCAAGATATTCCTCATAAGTAAGCTCCGGAATATGCTCCGGGTCGCCACCGGATTCATACTGATATGTTGTATCCGGGAACAATGATTGAGCTGTTACACGGGAAGCAATTCCGTCTATAGAGGAATACACACCCTTCATTTCATTGTAAACAATGCCGTTAATTTCTAAAGGCTCATTTTCGTCATTAAGCTCATAATGCCAGCCTTCCTGTTTGAAAATTTTATCTGTTTTATAAATATTTGGATTAAAAACCGCATCCATATATATGTGCATAAGATTTTTAAAATCCTTATCATTGTAGCTTGCCACCGGATATATCGTTCTGTCAGGATAAGTTATGGCATTAAGAAATGTATTAAGTGACCCCTTTACCAGTTCCATAAAAGGATCTCTTAAAGGAAAATTTTTTGAGCCACATAAAACCGTATGTTCTATAATATGAGGCACACCTGTGTCATTGTTTACCGGTGTTCTGAAGCCTATGTTAAAAACCTTGTTGTCATCCTCATTTGACAATAATACAATTCTCGCCCCGGTTTTTTTATGTTTTAAAAGCCATGCATCAGAATTAATTTCTTCAATATACTTATTTATCACTACTTCATATGCATCTTTTTCGTATATGGATTTATTTTTTTCAATAAAATCTTTAAACATTCTTTTCTTACCTTTCATAAAAATATATAAGTCTCCCCCAAAATCATTAAAGACCTACAATATCTATATTACCATAATTTAACTTATCTATCCATAAGAAAAGCTGCTGCCTGATGATTTCATATCACCAAAGCAGCAGCTTTTTAAAACCTATTTAAAATTAATCAAAATATCTTACATATTTTTTCATTCTGTCTACAATTATTACTGCAACAATTATTTTAATTATATCAGGTATTATGTATGGGAATACGCAAAGTCCCAATGTTGCAACTAATCCGTTTTTCATTAAAATCATGAACCATATTGTTCCTATGGCAAAACATATTACATCTCCTACAAGCATTGCTAATGCGGTAACTGCGATTTTTGCCACTCCCTCTAATTTGTTAGCAGCTTTTTCAACAATTAATCCTGTAACAATTGCCGTAAATATAAATCCCACAATATATCCCCCTGTTGGTCCTGCTATAACTGACGGTCCTGATTTTACCTGACCTGCAAAAACCGGAACGCCTATAATTCCTAACAGTATGTAAACTATAACTGAGATTGTTCCTCTCTTTGACCCCAGCAATCCGGCAGTTACGAAAACTGCAAATGTCTGAAGGGTAAATGGAACCGGCTGAACCGGAACTCTTATCCATGAACATACTACTATTAAAGCCGTAAATATTGCTATTAAAACCATGTTTTGTGTTGAAAACAACTTTTCTTTTTGTGTCTGCATATTTTTATCCTCTCTTTTTTATTATTCAAACGTCACCATTTTATTTCATATAGCTCTATTTGTCAACCATTTTATTTTTTAGGTTCACATTTCTTTTCAGCTTTATTGTTTTTAAATTAATAAAATGCTATACTTAATGCATTACAACTTGCTTTTGGAGGCGAACATGAAGGTAAAAGATCAGGTATTAAAACAATTAGAAGATAATAAAGGAACTTATTTTTCAGGCAGTGAACTGGCAGCAGCATTAGGTGTCAGCAGAAATGCCGTATGGAAGGCAATTAAGTCCTTAGAGAAAAGTGGATACCGTATTTCTGCTGTTCCTAATAAAGGATATTGTCTTAACATGGATAATGACATTCTTTCATCCTGGAGCATAAAGCAGCATTTAAACCACGACGGCCTTAACATAACTGTATATGACACAATTTCGTCCACTAATGATGTTTTAAAGGAGCAGGCAGCTCAGGGGGCACCTCACGGAACCGTAATAATTTCTCAGGAACAGACTGCCGGAAAAGGGCGCATGGGAAAGAATTTTTATTCTCCATCAAAAACCGGAATATATTTAAGCATTTTAGTCCGCCCTGACATTCCGGCAGGGGAATCACTGTTTCTTACTACTTCTGCTGCCGTTGCCACTGCCAAAGCCATTGAAGATGTTTCAGATAAAAAAGCTGACATTAAATGGGTTAATGATATATATATATCTGATAAAAAAGTTTGTGGAATATTAACTGAAGCTTCCTTTAATATTGAAACGGGAAAATTAGATTATGCCATTGTAGGAATAGGAATTAACATTTGCTATCCTGACGGTGGATTTCCTGATAACATTAATGATATAGCCACTGCGGTTTTTGACAGCAATACCGATACGGTTAATAAAAGAAGTATCCTTATAGCCCATCTTTTGGATTATTTTATGGACTATTATGAAAATTTTGACAAAAAATCCTACGTGGATGAATACATTAAACGTTCCATGCTTATTGGACGAAGAATCTATATTGTAAACGGTGATGATAAAATACCTGTTACTGCCAAAGAAATCGACAGAGACTGCCGATTAAAGGTAGAATATGAAGACGGTAGCGAGAAATGGCTTTCATCCGGGGAAGTAAGCATTAAAATCAAATAAATCAGCTACCTTTAAGGCTAAATACAAAATACCGGTACGGATTTAATTACCTAAAACCATACCGGTAAAACTTTGGACCTTTTCTGTCAATAATATGCCCTACCATACAATAAGACACTTAGTATGAAATTAATATGTATACACTATAAATATATATAAAGTGTTAAAGATATAGAACTGTTGAATATAACAAAAGCCATAGGCTCTATATCAAGGAAGTATTTTTACACATTCTCCGACATAGCCTGTCGAAATGGCTGACAGAATACCGTCTAAGTTTCAATATGACAAATTAAAAAATAAAAGTATAATCCCTGGATACTTCCGGGAAATACCATAGCTCTTTTGACATAACGTCATGTTAACACGTCATCGTCAGAAAAATCCGGACTTGAAATTTAAATCCATATTTCCACCCCCTGTTCACAATATAACTGATAGGGCAATACACGCCTAAAACATAAGGAAGCATATGTACATTAGTATGTGAAATTATGTGCGCAAATCCATACCTGACATATGTTTTGAATAATACGTTGCCTGTGTTGCCTCATATCGTTATATGTATGTTAACATTTTGTATATGTGATGTCAATATATTTTGTGATATTTTTATATTTTTTATGTTTATTTCATTGCGTAACCTCTCCGGTTATCATCCAAGGTGACGGCTGTGCAACAAAAATACTGTTTTTGTCTGTTTTTGAAACTGATATCTGCATTACTTCCGTAACATTAACTCCATGTTTTTTCATTAAGTATTTAATGTCTGCTAATATATCAAGTTCTAAGGTATAAACAATAATCTTAATGTTTGGATTAATTTTTAATAAGTTTACAATATCACTTTCAATATCCTGCTTTGTTGCTACTATAAATGCAATTCTTGGCACCGGAAGCTTCTCCAATGTTTCCACCTTTAAGTCAGAAACGATTTCAACATTGTGAACTCCAAACTTAGACGCATTCTCTTCCATGGAGCGAAGGGAACCTGCATCTCTTTCTGCTGCAATAATTACTCCTTCATATGCCACCATTGAAGCCTCTATTACTATACTTTCACCACTTACAATAAGGGCTGTGTCACTAACATCCAGCTCTAACTTATTCATAATAACAGACCTTATTTCGTGACCTACATATTTAACGGTACCTGATGAGAAGTTTTCATTTTTTATTCCAAAAATCATTGATTCTCTGGTATTTTCATTAACAATGAAAATAACCGTAGGACCCGACAACTCATCATCCATCATGTCGCTTACCTTACAGTGTTTCATTTCTCCAGGCTCATATCCCTTTCCAAAATACATTTCATAGTCGCCATAGCCTGCTTCCCAGCATTTATATAACATATTAGGATGAGTTTCATCAGCAAAAATCAAAATTCTCTTATGAGTTGCTATTGTTGCAAGAACATTTCTCCTTTTTCCGCAAGTATTAAGAAGCTTAATTTTTTCAGGTGTTACCCCCTGCATATCTGCAACATATTCCATCCATTTAAGCATCTGTGATGTAGAAAATTCCACACAGGATTTTTCTATATTATTCTCCATTTTAGTATCCTCCTTGTCTCCGTTCAAACTTATAGAAATATTATATCACTAAATCAATGTGTAGCAAGAAAAAATATGCTATAATATGTAAATGATATATTTGAAAGGATTAAAAAAATGACAAAAAAACAGCTTGCTTTGGAAATTATTAATCGTTTAAAAAAGGAATATCCTGATGCCTCCTGTACCTTAGACTATAAGGATGCATGGAAGCTTTTAATAAGCGTCCGTCTTGCTGCCCAGTGCACTGATGAGCGGGTAAATAAAATCGTCCCTGATTTATATAAAAAATATCCTACTATTGATGCTATTGCTGAAGCCCCTGTAGAAGAAATAGAAAAAATAGTCCGTCCCTGTGGATTAGGGAAAAGTAAAGCCCGGGATATAAGTCTTTGCATGAAAATGTTGAGAGATGACTTTGATTGCAAGGTACCTGACAATATGGAGGATTTGTTGAAGCTTCCGGGAGTTGGCCGTAAAAGTGCTAATCTTATAATGGGTGATGTTTATGGGAAGCCTGCCATTGTTACAGATACCCATTGCATCCGACTTACCAACCGTATGGGATTAGTGGATGGAATAAAAGAACCGAAAAAAGTTGAAATGGCACTTTGGAAAATCATTCCCGGCGAAGAAGGCAGCGACTTTTGTCACCGTCTTGTGTATCATGGCAGGGAAGTATGTACTGCCGGAACCACTCCTCACTGCAACAGATGTTGCCTAAATGATATTTGTAAAAAAAGGATTTAACTTAAATGAAAACCGGTAAAGTATGTACATATCAAAAATATGTCACACCTTACCGGTTATTTTATTGATTAATTATTATTTTTATTGTTACTTTTTTATTTTTAATCTTTTTGCACTTTCATTATCCCTTTCCTCCTAATAAATTTAAATAACTTATTTTCTCATAAAACTCCATACTGACGCATAAGTTCCATTCTTTTCTTTCCCATTGCTATACTGTCTATTTCTTTAGAATATCTGCTTTGTGTTTTTCTCTGTTTCAAATACCTTATTATTCTGTGACAATACGCAACCGGCAATAAATAACTTCTCTTTTGCAAATACTGATATTTCTGCTTCATATATGACTTAGACGGAAATAAAGAGCTTTTTATGGAAAGCCGTACTTTTTTATTTTTCTCTGAAAAGCCTTTATTTGCAGCACTTATGGTGATTTTTGAGCTATGTATCCTTCCCATACTGCTTTTACCAAAAGTTCCTGAATCAAGCATATCCACTAAAAGATTTTCACTGTCTGCCACAATTAACTGTCTGTCTTTTAAAGGAATCTCGCTGCTGTTAAAGCCTAAATATCTGTCACCTATATCAAATAAATTGATAAGGAATCTATATAATCTGTTTTCCTGTGCCACAGTTTCCACATAATCCCAATTAATTAAGGAATTATATTTTTGGGCAAATATCAGCAAATCGCACAGCTGACGTACTCCAAAACCGCAATATATAAAATGTTTGTAACTATGACTTAGCAAAAACAGAAAATGATCTGTTTCATTAAGAGTCCATACCCATCCTGTTCCCGCCTCTCTCTTCTCCGCCTTATCCACTGCTTTTTTAAATCTGTTATTAAGACCTTTAAAAGCGTTATTGTCAGATGGCAACAAGCCAGTATGTATCTCTATTCTTACTTTCGTGATCGAATTATAATAAGCTACTTCATACGGAATCTTTTTTTTGTCCATATTCTCCACGTCATTTTCACATATAAAGCCTTCTTTTTTTAAGATTTCATGGCATTTCATAAAATCTTCTTTATCAATAAGCAAATCTTCATCATTTGAATATCTACAATCCGGCTTAGGATAAAGATTTCTAAGAACAATTCCCTTAACCACCACCGGTTTAATTTCATTTTGTAATAACTTTTTATAAATTTCAAAGAAAAAGCTTGTCCTCTGAGTCTGGGATATCATAAGCAAAATAGTCTGTCTTTTATAAGGTGCAATCTCTTTTTGAAATCTTTCGTAGCTGTTGGTACCGGCAATAAAATCGCACACAATAGGAAGCATACTCTGTTCCCTTGCCATATTTAATACTTCAATAAGCTGCTCTTTTTTATTAATATTTATCTCTATGTTTTCACCATCTGTCCCAAGGGCTCCTTTAACGGCATCCATAAAGATTTTACTATCAGGACTTATCATGTGACACCTCTTTTAAACTCTCTTATACCTTAACAAATAAAATATCACACCAAAGGGGTATGCCATTAACGCAACAATCTTGTTGTGTGCTTTCTTTATTACATCCTTCTCCCCTGCAATTCCTGCTACTGAAATATATCTTATATAATCAAAAAATAACGACCTAAATGTATAATCACTATTTATTTTCTGATTAACATATAACAGATAACCCTTTGGATTATTTTTAATAAGTTTTGACATATTAAATGTATACCCATCCATCTGATATCTGTGTACACACAACGTCCTGTTTAATACCACAAGTTTTCCGTCCCTGTCTATTAAATTATATAAGTATGCCTCGGGTACAAATTTTTCCTTTTGAATTTTAGGAAACTGATACTTCTTAACTTCTGTTGTTCTAAATACCAGCATAGCCTCCCCTTTTAAGCCAAACTTCCTGTATGCCTCCCCTAAAGTAGTCTCAACGTAGCCATCATTTGCTTTTTCTTTCTCAATGTAATACCTGTCATTAAAAGCTTTTCCTCCAGGCTTTTTATCATGTTTTATTTTGATATAACCCGGCAGTTGTTTAACCTTCATTTCCCTTTTTATATCTTTAAACTGAACTTTTTTCTGTGACATAATACCTACAATGTTTTCATTCAGTTTAACTTTTTCCCAACATTTAAGTACCATTTCAATGGCATTTGGGGTAATAACATCATTTGAATCAAGACACATAAATATTTCCGTTGTTGTCATTTCCACAGCCTTGTTATGAGCCATAGACTTTCCTAAGTTGTCCTGCTTCAAATATTCTATCTTTATTTCATTTTCCAGCTGCCACTTTTTTATAAGTTTCTCAGTGCTATCAGTGGAGCCGTCATCAACAACAAGCCACACAAAATCTTTGCACGTCTGTTTTTTTAATGAGCAATATAATCTTTTAATTATATTTCCACGATTATATGTAGGTGTAAAAACCGTAATACTCTCCATTGTTTTCTCCAGTCTGCTAATGATACTGAATCTACTTTTTAATTAACTTTTCACGTGATTTAATCCGATATGAGTTTAACGTTAAACTTTCTTATTTACCTGATATTACCACCGGTGAAAAAAAAAAGTAAAGTTTTATGATATAATTTGTCTTTTTGCAACATTTTTATTTTTTAATTTCCTCAAAATTTGTCTTATTTATCCTGTAAACCCTCTCACAAATATCCAAAACACTTGGTCTGTGGGTTGTTACAATACATATTTTCTTGCTGTCCTTTTTTATTATATTTTTAAGAACCTTTTCCTCGGTATCCACATCCAATGCAGAAGTAGCTTCATCTAACAGTATTACCGGTGCATCTCTGAGAACTGCACGGGCTATTGAAATTCGCTGTGCCTGACCTTCTGAAAGTCCCTGCCCGTTTTCACCGATTATGGTATTTATGCCCTCCGGCAGTTTTTTTACGAAATCATAGGCACAGGCAGTTTTAAGAGCTGCTATTATTTCTTCGTCTGTTGCATCATTTTTAACCATTCTCATATTCTTGGCAATGGTATCGGCAAAAATTGTATTGCCCTGAGGTACATACGAAAACATTTCCCTTGTAGCAGCGGAGAGAGCACATTCATTTCCTAAATTATCCCTCATAACACTTTTTCCGGATTGTGGATTTATAAGTCCTAAAATTATTCGCATTATAGTTGTTTTTCCCTCTCCTGAAGGACCTACTATTGCCACAATATTTCCTGACTTTGCCAAAAGGTTTACATTAGATAAAACCTTTTCACCACCCTTATACGTAAAATCAATATTTTCTATTCTGATTTCCAATCCCTTAGAACTGTTTTCCTTTATTTTTTGTGCAGTTTCTTCCTCAATCACCGGCTCCGGCTTAATTTCAGATACTGACATAATTCTTCCTGCACTGGTGGTAGCTGATACCGCCTGAGGAACTAATGATATTAAAGAAGAAAACGAGGAGGACAAACTGTTTGCCAGCTGTATAAACAATGTAAGGGTTCCAAATATAATGGCACCCTTCCACAATCTGTATACTCCCCAGCCCAAACATCCGTAAGATACCAACATTCCCGTAAAAGATAAGAGACTTGTGGCGGTTATGGACATTTTATTGTAATCCATCATTAAATCCTTATATTTTTGCTGTACATTTCTCATCCCTTTTTCAAAAAAATCCACTATTCCAAAACATTTAATTGTCTGTATATTCTGAAAAGAATCTTCCTGATATGTAATAACTTCACTACTTGCTTTTCTAAGTTCCTGACTGTATTTTCTCATTTTTGACAAAATCACCCTGGACATTAGCACTGAAACCGGTGCGCTAAGTAATGCAATAACTGCCATAGTAGGGTCATAATATAAAATAATAACCAACGCTCCTAAAAACTGTGCCCCCTTGGTAATAAGACTGGGAAACCAGCTGATAACACTGTCTGAAACAGTTTTCACATCTCCTGTAAGCCTGTTTATTAAGTCACCGCTTCTATATTCATACAGCGATTCCCAATCAGCTTCCATTACCCTGTCGTAAATTTCTGCCTGAATTTCATTATATACTTTGGTACTGATTAAAACCGTTGCCCTACTGGTTATGGCATTTAACACGATATTTCCTATACCCATGGCAATCATCAGGGAAACAACCCATCCTATTGCCTTTGTATCGTACCCTGTTACAATGTCAATCAGGTATTTACTCATTACACTTCCTGCTAATCCCATAACAGTTGCCAAAACACCTAACACACAATAAAGTAAAATTGCTCCCCAATAGTGTTTCGCATATTTCAGCATCCATTTTGCTTCACCTTTTACCTGAGATATATTATGTTTTTTCATTAATCTCTCCTTAACATTTATAAGACAGGCGAATGTAATTTATCTGTTAATAACCGTACCTGTTCTCTTATTTATATAATACATTTTTCCTTTAATTCTATGTCTTCCCTTTGTGTACTTCTTTCCTGTTTTGCTAAAAAGGTATGTTTTTACACTGTCACTGTAAGCCTGATTTCTTATTACGGAACCATCTCCCTTTGTCAAATATCTGTATCCCTTTACCTTAATCCAACCAGTTCTTAAAGCACCGTTACTTCCTGACAGATAATATTTCTTCTTATCTACTGAAATAAAACCTTTTCTCATTTTTCCGTTGTTCTTGCTAAAATAATACCATTTGCTGTTATGCTTTACCCAGCCTTTTACTTTCTTACCATCTTCCGTAACATAATATGTGGCACCATTTTTCTTTACAAACTTTCCCTTATTTTGAATAGGGTTTAAACCATAATATGATACAATGGCATTGGCATCTGCCACACCTAACATTTCTCTTTTTGCCTTGGTGCTAAAAAACTTTTCACAGTCTGATTTGCTGGTAACAAATCCATGTTCAATAATTATGCTTGGGATTTTAGTTTTTACTCCGTTTCTTACTATGGAATAATAGTCTGCCCTGGCACCATTACCGTAATACATGTCATCTGCCTTTCTCAGTAAAAGTCCCAGATTCTTTATGCCCAAATCCTTTAAATTAGCCAAAACCTGTCTGCCTAATGCCTGAGTTTCAATTCGCACATTATCATTGTATCCAGACCTATATGCCGGAAGAATCATGGCTCCGTTTCTGTGAGGATTATCATCTGCATTAATATGCATACTAACTAGAAAGTCAGCATCTAAACGCAATGCATAATTATTTCTTGCCACAAGGCAATCCCCTAACTTAAGGGCACTACAGCATCTTCCTGTATCTCTTGTCATATATACATTTATATTTTCATATTTATTTAATTCATCCCTGCAGGCATTTGCTATGTCAAGAACTACTTTTTCTTCCCTTAATCCGTTTGCCTTTGCTCCTGTATGTACACTACAATGTCCCGGGTCTAAAACCACTGTTTTAGATTTAGATGGAGATATTTTAGAAATAATACTTTTCTTTGGTATCTTAGAATTATTTTCCGGATTTTTGGTAGTCTCTTCCGGAATAACTGCTGTAGTTTCCTCTGCTGTTCCGCTTTCTGTTTCATTTGCATATGCAGTATATGTATTTTGAACTCCTCCATAAATAGCTGATATTGCAGCTACAAGTGCTATTGTTTTTACTAACTTTCTCATTTTAGCCTTATCTCTCCTGTAATTTAATACCATTTTTCAGTCTATAATAATCTTTGCGAATTAAAGCACCATTAATAACGTACCGGCACCTATTAATACACATCCTATTGCTGATTCACTAACATAAATTATGTTTACAGTGTTTTAAGTATAACAAAAATGTCAACATAATTAAACCCGGAAGAACAAGAATAATGTCCTTTCTTCCGGGTTTTTGCATTTATTTAGTTATCTTAACTTTTTTAACTGCCGACCATTTGCCAACATTCTTGCCATTTATTCCCCTTACCCTGAAATAATATGTCTTTTTCCTGGTAAGTTTTTTAACAGTCACCTTTAATTTAGATGATATTATTGTCTTTGTTTTATACTTCTTTGCCTTAGAGAACTTTTTATTTAAAGAATACTGAATCTGATATTTCTTTGCATTGCTTGCTTTCTTCCAACTAAGAGTTACTGTCTTTTTCTTTGAATTTTTCGCACTGCTGATTTTTGCCTGACCGATTTTCTTTACAGCCGGCTTTGGTGCTGTTCCTTTTGTAAGAACCAGTTTTTCCAAATTAACAGTGTAGAAATATGAATAATATTCTCCCTTAATCTTTTGCTGTAAATCCTTTGGCAATTCTAATATTTCTTTCTTGCCCGGTACTAAAATGGCAGCCTTGCCTAATATACTGTCATCTACTATTTTAAATACGGTATATTTTATGACTCCATCAGGATGGTCATCGTCAATGTAATGTACGGTATATACACCATAGTCTTTATTATCAGAAGTGCTGTGATACATTTGCAGGTAAACCTCACTAAACCAGTTCATAGATATCACGCCCTTAAACTGATCTATCTCCCCATCACTGTCTAATACCGTTTCATATCCTTTAGTTTCAGGCTTAATATTCTCCTGACCTTCTATAGGCTTTGCAATTAAATAGGTTTTCCCTGCCTCGATTTCTTTATTTTCCAATATTTCATACATGGAATAATAGCCTGTTTTTTCCATGTTATCATCATACTTTGCATTGCCACCATAATATTTTCCGTCTTTTTTAAACTTATCAAGCCATGCTCCTTCTGAAACATCATATGCCTTAACATTTTCCGGAATCACATGTTTTTCTTTATCCTGCTTAACATTAACCTTTTCTGAAGTCTTTCCCTTTATAGCTATGGCTTTTGTCTTATCACCATTTGAAGCCCCAATTGTTTCTATTACGGGATATCCTTTTTGTGAATACATTTCCATGTCCACGGTACTCTCTATTGTAAGAATTCCCTTTGTTCCCTCGGCACGCATATTAATCGCTGTTTCCTGTAATTTCTGCTTATTTACCACAAGTTTTCCATCTCCTGAAATGGTAAGATTTCCACCATATCCGTCTCCCCAGATAAAGATTGACCTTACTTCATTTTCACCTTTTACGTTAATTTTAAAATCATCACCCATAATATTGGCAACTAGGTTGTACTCTTTCATTTTTACATTATTTAGTGTAAGAGTGTTGTTTTTTTCATTATATGTCACACCATTTACCTTTTCCACCTTAGCCTGTGCAAAATTGGCAAATATAAACTTGTCGGTCTTTTCCGAAATCAATCTTAAATATGACGGCAACTCTCCCTTACCCGGTCCATTGGCTCCTAACACCATCTGAGGCATCATTGTAATCAACAATGCAAGACTTAATAATAAACTTATAACTTTTTCTTTCATAACAAATACTCCTTTCACGTATGTAATATTTTTTGTTTTCGAGGACCGGTTAAATCCGGCACTCCCACCTGTATTTGTATGAATAATATCCCATAAAGTTTACTTTTTTTTAAGTTTACATATGTCTCAAATCGTTATTTTATGGCATTTTTTTGTTATTTCCACTCATAATAAAACTGAATCAGACCCACTCTGGATTTGGTACCTGTTTTCTCATTTAAGTTGGCAATATGCCTGTACAATGCTGCTCTTGAAATATATAATTCTCCTGCTATATCCTGTACACTTTTGTCGGACGTAAGAAGTTTCATCATCACCTCTTTTTCCCTTGGTGTTAAAGAAAACGTTTCTGAGAATTTTATAAATTTGTCTTTTAAATCTTCCTCCTGAGTCTCTATAGACTCTATATCCTGTCTTATGCCATTATGCATATAGTATATGAATATTGATAAACTTATTAACACAAACATAACCAATGCTACAATGCTATTAACAAAAACGCTTTTTGTTTCAAACAAATTGATGGATAATGTTCCTATAATGGCAGCACATAAATTGTTTACACCACGTCCAAGACCTGCCCAAAGTTCCATTTTTTTCATATGGAAAGACAGTTCAATAAATGCCGTAGTAAAAAATACTGCGAAAAATCCTGCTGACAGATAAAATACTATAAGACCTACCATGAATCTGCCCCCTGTCATTATAACTAATACGCAAATAGTAGATAACAGAGTCACACAGTACATAATAATACTCATATACCGTCTTTTTCCCATATCAAATAAAATACCTGCCAAAATTCCACTTACTGCCAGCAATAGTCTTGGCAGCTGTCCTATGTCAACCTTTCCTGTGGAATGGAATAATGTAACCACATTATCAAGGGTAGAAAATATACATGCCATGAACAACACCTGAAAAATCAGGGTTATAGCTGCAACTTTTGGTCTTTTGAGTATATCCTGATTTTGCCCCGTTGCTGACACAATATCTTCCGGCTTTTTTAAAGCATAACTAAAAATAACAGCCAGCCATATTATCATCATTACTGACAATACAACAGCCTCTGCCCTGTCATTGTTTATAAGATTGTTATTAATGAACTGAAGGTACAAACCTATGGCATATGAAAAACCAATAGTCTTTGCCAGACTGCCATCTTTAAACAGATTAATTGCCACAAGGTAATGGGTTAAACTGCCTATAATTCCTAACAACACAAAAATAAGGCACCCGGCAATTAATATTAAAACATATGAAAAATGCATAACTATTATCAATACACCGCCAATATACCCTGCTACTGCCAATATGCTTCCTATGTATGGCACCTTACTCTTCACACAGCCTTTAATAAAAGGGAATATGATAAATCCCAATACGCTGGCTCCTAATATGTAACTTTGTGCAATTACCACACCTTTAGAATCAGTTACATATTTCATCATGTTGTCAAACAGATACTCTGTTCCTAAAAATATAAAATTAAATAATGCCAATATAATAACGGCATAAACTCTTTTTTTATTATTAATTATTTCTCTCATTTTTTATCCTGACTTTGCTAATTACTTGATAATAGGTTAGCATAAATTAAGATAAAAAGAAATGCCGGCTACCAAAATGATAACCGACATTGTTTTATTCTTATTTAATTTTACTGTTTACCACTTCCGGCAAATATCTTATTTATAAACACATTTTGAAAATATTTACAACATCTTCTTTTGCAAGAGGTTTAAATGCATATGCCAGTCCTCCCAGCCTTACTGCCTTTTCAGCCATTACTTCAAAATGACTTTCATCAATTCCAATATCAGTAAAACTGCTCTTTAATCCTAATGTTTCAAAAAGGAATTTTTCCATCATTTCAATACCTTTGTTTGCAATTTCCATTGGTGGGAGATTTTCGTCAACTCCAAATACATTTACCGCAAAATCCACGTATTTTGACACTGTAGTTTCGTCAAGACAATATTTCATCCAACGTGGTGTAAGTATTGCCAGACCTAAACCATGAGTTATGTCATATATTGCTGAGAGTTCATGCTCCATTGGATGACAACTCCACGCCTGACGCTTGCCACCATCTACAAATCCGTTTATTGCCCATGAGGATGTCCACAATAGGAAGATACTACTTAACGTCTGTTTTCTGCTCTAATATATCCCATGCATCTCCGTCATAAAAAGCTGCCGCTCCAATGTATTTTGTGCAGTCAATTACAGAACCACCACCAACGGCAAGCAATACATCAATGCCTTCTTCTTTGCATATTTTAGCACCGGCATTAACTGAAGATACTCGTGGATTTGGCTCAATTCCAGATAATTCAAATAATTCAAGCCCTGCATTTTTCACTTCGGCAACTACTTTATCATATAAGCCACTCTTTTTAATAGAGCCACCACCATATGTAAGCAGTACCTTTTTTCCGTACTTACTTAATTCTTTGCCTAAATGACCTAGCTGATTTTCTCCAAAATACACCTTAGTAGGTATGTCGTATACAAAATTATTCATATGAAACCTCCTCCTTATTTTTTCCTCTTAATGTGAATTTCCGGTATTGCTACATTATCATATGTGATGTACCCGTCCTTGTCTGTTTTGTCGTCCTTTTCTTCTTCCTTTATTTCTCCTGTATGGATTTCAGGAACTGCAAGGTTTTCACTTTCCACCTCATAATCACCACGTTTTTTTCTTATTTTTTTTATGAGCATTTTTATACCTCCCGAATATACATTTTCTATAAAAAGTTAATGAAGAATGTAACTACTAAACTGTTTAGGAAATCGGCGAATAAACTTCCTACCAATGGAACTAACAGATACGCCTTAACTGATGGCTCGTATTTCTCACACAATGCCTGCATATTTGCCATGGCATTAGGGGTGGCACCCATTCCGAAGCCACATACACCTGAGGATAATACTGCTGCATCATAGTCTCTTCCCATTACATTAAACACTACAAAATATGTGAAGAACAATATAAGAAGTGTCTGTCCTGCCAATAAAATCACCAGTGGAAGTGCCAGTTCTGCTAACTGCCAGATTTTAAGGGTAATCATTGCCATGCCTAAAAACAGTGAAAGGCTTATACCACCAATGTCATTTATTTCACCCATATATATGGTAAATTTTCCTGAATATTCTCCTATGTTACGAATGCAGGCTGCAACAATCATTGCACCTATATATATTGGAAAAGTCATTCCTGTAAGGGACAAAAGCTCTGACACAATGGTACCTATTCCAATGGCAATGATAATCTGGAAAACTGCTGAAGGGTACATACTTGTGTGTCTCTCGTGCTTCTTCTCTTCTTCCACCAACAAGCTGTCATCTTCCTGAACAACTGTATCTAACAGCTTTTTCTTTTCTATTAAACGTCTTCCTACAGGACCACCCATTACGCTTCCTGCAATTAAACCAAATGTAGCTCCTGCGGTACATAACGTAGTGGCTCCGTCAATTCCAAAGTCTTCCAAAACCGGGCCAAAGGCTCCTG
>NZ_HF991858.1:24259-27509 GCF_000432355.1 Eubacterium sp. CAG:161
CTGCCGTACCATGTCCTCCAACCATTGGAATTGAGCCTGTACACAATCCCACTAACGGACTTATGTTTAGCAATTTTGAAAGTCCTACTGCCAGAAAATTCTGGAATACAATTAAGGTAATAACCAATCCAAGAAATACAATCATTGCTTTTCCGCCACTTCTCAAAACCTTTAGATTTGCCTGAAAGCCTACAGATGTAAAGAAAAATACCATGCATACTTCCTTTAAAATATCGTCAAAGGTAAACTCCGCCACTCCTGTTACATAGCATATACATGTAAATACTGCAAATATTACGCCACCAATAACCGGTGCCGGAATACAAAATCTTTCTAAAAAATTAACTCTCTTTTTTAAAAATTTTCCCAACATCAGAACAAGGACAGCAACTGCCATTGTCTGATACATATCCAATTCTATCTTCATATCAGCTGTTAATTATTTCCTTTCTCTATTTTAACGTCAATGCCGCATTCTTTGTAATATTCTGCAGCACCTTTGTGAAATGGAATTGAAATTCCTTCCACAGCAGTTTTTTCATCTAAGGAAATATCCACCGGCAGTGCCAGCTGAATTTCTTCCTTCTTATCAAAAAGAATTTTAGTTATATCCTTAACTGTTTTGTCTGATAATTTATCACTTGCCAGAAGAAGTGCTTTAACAGCAACCGTTTTAACATCCTGCTTTTGTCCATTGTATGTGCCTGCCGGAATAGTATATATGTTGTATGATTTGTAAGCTGACTCAAGTTTTTTGATACTTTCATCATCTAATGACAATAGTTCAATATCACACTGCTTCGCCAGTTCACTGATTACTGTAGTGGCTGTTCCTGCTGTACAGAAAAATGCATCAATTTCCATATCTTTTAACTTGTCTGCTGCACTGGTATAATCTAACTGAACTGTTTTTACTAATCTGTCTGTAAGTCCGTAAGCCTGTAAAATCTGTTTTGCACTTTGTTCTGTTCCTGATTCCTTTTCTCCTATGCTGATATTCTTTCCCTGAAGGTCATTTACCGATTTGATGTTTGAATCCTTCCTTACAACAATCTGACATGCCTCGTCATATAATGTTGCAATGGCACTGTATCCACGGTATTTATCGCCACCTGCGAAATTGCCTTCGCCGTAGTACGCATCATTTGTCATATCATTCTGGGCAATTGCCATTTGCAGATAGCCCTTTGATAAAAGTCGGAGATTCGCCGCCGAACCGGCTGTGGTTTTTACCTGCATATCATAGCCGTTGTCCGCCTCACTCACTACTCCTGCGAAAATATCGCTAAATACATGGTATGCACCGCCGATTCCTGCCGCACCCAATCTAATACTACTGCTGTCAGCACTGCACCCTGTAAGGGCAAATATCATTATAAATAAAATTATTAGTCTGTTTCTCACTAGAACACCTCGCTATGTTTTCTTGTTATTATGTATTTTATCATATAATTTGGATAAGACAAAGGGGAATGGTGGAAAGTGGGTGGGGACCAAAATTACTCTATAAAAAAATGAGATATTACCTTATAAATTTTTAGCAACATCTCATTCATATAAATTCCATTATTTATTTTTATATTGTTTCATATAGTAAATCGATTTCGTCAATTTCTTTTTTTAATCTATCTGAAATTTCATTATTAATGAATTCCTGCTTTATCTTTGCAATAAAATGTAAATCTGTAAACAAGTGTGTAATAGTGTTCAATAGACTTCCTATGTCAAGATTTTTAGGATTACGAGTTATAGCTGTATTAATAATTGTACTTGTGGATGCAATAGAATTTGAAATCAAAAGTATTTTTCGCGTTCTCACCTCAAATAAATCCTTATCCTCATTTTCTTTTCTAAACAAACCATGTGCTAAAGTGATAATAATATCAAACAACTTGGATACTATAAATGAAGCTCCTACGATTTTTGCATCTCTCGCAAAACACAGTGCGTCATAATTTTCACTATACAACTTACTCGCAAAATTTTCATTTATTGTTGACAATACCGGAACTGGCAAACCTAGTTTTGTAAATTCATCAGATTTTAAATGCTGATATTGAACAAATATTGCTGCCGGAAGATTTAAATAATCATCTCTTATTTCATCATAACATTCTTTAAACATAGTTCCCATAAACACTCTTTCAGGTGCAATTCGCATACAATTTTTCCCTGTTATAGCATCAACCCTAACAATCCTATTTGTTTGCAAATTGTTAAATGTAACACAATCAGTCAAAATATTTGCTGTACCAAAAATCCAACCTAATACCGGATCATGCCCTAATGTGTGTAATCTATGATATTTGCCTCCCATATTGATGCCCAAATCTTTAGATCCTTTTGTAATATCATATGGCACAGTTTGATATACAAGATTAATCCAATGTCCTGATTCATGTTTTTTTAAATGCTTGTCCCTAAATTTGTCATTAGCTTGTCTGTGCGCTTTCTCTATTGTAGGATCATTATGTGGCTTTCTCTTTGTAGAATCAAATTCTTTTCCATAATCAAATTTTTCCGCAACATAAGGAAATATTAAAGATTTTGTAACCTGCAATGCTATGGCAATTGCAAGAAATGACAAATCAGTTTTGTTAATAATGCTTGTTTTTTGAGAAATTTTTTTATTAATTTCATCTGCTTCTTCAAAAGCAGCGTTAATTTCACTTTCGGTCATAATATCCTCAAGAACCACGGGATTTGGCTCATATATGTTTGCCTCTCTAACAATATCATCCCATTTTTCTATTTGTGCTTTATGATCTAGTACCCTATTCTTACCTTTCTCATTAACGCATTCAACTACTTTCGATGTCTCATTATTCTTTCCTAATTTTTTTAATAATTCCATCGATTTCTCTATATTTAAATCTGATTCGTTTCTGGATTTTGCTTTATCTACACCTTGTAACAAAGATAAAGAAATATCCTTGTTCATCTTTAGTACTTTATTAACATCCATTTCATCATCCGAATATTTAAATTTACTCATACTAAAATTCTCCTATTTATGCCACAATGCCTAAATCATGTTGCAAATCTTTAATAGCTGATTGTAACAGAATATTTAATCCATTTAAATAGTCAATTCGTTCCTTATCAGCGTCACTCTCATCTTTTAATGCTTTTAAAATTGCTGTTTGCTTTGCTAATGCATTTTTATATATTAATTCCTTAGCTTCACGTAATTTTTTATTTTTCATATGACTTGCTACACCCATTCCTGCGCCGCCTAAAATCACCGCTG
>NZ_HF991858.1:27559-41358 GCF_000432355.1 Eubacterium sp. CAG:161
CCATTCCACCACCAATTAATCCCCCAGCTGCTGCCAATCCACTGGTTATTCCTGCTGCACTTAATCCTGCTACAGAGCCACCTAAATACAATCCTGCGAATCCAACTCCTGCACCTACACCTACACCTACTGCACCGGCAACTGCTTCTCCAATTGGTGAATTTTCCATACGTCTCGATTTGTCCTTCAATGCCTTATCCGCATCATCGATAACTGATTGTACAGTTTTCAACGCATCCTGACTTTGAAATTTCATATCTTTCTTGTTCTTAACATAATCTCCCATTTTCTAATTCTCCTATTTATTGATATTTAATCTTACCCATATATTGCAATATAAACGCATTATACCAAATCAGGATGACAGAATGTGTCATCCTGACAAGAAAATTGTAATTATTTGTAATTAAAAATTATCTATTGTTACTCCATTCCAACTACCTCAACCTTATCCCCCTGACTCCGTAGCCACATATCTATTCCCTTACCAAATACTTCAGCCTTTATGATGTAATAGTTGCTCCCTTTCTCAATTATTCTGGCTGTTGGAAGGCGGTCAAGTATTGCGTCAATGTCATCACCTGTATACTTAAACTTTACATTCCGAAGTTTGCCTCCATACATGAATTGGATTCTTTTCCTAAATTCACCCTCTTCAAATCGGTTTCTGTATGGTATGTAAAATTTTTCTTCTAATACATTAAATTCCTTTATTCGATCAATTCTATAGATTGTGGGGAAAGAATCATTTATCACATCAAAATCTTTTTTTACTTCTTCATCACTTATAAAGGCTGTTAGATAAAAATAATATTCAGAAAACATTATTGCCACCGGCTTCAGCTTCCTTTTAACCATCTCTTTTGTACCTGGCTTTTCATAATTAATGTTAATATATTGCGATTTTCTGATTGCCTGTCCAATCTCCCACATTTTATCCATAACTTCCGTCTTATGTCTCGGTTCAACATAATGAAATTTTTCGTTTTTTATAAGGTCCTGTATGTCTTTCTGATTTTTCTTTGAAACACAACATTTAACTAACTTGTCTAATATTTCTATCATTTCATTTTTCAACAGGGCTCTGCTATCTAATAAAATTTTACATATTGCCAGCATCTCTCCATTAGACAATTCTGTACGATTCTGTTGTTCTAATCTAAATCCCTTTTGATTTCTGTCATAAATAACATTATTAATAACTCCTGTTCGACCTACTTCCGATTCCATAAAGCATCTGATATCATCAATATCTCTTTGGATACTCCTTTCATTCACACCATAGTCATTGGCTTCCTCTATTTTATTTACAATTTCACCATTGATTAATTTTTTGTATATCCCAAGCACTCTTTGAATCTTATCAGTGCTTTCACTTTGCATATTCGCTCCTCCATATTTCCATTTATATGAATTATACAAATTTGCATAGACACATATTGTCACTCTAAAAACATATATTTACTTTTTTCCAAAAATTCCCACATTTTTTTATATGAAAAGTTATTTTATATTCCCCCACCCTCTTTTCTAATTTTATCACCATACATTAGTCATTTTTCTCCAACTGCCCCTATATTTTTTTAATTTTTCATTGACAAATCCTTTTTCCGCCTCTATACTACATGACGTAGATGGCACCACGCCCCTGCAATGTAACTATTAATCTTGATTCGAAAGGAGGACAATTATGACATTTTTTAAGAAATCTATTAACAATTTAACAGTAAACTTTAGAGGTCTCGTTGTCCTTTTGCATGATTAATCAGGGGATTATTATATTTTTAAATAAACTATTATAGAAAATCTTTTTTCTTTCAATCATAAAGGATTCCGGCACCTCACATATTTAATGAGGTGTATTTTTATGCCCTTTTGGCAGCCTCATTTTTCAAAGAAAGGAATTTTTTATGAAAACATTAAAAGGAAAAGCAACTTCCGCAATTATTTTCAACACAGACACCAAAGATCATAGCATTGACAACTATGCCCTTGCACAACTTCAAAATCTATGTGATAATCCTGCTTTTTCCGGTTGTAAAATACGGGTTATGCCGGATGTTCATCCCGGAAAAGTGGGTACAATTGGCTTTACATCAACATTAGGTGATAGTATCCTTCCCAATGTCATAGGAATCGATATTGGTTGTGGCATTACTCTTGCTAAAGTAACGGGAAAAATCAACAATTTTCAAAAATTGGACACTGTTATTCGTGATAAAGTTCCATCAGGTTTTTCCCTGAGAAAAAACATACATCACAAGGCAGAAACTTTCGATTTGTCTTCCCTGCTTTGCTATAAACATATTCGCACTGAGCATTCTTTATTAAGTCTCGGAACTCTTGGAGGTGGAAATCATTTTATAGAATTAGACCGGGATACTGAAGGAAGTTATTATCTTGCTGTCCACTCAGGCAGTAGGCATCTTGGGGTGGAAGTTACCGAACACTATCTGCGGGAAGGTCAGCAATCGCTTAAAAACAACGAAATTGACATTCCCTATGAACTTACTTACCTTACCGGAGATTTAATGCAACAATATCTTCACGATTTATCCATTGTGCAGGATTTTGCAACTTTAAACAGGGAAATTATTATTGCCGAAATTTGTAAGGGAATGAAATGGAAAATTTCAGATAGTTATTCTTGTATCCATAATTATGTGGATTTCACCGGTAACACACCTATTATCCGTAAGGGTGCAATTTCTGCCAAATCAGGTGAGCAGGTGGTTGTTCCCATTAATATGCGGGATGGCATTATTTTAGGCACGGGACTTGGTAATGACGAATGGAATCAATCTGCTCCCCACGGCTCCGGTCGTATTATGACCCGGGAGGGCATAAAGTCCAATTATACATTATCCTCATACAAAAAAGAAATGAAGGGTATTTATTCTTCATGCATAAATAAAAAGACTTTAGACGAAGCACCTTTTGCCTATAGAGGAATCCGGGAAATAATGGATGTTATCGGGGAAACTGTAAAAATAGAAAAGGTAATTACACCGGTTTACAATTTTAAAGCTGATGGTAACTAATTTTTCTTATTTTGAATGTTAATAAACATTTTAACCTTGGAGAGGGTTTTAAACTACTACTATAAAATAAAAGGATTCTAAACTATGATAATACAAATTAGTTCAGGGCAGGGACCCGCAGAATGCGAACTTGCCGTAGGTAAATTTTATGACGTACTAAAAAAAGAATATCCTGACATAAAAGAAATTACTTCTCATATGTCCCGGTTTAGTGGCTGCTACACTTCCATAATGTTTGAAACCNNTACACTTCCATAATGTTTGAAACCGGTCATGACTTATCCGGATTAGAAGGCACAATACAATGGATTTGTCAAAGTCCTTTCAGACCCAACCACAAAAGGAAAAACTGGTTTATAGATGTCAGCATTATACCTGAGCAGAAGATTGTTTGCACTGACCCTAGCATACGTTTTGAAAGATTTCACTGCGGTGGAAAGGGTGGACAAAATGTAAACAAAGTTGAAACCGGAGTACGACTTATTCACATTCCAACAGGCATTACGGTAACTTCTACTTCTGAAAGAAGCCAGATATTAAATAAAAAGGATGCTTTGGAAAAACTGTCGGTTCTCCTTAAGGAAAAGCAGTCACAACAAAAGCAGTTGCAGGCTAATGCCGCATGGATAGAGCATAACAGAATCATTAGAGGTAATCCCGTACGGGTATATAAAGGCACAGGGTTTAAGCTAACCTAAACCTTTATATTCCATACTTTTCCAAATCTACTTTACCCTCTACCACTTCCACTCCGTCTTCCATCAATCTCTTTGCCTGTTCATTTTCTCCACCAAAAGCAAAGGCTCCTGAAAGTTCTCCTTTGGAATTGACAACTCTAAAGCATGGGATATTTTCAGGGTCCGGATTTTTGTGCAATGCATTTCCTACGGCTCTTGCCATCTTTGGCTCCCCTGCCATTTCCGCAATCCTTCCATAGGTTGCCACATGCCCTTTAGGAATTTTCTTAACAGCTTCGTATATTCTTTTTGTTGGACTGTCAGTAATAATGTCGTAACTTTCGGCTATCATTCTTTTTACATCCTCATCAGGTACATTTCCATCAAGAATTATGGTATTCCAATGTTCTTTATTCTGATGATATCCCGCCACAACTGATTTATATGTCTGTCTCCAGAAATCTCTCCATTGCGTGTCAACCTTCACATTTAAATTAATAACTCCGTCTTTCTCATAAATCCAAAGAAATGCTTTTCTGCTTCCTTTTATTCTTATTAATTGCCAATTAGTATCCTTAAATGGGGTGTCCAAATATGTATTTTCAAATGTTAATCCATAAGATATTGCTTCCTGTCTTGTTTTCATAATCTTGTCTGTGCTCCTTTTCATAGATGTTGTCTACACACCCACTATTTCTTTTACTACATGGATATAAACCAGATTTTCTACAGCAGTGTTTCAGTCCATTCTGCTTCCTTAAATCCAATTAACACCTCATTACCATCAACAAGCAATGGACGTTTTACTAACATTCCGTTTGTTGACAATAATTTTAATTGTTCATCCTCACTCATTGTCGGCAGTTTATCCTTAAGTTTCATTTCCTTATAAAGCAATCCACTGGTATTGAAAAATTTCTTTAAGGGTAAGCCACTTTCAGAAAACCACTTTTTTAACTCATCATATGACGGATTATTTTCTACAATATGACGTTCCGTGTACTCTATGTTATGCTCATCTAACCATTTTTCTGCCTTTTTACACGTTGAACATTTTGGATAACATATAAATAACCTTTGTTTTGTTTGCATAATTTCATCCTTTCCACACCAATTATTCCCATACATCTCACGACTTCACCAGTCTTCCCGACTAATGCAATTATCCTTCTACATAAAGAGCGTGTACATATGGTAAGCTAATTATAAGTGCTTCATTATTTTTATAGAATTATATCATTCTTCGCCATTTATTGCCACAACTGTAAATACCGCCTTTTTCTGCTTATCAGTCAGTGGTTTTAACATTCTCACTTCAAGCATTCTTTCAACTATAAAAGGAATATTTTCTCCCCATGTAAATGAGTTGCTATTATTGTATCTTACAAGTTTTTCCAAATGTTTGGGATATTTATGCCGGTTTGCCTTGTAGAATCTTTCATCTGTTCTTTTTCCTTCTTCCAGCACAAATTCCGGAATCTGCATATGAGTTTTTACAAAATTGTTTATGGTCTCCACTAAATTTCCGTCTTTTACATTTATAAGTGTAATCTGATTTTTCCCGTCAGCTACATATCCCTTTGCTGATAAATTTGAGAAACTATTTACACTTATCTTGTCTTTCTCACAACCATTTGATATGTACGAATACAAATCCTCCCAATCATCCGGATTATTGTTTCTCCAATCTATACTTCTACCACTGTACATACAGTTATACTGTATACTTTGAAGCACCTGCCTGTTATCTCTCCATACCTGATCAAACATATAACCGCAACCTTTGTATTTATCGTCTAACTTCTTTTTTGTACAATCATCCGTCACATTTGCATAAGCAATAAAATGTCCTCCATCCGGTCTTTTTACTGCAAACTCTTCCCAATTTTCCCAATCATCTCCCAGGGAAATTAATGTCATCATTATTAAATTATATTTCAAATAATTCTTATCATTATTTGGACATATCATTCCCCAGTTATCATCTGCCTTATCAAATTTGTCAAACATGTCCTTAAAAAGATTCTCGCATAAAAAGTCGGCAACATCTTTTTTAATTTTTAACTCTTCTGAAAAATCTTCTCTGACATCTGTTATATACATATTTGTCAGATATTTTGGATTTTTTGAATTATCAATCTGATCAATATATCCCCACTCAACCAGTTTTCTCAGTTCTCCTTCAATATAAGCAATGGGAACTTCCAATTCTTTTGCAATTTCTGTTACTGTCCTTGCCTGATAGTAACAACTCCATGCAATATTTTGCTTTAACCTTGAATCAAACATATCTTTTGTGTCACCACTTTTACCCGGACTTCCACCATGTCCCATACTAACAAAATATACAGGATTTACACTTAAATTACCATTCTTAACCATATCAATTTTCTCCTTCAATCCACTTCTGATGTCAGATAAATGCCATTTTACGGTTCCAACAGAAATATTAAGTTCTTTTGCGATTTCCATTACAGACATATCCTTATAGTATTTCATGTATGTAATTGCCCTTTGTCTATTGGACAACATTCCAATTTCTCTTCGCAGTTTTCTGTATGTTTCTCCACTTTCAATACAATCAAAACCGCTCTCAGACACCGGATATTCTATTTTCATAATGTCTATGTGTTGATTTGCCATTTTTCTGTCAATAAATCTTGCATATACATTACTTGCTATTCTATATACATATCCTTCTATATTTGCAATATTATCCGACTTAAGAAATGACTTATATACCTCCAACACTATGTTTGAAGCAAGTTCTTCTGCATTATCAACATCTCTCATTTTAGACATTGCAAATCCAAATATTTTCTGCTGGTATTCAACTATTAATCTGTCTGCATTTATCTTGTTCACTACTTACCTCCATGATAAACAAATGTGCACTTTTTGTTTTCATTAATATAGTGTGTGGAATAAGAAAATAGGTTGGGTAGAAGTTACATTTAAACCTCTTTTTCCCTTAAATCTTCAATTAATTTGAACACTTCCGGATGTCTTTTTTTCAAATGTTCATCAAGAATATGCCTTCTTTCCTTAAATCTCTCTGCCATTTCAGGATGCTCATCCCTGATTCTTATATGTATTTCTTCTCTATGCTTTTCAAAACGTTCAGCAATGGTCTTTTCATCTTTTCCTGAAATATTAACAATCTCTTTTAGGTGTTCTTCCAGATGTTCTAACCACTCGTCCTCATCAAAAGCATCCATATGTGACCAGCTTCCGTGGAATAGTTTTTCCATGTCTCCTGTTTTCTTTAACTGCTGAATCTGTAGGACAATTTGTTTTTCAATTTGTTCCTCACTTTCAGCACCATATGCCCAGACGAACTCCTGAACCTTATTGTCAGCTCTTTTTCTTGAAGCACTTCTTTCCACATTTTCCACACCGCCTTCTAAAGGATATGGTCTACCAATTCCCATGTCCTTCAAAGCAATATGGATAGTTCTTCTGACTCTTCCGTCTTCAATCATATAGCCAAGTCCCAGTTTTCTAAGCTGCTCGTTAATACTGGCAATATGCTCCGTCATATAAAATCCAATCCCCTTCTCTTCAAGGGACTTGTAAAGCATTGCCAGCCTGTCTGCCGCAGTTATGTCAATACTTCCAACACCACCTGCATCAAGAATTACTGCTTTAGTATCAGATTTAATGCTGTCTTCAATGTCACGCTGTAACACCTGAATATTTCCAAAAAACAGATTACTGCTAAATCTATAAATTACAACGCCTTCAATTGCGTGTATCTGGCTTCCTTCCTTCAAATCCCTAAAATGTCTGTGTCCCGGCTGTATTCCAAGAAAACATCTTGAAGGTTTTGAAGTCCTTATAATCATTTCCGTAAAAGAAAGAATTATGCCGATTAAAACTCCATTTATTGTTCCAAGTAAAAGCACGCCGAAAAAAGCTCCCATAAAAATTAAAAATTCAGTTCTGCTTACTTTCCACAATCTTACTGCCAGGTCAAACTCAGTTGCACCCATAAGTGCCGAAATAACTATTGCCGTCAAAATAGGAATAGGAAGATATCCGATAAATCCGGTTCCACAAAGAAGCAACACTATCATAGAAAGTCCTGCCACAATACCTGTAAGCTGAGTTTTTGCCTGATACTGTTCCCCCATTGCCGTACGTGAAACTGAACCGTTAATAGGACAACATCCTGTAAAAGCAGCCATAAAGTTGCCTACAGAAAAAGCTAAAATCTCCTGATTGTCATTTATTCTGTAATTATTTTTCTGAGCAAAGCTGTTCTCTGCCAACAATGTTTCAGCCATAATTACTACTGCCACTGATAAACTTATTGTAATGGTTTGCTGAATTGGAATAGCCGAAAAATCAGGAATACTCCACTTTGGAAGTCCCGGCTCTACTGCATTTAAAGTCTTAATTCCCCAATCTCTTATTGAAAGACTTATTGTGAAAATCGTACCCACAAACATTAAAACTACTGCCATTGGAAATTTAGGCATTATCTTCTTCGAGGCAAAAAGTATTACCAGCGCTATCACTCCCATAATTACTGATGGCATATTTATATTAAGCGTAGTCTTATAGATATGTTCGGCTAATTCGAAAAACTCTCCTGTTCCCGATGTGCCTCCCATAACCTTTGGAATCTGCATTAATATGATTGTTGTACAAATACCTGTTATAAAACCACCCATTACCGGTGCTGAAATGTAATTAACCAGCTTTCCGGCTTTCATAAAATAAAAAGCCAACAACCATAAGGCAACAAAAAACGTCATAACAGGAACTGCTGCCATAGCCTTGTCTGAACCAGCCTCTATGTTAAGTGTCAAAAGCGCTGAACCTACAAGAGCTGCAGGAGCCGCGTCCACACCAAATATAAACTGAGGCGATGTAGAAAAAAGTCCAAAAACAAGAATTGGAAATACCGAACCGTACAATCCGTAAACTGCCGGCAAACCGGCTATCTGCGCATATCCCATAGAGATAGGAATAGACACAGCCATAATAATAATTCCTGCTATAATGTCCTTAATTAAATTGTCTCTGTTATAGTTCCTTAATGTGTGCAATAGTTTTATATTCATTTTAAAGTCCTTCTATTCCGTTTTTCCCTATTATAACTCTATTTTTCTTTTTTGTTCACAAACATTCTTGTTATTAAAGCCACTATCGGGGAAAGTACTCCTGCTATCGGCCACACAACCCATGAAATATCCCACTTTCCTGTTGGAAATGACCATCCTAAATAGATTGCCACAAAGATTAACCAGTACACTAGCATAACGGCTCCAACAACAGGAGCTTCTTTCTTTTTCTTAACAGTGTAGTCTCCTTCCTGCAATAATACGTCAAAACTTGAATTAACGATGCCTACTCTCACAAAAAGATTAACTGCCACTGCCACAATCAGAAGCAAAATTGAAACTGATATCACTACAATATCATCTTTTGCGTTAATTCCTGCGCAAAGCATTAATGGCACACAGCTTAAAATACATAGAACTACTCCAATTCCAACTGATATTGTAAACTTTCCCGAGAAACCATTCTTCTTTTCTCTGACAATGCCATCAACACCATATTCAGTTTCTATTTCTTCTTTGCCTAGAAATTCATATTTAGAGGATTCCCTTCCGCTTAAAATAAATAGAAATACTGCTACAGCCACCATTACAAGAAGTATTGCCACGCCTATTCCGCTGGCAAAATCCTCTGTAATTCCAATTCTTCTGCTTTCACTTAAACCTATAAGGGCAATCAATGGTGCTGCAGATGCCACACATAAAGATACTCCAAATGCTATGATAGGTGACATTTTAGTCTTAATTCGTAAAAATTCATCTGCCTCTTCCATAGTAACCTTTCGAAGCTTCTTAGAACTTTCCGTACTTTTAAAACCATCAACGTTTTCCGCTTCTTCAATTTCATCTTTTAATAAGTAATCAGTTGTAACGCCAAAAATTCTTGCCATTTCCAAAATTCTGTTTAAATCAGGCACTGACTGGCCACTTTCCCATTTTGAAACCGACTGTCTTGAAACTGACAATTTCTCAGCCAACTCTTCCTGGCTCCAACCGTTCTTTTTTCTTTCTTCTGATATTTTTTCTGCTAAAATCATATTCTACTTTCCTTTCTGTTCGAACATCCTGATTTTACCATAAATATCCGGTTACTGGCTATAAAGTCGCCTTGGGAATTTGTCAACTGATGGTTGCAACTGTGCAAAGAAGCCCTTTATATGGGCTTTTTGCTATAAATCATTCTCTGTTTTTAAAGCATTCCTTTAATATCTTATATAAACGGCACCATATATACAGGTATATAATTAATACCATTTTCCCATTTATAATCTTTGGTATGGACAACATATCTGTCTCTAATTCGACTACTGAACTTATCGCAAAATACATCTAACGATTTGTGTCCTCTGTAATTGCCTGACTTTACCTCAATTGGGCATATTTTATCATCTCTCTGGCATCAGTATAACGCAAATCCCCATTGACGTAAACGTAAATTCTACGCAAATCCCCATTCGTTTGTTTCTAATTTCTACGCAAATCCCCGTTTATTACTTTTCGAAAGCAATTATATTGATAAATAGGTTTCTTTTTAGTCTAAACATTTCCATTAACTTTATTATCAATGGCGTGCACTAATAATTAATATCTTTTTCGTGTATCTGCATTCTTACCACAATACGCTCTTTCAATGTATTCTTTTTTGACTTTCCACTTTACATAGATTATTATTTTATACAGAAAAAATATTCAAAAGAGGTACATATATGCAGAATGACAAAAATTTCTTAGGTACGGCTCCTATTGGAAAACTTCTTCTAAAGCTGTCTATTCCAACAGTAATCGCCCAGCTTATTAATATGCTTTATAATGTTGTAGACAGAATTTATATAGGACATATTCCGGGGGAAGGCAGTCTTGCTCTTACCGGAGTCGGCGTGTGCATGCCGATTATTATGATTGTTACTGCTTTTGCAGCACTTATCAGTTCCGGTGGTGCGCCAAGAGCTTCTATTTGTATGGGAAAACAAGATAATAAATCCGCAGAACAAATATTGGGAAACTGCTTTTCTTTACAGATTGTTGTTTCTATTGTTCTTACGGTGGTTTTGCTGATTTGGAATAAAGATTTGTTAATGGCTTTTGGTGCCAGTAAAAATACACTTGGATACGCAACGGACTATATGCGTATTTACGCTTTAGGTACATTGTTCGTTCAGTTAACTCTGGGCATGAATGCTTTTATTACTGCTCAGGGATTTACAACAACTTCAATGGTTTCCGTTCTTATCGGTGCCATTTGTAATATTACTTTAGACCCTGTATTCATTTTTGTTTTTAATATGGGCGTAAAAGGTGCAGCCCTTGCAACTGTGCTGTCACAGGCAATTTCAACCATGTGGGTAGTTGTTTTTCTTAGTGGCAAAAAAACACAGCTTCATCTGCGAAAAAAATATATGGGCTTGAAACCTAAAATTTTTCTTCCATGTGTTGCACTGGGACTTGCAACTTTTATTATGCAGGCAAGCGAAAGCGTTGTAACCGTCTGCTTTAACTCATCTCTCCTTCATTACGGTGGAGATATTGCCGTTGGTGCCATGACTATTTTAACCAGCGTTATGCAGTTTGCCATGTTGCCACTTCAGGGAATCGCCCAAGGCTCACAGCCTATTGCCAGCTACAATTACGGTGCAAAAAATGCAGACAGGGTAAAGAAAACTTTCCGTCTGCTTGTAATTACATGCTTAACATATTCCACATTGCTTTGGGCTACAGTACAGATTATTCCAAAAGTATTCGTAAGTATTTTTACTTCCGACGCAAAACTGGTTGCCTTTACTGCACCAATGTTAAAAATATATTTGGGTGGTTTATTCCTTTTCGGAATTCAAATTGCCTGTCAGATAACATTTACGTCCCTTGGCAAAGCAGTCAACTCTATTATTGTTGCTGTTGTGCGTAAGTTCGTACTGTTGCTTCCGCTTATTTATATTATGCCTCACGTTGTATCTAATCCAACTATTGGCGTATACATGGCAGAGCCGATTGCAGATATTATTGCTGTGCTATTTACATCTGTTTTGTTTACATTCCAGTTTAAAAAAGCACTTGCACAAATTAGAAATTCTAATGAAATGTAACGAAGAATGTGATATTCTTATTAAATTTACAAACCGAGATAATCCTTATTACTATTGCATTAAAGATGAAATCTTTAATGCAATATATCACAGATTTCTTCCTGAAGACTTTGATGAATTTGGTTTCTCCTCCGGCATTAGGCTCAGCCACATACTTCTTTATTCCACCCTTTGTAGCTTCGCCACACTTTCCACATGCATTGAAACTTTACCTCGTGTTAACATTCGCGCACAATCTAGTGTAATCATAATTTTTTTCACCCCTTGTCATAAAATATAAAAAGTTGCACCATTCCGGCTGACATCCGTTATAATCTAAGTAACGTAATATTCAAAAATTCATTAAAAATAGTATATAACTTATCCCAGTCAACCGCAATTTCATAATCCAATAGGAACTCAAGAATATTACCCAAAAGCAAATTCCAATTTCCTAAATAATCTTTATTAGATGCCCTTGCGAACAACGAATTATGAATAATTGTCATATAATGATTTTGGATATCTCTAATTAGCTTCTTTGCGACATGAATAATAGCTACTCGGTAAGGATAAGAGGCTATTTAGTTCTACATCAAAGATAGAATTATTTACACCAACAGTATTTGCTGCTAACTCCTTTAACTTCAGGAATTGCTGAGGCAAAAAATTGACTCTGGACAATGAGCGAAGTTTTTCATAAGAAGCTGAATTCATGCGAGCCATCTTTTCAGCAGAACCATAGTTTTCAAGCAGATACAAAGCAGTTTTTGAAAATCGCTCATTAAATAATGGCTTGAATTCAGGAAATGTGTGATCAAGCACATTTGTGATTTTGACAAGATAGAAAGAACGTTGTCGGACAAGACAATTCTATCTTTTTTTCAAACGCAATACACTGTGCTATAATGTCCGATTATGGCTCCGGTAAACTATATTCACCTGATTTGTCTGATGTTCTACTTGGCAACAGACTTCCATCTGTTGTAAAAGAATTTATTGGAAGAAAAAATGAATTAAAAGAAATAGATACCTTACTGAAACAGGATTTTCATATATTTATTACCGGTATGGCCGGTATAGGAAAAGTGGTATTTCATCAAAAGAACTTCTTGATGAACTAGTAAAGTCTGGAATCAGAAAAAATACAAATGAAATCGCACTCTATAAGGATGATGAATTTGATTACGCAAGTATGATTGGACATTTGCAGAAACTTATGAGCCTGTCAAAGCTTACAGATAATCAGATTAATGTTTTAAGAAATCTTTGTCTTATGCCACTTTCAGGCGTTCCCAAAGATACTTTTAGAAAATGGCTTGAGCTCGATAACTTAAATACCGTAAATGAACTAATACGATACGGAATAATAAGTGAAGGCAACACCAATAAATTTATATCACTCCATCAGATGATTATGGAGGTTTCACTAGTTGAGACTATGCCTTCTGTATCATTATGCAAAAAGCTACTTAATCATCTACATTTTATTTGCCTTGCAAGAGGTCTTGATGTGACAAGACCTGTCATTATAACTAATGCACTTACAAGTATAAATAACCACATTATTATAGATCACAATAACTATTATCTTTCTTTTCTTCAGGATATGTTCCCTTACTTTGAAAAGTACGGATTAATTAACGTATTGCCCGACATAATAAGCAGAATTGAATTATTGATGAATGAAAAAGAATCCACTATAAACGAACTAGACAAAGCACTGTTGCTGGATTACAAAGTATGGCTTTTACTTTCAAAAAAAGAATATGACAATGCTATAAAGAAATACAACAAAGCAATTAGACTTGTAGAAAACTATCATAATTTAAACGAAATATCAGCTCGCTCTGCCAATCTTCTTTCAAACATATACAATAATTTGTCCTGTGCCTTAATGCTTAAGGACAAAAAAGAAGATGCAACATATACACTAAAAAGGGGCTGTCGCACTAG
>NZ_HF991859.1:0-13787 GCF_000432355.1 Eubacterium sp. CAG:161
CTAGTGCGACAGCCCCCGTTAGTTTTTAAATAACACTATTAGTTTCTATATAACTTAGACAATTAGTTCTTCTTGAATTCGCTGTCTAATGTCTTCTGGTAGTTTGAATTAGCTGTGTCCATAAGTTTCTGGATGTCAGCATCTTTGTTTGTAATAACTGCCTGAAGAACGTTTGTAAGCTGTGCATACATTTCCTGTGCATCACCAGGTTCTTCTGTATGAAGGTTGCCTTCTTTGTTAACTGCATCGAAGAACTGCTGGAACATTGCTGTATCAACGTTTGAGTATTCTTCTACAACTTTGTTGTTTGCATCAACATATTCCTTGTTTGTCCAGCATGGGAATGTCTGGATTACAGGAACACCATTCTGTTTACGGTTAGCTGCATCAGCTTCCATACCCTTAATTGTTGTGTCGTTAGCTTCTGGAGCTTTACCCATAACTTCAAGGAAGTCAAATGCTGCACTAATCTGTTCCGGTGTAGCATCTTTAGAGAACATGTAAGGTGTACCACCTGTTAATGAATACTGATCTCCGTTTGGTCCTGCCGGCATAGCGCCTAATGCTAATTTTTTAACGTCAAGTCCGTTTGTCTGTGTTGGCTGAGCTACAGCATCGTTAGCTGCGATATACATAGCTGCTCCGCCTGTTCCTAACTGCTGGAAACCTGTTCCCCAATCTTCTGCTGTCGGGTCAGCTGTTAATACATCATATTTCCACTTAAGATCACTTACATACTGCATAGCCGCAACTGCTTCTTTTGAGTTAAGGTTTGATGTATATGTTCCATCACCGTTATCTGTTACTAACTTAGCACCAAAGTTCCAAGCGATGTTTGAGAAATGCCATCCACCTGAGTTGTCCTTTGCAAGTAAGCAAAGTCCTGCAGCGCCTGTCTTTTCCTTGATTTTCTTAGCTGTTTCTGCTAATTCATCAAATGTCTTAGGGAATTTTGGAACTCCGTTTTCATCTACTAAACCTGCTTTTTCAAAAAGTTCTACGTTGCACATAAGTCCTAAGCCGTAAGCATCTCTAGGAACACCGTAAACTTTTCCGTCTGAATCTGATAAAAGTCCCTTGATGTTATCGTTCATATCATCAAGCCATCCACGTTTCTTTAACTCATCTGTTACATCTGCGATAAGTCCCTGCTTAATTAACTTCTGTGGCTCTGTGAACCATGATTCGAAGATTGTTGGGCAGTTGCCTGACTGTGCTAATGATACGAATGTATCTGTAGCATATGTATAAGGTGCTGGGTCACAAGTTACGTTTGGATGTAACTTCTGCATTGTCTTCTGGTATCCTTCAAATGTAGGAATGTTTTCTGCTAAATCCTCACCTGGCCAAATACCTAATGTGATTTTAACCTTATCTGAACCATCTTTGTTAGTTTCAGATTCTGTTGATTTCTTTCCGCCACAGCCAGCTAACATTGTAACTGAAAGAGCTGCAACGAGTGCTAAACTTAATAATCTCTTTTTTCTCATTTCTGATCCTCCCATCTGATTAATTTAATTAGTTTAGTTTATCGTTCAACTACACATTTGCCTTGTGTAAGGCACCCTCTTAACAATTCCTCCTTTAGAACACTTTCTAACGAAATCGTTATATTAGTTTATGCGTTTAACGTTAAACTAATGATAACATTTATGGATTTATATGTCAATATTACCATTAGAAATAAAATACACAAATAAATGTGTTCTAAATTGCATAAAAACGTTTACAAAATTGTGCATTTTGTCCAAAAATCCTTTTTTATCTCTTTTCAACTATTTTTTATATTTTATGAGTATATACAAAATACACAATTTCTTATGTTAAAAAGGTACAAAAAAGGAAGAAAACACCTTAGATTATGAGATTTAACCCACTGTTTTCTTCCTTTTGTACACTTTTATCCCTCAAATGCCACCATAACTCCACCATATTCTGCATAATAGCTGCACAAACCACCTGCACTTATTTTTTCTATCGAGGCATTCCGATATATATTTTCTATTTTACTTCTTATATAATCTGATTTTTCATTGTTAAAACAATGACTTATTATAACTTTTCCACTGTTATATCCTTTATTTCCCATTTCCTTTATGAGATTATCATAAGCACTTAGCTTTCCCCTACATTTTTTTAAGACATCTATAGTGCCATGGTCACTGGCTCCGCACAGTATCTTTATTCCTAAAATTCCTGCCATGCTTCCCTGTATTCTGCTTACCCTGCCGTTTTTCATAAGATTATCAAGAGTTTCCAATACAAATAAAAGCTTTGTTTTATCCCTATAGACTTCTATCATTTCCACTGCTTTGTCAAATTCCACGTCACTGTCTAATATTTCCTTTAGCTTAATGGCAATCATTGCCAGACCCGGGCCTGCCGATTTTGAATCTATTACATGAATTTTCTTGTGAGGGTACTTTTCATTCGCCATCTTTTTGGCTACCATGGCACTGTTATAGCTTCCTGACAATTCACTTGTAAGGGCAATGGCAAAAATCTCATCTGCCATCATAAATCCATCGTACCATTCCTGAGGTGCCGGTGCAGCACTACTGGTTTTTCCGTGATATCCTTTCATATCCTTCATAAACTCTTCAATATCCAAATTTTCATCATCTATATATTCTTTTTCTCCTACTCTTAGGGTAAGAGGTATTCTCTTATAGTAAATATCCGATTCAGTGGAATTATCCAATACTCTTAAATCACACCCTGAATCAACAATTATGCCATACTTCATTTCTTATCTCCTTTGCTACATATGTAGTTTTTATTACTACTTGTTATTGTATAACTATTTATTATGTGATACAATTTACAAAAGCACATTAAGTGTAAACTTATTTTGATATGGAGATTTTTATGAAGTATTTACCTTTTAGTAATTTTACAAAAAGAAATCTTTTTACAAGACAATGTATAGGTCAGGCAATAACGGAATTACTTAAATCAGGAGATTTTGAACATATTACAGTATCTGATATTGTAAAAAAAGCCGGAGTTTCCAGAATGACCTTTTATAAATATTATCATACCAAAAATGATGTTATAAAAGATTATATGCAGGAAATAATTGCCGGTTATCTTGAAACCACGAGTAATCATTTTACCATGAGTGAATTTCAGGACAAATCCCATATTAAAGATGCCATTTTGTTTTTTGATAAATATGCCGATTTTCTCCTTACTATGTCTGATGCAAGACAATATTATATAATAGTGGAAGCCTTAAATGATTTTATGCTTAAATATGTTTATCCTGAATACAACGGTTCCGTTTACGAACTATATTTTTATGCCGGTGCCCTTTTAAATACCTTTCTTAAATGGGAAGAATTGGGAAAATCCGAATCGGTGGATGAAATAGTAGACATTGTTATCTCACTTATCAAACGTAATAATCTATCTTTAACATAAAACTTTAAAGTCCCGGACAGTTTATTTATCTGCCCGGGATTTTTTTATTCCACTAATCTTCTTACAAATTTAAAATTTTTCATTTTCTTAACTAAAAGTGTCAGCCATCTAAACATTGATTCTGACGCAAAGGAGAACATGATAAACAGCAATATACAGCTGGCAGACATTCCACTTAACGCAAATAAGTCATTAAAGAATATTCCACATATCAGTAATGCAATAAGATTTCCTACAAGAACAATAGCTCTGTATTTGTTCATTGGTTCGCTTATCTTAAATAATACCATAAAGCCAATCATGCATAACAGCATTGTTGCCGCTGTTGCCACTTCTGTCGAAGACAGACCGAATACCTTTCCGCACCACACTATGGCACCTACAGCTATTAAATCCGTAAGTCCTGCCGGCAATGCTCTTAGGAAGACATTAATAATAAACTTTCCTTTGATTCGGCTTGTGTTAGGCTCCATGGCAAGGAAAAATGCCGGAATACCTATTGTAAATCCGCTGATTAATGATATCTGAGACGGTTCTAGAGGATAAGTCATCATAAATACCGCCGAGAATATTGACATAAGGAAGGAAAATATGTTTTTTACCAAAAACAGACTGGCTGAACGCTGTATGTTATTTACAACACGCCTTCCTTCTAAAACTACTGATGGCATACAGGAAAAATCCGACTCTAGCAATACCACCTGAGATGCCTGAGCTGCTGCCTCGCTACCTGACGCCATTGCCACACTGCAATCTGCATCCTTCATTGCCAAAATATCATTTACGCCATCTCCAGTCATTGCCACGGTGTGTCCCTGACCTTGCAGTGCCTTAACTATTTTCTGTTTTTGCTTTGGTGTTACACGACCAAATACAGTGTATTTTTGTACTGCCTTTTCTATATCCTCATCTGTTGCAAGAGATGTGGCATCCACATAATTTTCTGCTCCTGAAATTTTTGCCTGTCTTGCCACTTCAGAAACTGTAGCCGGATTATCTCCTGAAATAACCTTAACATTAACCCCCTGCTTTTCAAAATACCTGAATGTGTCAGGTGCCTTTTCACGGACTGCATTGGATAATGTTATAAAACCATAAGGAATAACCTTTTCAGAAAGAGGATTTCCGTCAGCCTTTCCTAAATATTTTCCAAAGGCAAGAACTCTGTATCCTTTATTGGTATATTCCCCTATGCTGTCAGCATAAAATTCATAGTCATCCCTAAGAACCATTTCAGGGGCACCTAATACATAACATTCATCAGAATAAGTCACACTGCAATACTTAACCTTTGAGGAAAATGATGTTTTGCTTACTGCGCTTCTTCCGCTAACATCCTTAAAACGTTCCTTTATAGCTTCCATTGTTATATTATCAGAAGTCATATTAGAGGCAAAATCACTAATTATGGTTTCAAGATTATCTGCCACTT
Source organism: Eubacterium sp. CAG:161 (assembly GCF_000432355.1). NCBI lineage: Bacteria > Bacillati > Bacillota > Clostridia > Eubacteriales > Eubacteriaceae > Eubacterium > Eubacterium sp. CAG:161. The sequence continues at coordinate 4,856 of NZ_HF991859.1, forward strand.
CCTTAGGTATTTCTTCTGAATAAACAAGGTCATTAACTGTCATTTTATTTTCTGTAATGGTTCCTGTTTTATCAACACATAACACATCTACCCTTGCCAATGTTTCTATACTTTTCATGTCATGAAGAAGTACCCTTTGCTTGGCAAGTCGTATGGTGCTTACTGCCAGTGCCACAGTGGTTAAAAGATATAATCCCTCAGGAATCATACCTATAACAGCTGCTACCATAGACACTATGCTTTGGCTGAAACCTTCCTTATTAAACACAAATCCCTGAGCAAACAAAATGATTCCCACAGGAATAATTATAATGCCAACCCATTTTACCAGTTTGTTAATATCCCTAATCATTTCCGACTGCTCGCCACTACCCATTTTTTTAGCTTCAAGGGTAAGCTTTGAAATATAGGATTCTTCCCCTACTTTTTCCAGTCTTGCGTAGCACTCCCCTGACACAATAAAACTTCCCGACAGTAAATGCATTCCCGGTGTTTTGGTAAGTTCATCTGATTCTCCTGTAAGTAGGGATTCATTTACGGAAACTTCACCCTTTACCACAATGGCATCTGCCGGTATCTGTTCACCTCCATGGAAAACAACTATGTCATCTAAAACCAGCTCCTGAGAGCCAACCTCCATTTCCACTCCGTCTCTTATTACTGTAGTGGATGGGGCATTTAAAATATTCATTTTTTCAAGAACGTTTCTTGCCCTTATTTCCTGAAATATTCCAATTAACGTGTTTCCTATAACAACCGGCAAAAAGGTTAAACTTCTAAATGAACCGGCTATACATACTAACACTGCCAAAAACACAAAAATCATATTAAAATATGTGAATGTATTTTCAATGATAATTTCTCTTGTGGTTTTTTCAACGGAATCAACAGCTGTATTTACAAGTCCACGGTTAATTCTTTCCTGAACCTGACTTTTGGTTAATCCCTTTTCACAATTTGTTTCATACATATTCATATTTGTCCTCGTTTACTTTTCTAAATCCCGTATTTTACAATTCAACGTTACCTATATTTTACAGTATAACCTGTAAATGTAAAATCTTTTTTAGTATTATGATTTTATTTGTAAACTTTTTATGAAATGTTACTGTTTTTTCTTAATTCCATGATGCAAATTTTAAAAGTATAAATTGCCTTTGTATTTGCACAAAAGCAATTTATACTTATTGGGTACTCACCCCTTGTTTATTACCCTGTAGTAAGTTCCTGCGGTAATTGTGTACACAATTCCATATACTATGAAAAATACAAGAGTAACCATTACCGTGCATACAATGTACAGCGGGGTGTTATTAAAGTTTAAACTTACCAGCATTTTTCTGATTATGTCAAAGGCAAAGCATATATGGATAACTGCCATAAATATAGGTAGAAAGAACACCATAAGTATCTGAGTTTTAATTACGGATTTAGTTTCCTTATCGTCCATTCCCACTTTTTTCATTATTTCAAAACGCCTTCTGTCCTGATAGCCTTCTGACAACTGCTTATAGTATATTATCATTACCGTGGTAATTAAAAACATGGTTCCAATAAATATACCTATAAAGAAAAGGCTTCCGTACAAGCCGAAGAAATTTTGTCTGCTTGTATATATGCTTCCCACTTCGTCTGTGTGAGCTATCCCTGTATGGTTTATTACATCCCTTAACCCTTGACAGTATTCTTCCTTATCCTTAAAATCTCCTGCTAAATTAAACTCATAGTTATATTTTATGTTGCATACAAAATCATCCTTTGTGTTTTCATTAATAACATCCCTGATTTCTTTCATTGCATCCATATCTTTAACTACAATGTAGAGAGTGTCATATACCTGTAACTCCTTTTCATCTACAGGAAGTTTTTCTAATTTTTTCTTTATTGTGTATTCCTTGTTGCATATGCTTAATTTTTGAGAATTGATTCTACCTGCATCTGATGAATACACTATAACCTCATTTGAATTTAAGGTGATATTCTCACTGTTTGCCCTATTATAATCCTCTAATAATTTCACCTTAAAATTCACCATATTATTGGTACTTATATTTTCCATTGAATATCTGCCATTTTGAAGTGCTCCTATATCATCTATGGAATAATATTTATCCTCATCCTGTATTTTCACATTATATTCATCGGCACGACTTTGGCATGCATCCTGAACCTTTTGGTAATCATAGTGATTTTCCTTCTGTTCTTCAGAACTGTCACTGTCTTCTAAATACAGATAATTAGTCATAACATCCTTTGGAAAGCGTCCCCTTAAAACATCTTCCATTCCTACATATAAGGAAACCGTTGTGGATAAAACCACCAGCACGCAGGTACTTAATATACATATGGTTGCTAAACCTGCGGCATTTTGTTTCATACGGTAAATCATACCTGACACTGTAATAAAATGTTTCTTATCATAATAGAATTTTTTATTCTTTTTTAATATTTTAAGAAAGGCAATGCTTACGCTCATAAACAGCAAATAGGTTCCTATAATTACACAAAGAGCTGCCATAAAGAACCTTCCCATGGCATCCATTGGGCTTTTAGCTGTAAGAGCAAGGTAATAGCCTAATGCCAGGGTTACCAGCCCTAATATAGCTAAAAGCCATTTTGCCTTAGGTTCCCTTTCTCCGGCATTTTCATTTCTAATAAGCTCTACAGGCTTTAATCTATGAACTCTTACGCTGTTTAAAAATATAACTATGGCAAATATTAAGTCAAAAACTATTATGGTAAACAATACAGGCTTAGGATATACCCCAAAGGCAAAATCCGTTTTTAAATTTAATATTTTCAGCAAAACCATAAACATTAATTTGGATAATGCAATGCCTGCTAATATTCCTGTGGTAATACATCCTAATGCCACAATAACTATTTCCCAGAAAACTATTTTGGTAATATGCTTTTTCTCCATTCCCAATACACTATATAGTCCAAATTCCCTGCTTCTTCTTTTCATTAAAAATCCGTTAGTATAAATAAGAACAAACACTGAAAATATTCCGCAAATCGACACACCTAAATTTAATATAATTCTCATTTGCTCTGCACCTGAAAACATATTTTCATTTACCTGCTCATATATGCTGTATAGCATATAGAACATGGCAATAATGGCTGAGGTTGAAATTGAAAAAGGTAGAAATGTGCTTTTGTTGTTTTTTACATTTCTAAGGGCAAGCCTAAAATACAATTTTTTATTCATGTAAATCACCACCTGCCAGTAACACTGTTAAAGTGTCGGAAATCTTTTTGTACATTTCATCCTTTGTCATGGCTCCACGATATACCTGATGGAATATTTCTCCATCTTTTATAAACAAAACCCTGCCGGCATTTGATGCAGCCCTTACGCTGTGAGTTACCATTAATATTGTCTGTCCGTCGGAATTTAACTTATCAAATACATCTAATAAATCTCCTGTGGATTTTGAATCCAATGCCCCTGTAGGTTCATCTGCCAAAAGGATGTCCGGTTTTGTAATTATGGCCCTTGCCACCGCCGTTCTCTGTTTTTGTCCTCCTGAAACTTCGTAAGGGTATTTGTGAAGTATATGACTTATTCCCAGTTTTCCTGCAATTACATCCAGCTCCTGTTTCATATCCTTATATTCTTTTCCTGCAAGTACCAGGGGCAGGTAAATATTATCTTCAATGGAAAAAGTGTCTAAAAGATTAAAATCCTGAAATACAAATCCCAAATGTTCTCTCCTGAATTTTGCCAGCATGTCATCCTTAATTGCTGTTGTGTTTTTGCCATTAAGAAATATATCTCCTGATGTAGGTCTGTCTACTGCTGCAAGAATGTTAAGTAATGTAGTTTTTCCTGAGCCTGATTCTCCCATTATTGCAACGTATTCTCCCTGTTCCACTGAAAAGTTTATATCATGCAAAGCCTCTACCTTGTTTCCTCCAAATCTTGTTGTATATATCTTTTTTAAATTATTTACTTCTAATACCTCCATGGTACTAACCTCCTATAAATTGTAACGCCCCCTCCCTCCGGTCAGCGGCAAGTCGTCGGAAACATTCCTGAAAATGAACTTCGTTCATTTGTTTCCTCCTATAAATTGTAGTGCCCCCTCCCTCCGGTCAGCGGCAAATCGTCGGAAACATCCCTAAAAATGAACTTCGTTCATTTGTTTCCTCCTATTTTTAAAAATCTGCAAATCTTTATGTTACAAGTATACAATAAGTAATTGGGATTTTCCTTAATTTCACCTTACAATCCTGCCTTTAACCTTACATTTTTGTAATATACAAAAGGTGGAGCCTAATATTTGTCATATTAAAGCTCCACCCGAAATAAAAGAAGTATTATATTGTGATGTAACCGGGGAAATTGGGTAATAATAAAGTAATTTGGTTACATCATGTTATGAAGTCACTATTTTACAAGAATATTTTTATAATTAAATGGTTTTTCTGTATATGAAGAATCTGTTACCTTTAAAATATTGTTATAAAGGTAAGAATGTGCTGCCTCATTTGGCATTAACTCCTTCTGATACAAAGAATCTGCTATGTCATATACCTTCAAAGATTCTACCTCTCCGTATACATATTCTCCATTCTTTAACTGTACATATGGTCTTACCATTATACCTGCCTGATAAAATTCCTTTGTTTTAACAAATTCCATTGTCATGGCATAAAGTGATGTGTCACCACTTTTAGAAAGTAATCCTGCATTGGTTGCTGCATAGTCGTAAACTGCCTGATTTCCACTTCCCACAACCATTTCATTTTCTGTTGCCTTATCTGAAAGTCCATATATAAGACCTGCTTTTACCACTTCATTGTCACTGTCTGATACATTATATAAAACTCTGTATCCTTCAACTGTAGTGCTTATCTGGTAGCCCTTAACTGATGTCTGAACCTTTGTGTCCGGCTTTGTTGTAGGAGCCTGTGTTGGTGCTTCCGTAGGCTTTTCTGTCGGTGTCTGTGTTGGTACCTCTGTAGGCTTTTCTGTTGGTGCCTCTGTTTCAGGTTCAGTTGGAATTTCTGACGAACCTCCGTTTTTGTCAGTAAGATATGCTCTGTTAAGTCTGGTTATTTCATTATTTACCTCACTTAACATGGAATATCCGTTTACCTTAAAATTCTTAACTCCTGAAAAGCAACATTTTAACATACCTGTAAACTCTACAGACTCTCCCGGTGAAAGTGCACCGGTGGATGTAAGGGTTACCGTTGTAAAGTCACCTTTATCTTCCGTGGTAGCCGTTGCCCCCCATGCACTGGTAAATTTACTGGATTTCGGTAAATCAAAGCTTAAAGTATAACCTGCCGGAAATGCCACAGATTCATTATTTGTAAGTTTTATGGTGTATGTGTAGTTTGGATGATCATATTTTCCACCAAAATCCACACTAAAATTTAATGTATCATTAGTATAATCCACATCTGATGATACCTTTGATGCCCCCTTTGCCTTAAACTGGTCATGGAACATGGATGTAAGAGTATCACCTATTACATATTTCTGCTGCTGTTCGTCATAATCATAATCTCCGTGCATAACCCATATGAGAACACCGCCTAAATTGTTGTTGTTTACATAATTTATTCTTTCCTGTACTGATTCTGTGTCTTCAAATGTAAGGAATGTGTTATTTTGTGCATTCCAGATATGAGGAACCTTTCCTACGTCATCCCAGTAACGCTTATAGTTTGAATTGGATTTCATAAGATTCATTACATGCCAGAGGGGATTAGCACCTGCTGCCACTTCTTTTCCATTTTCATCTAAATCGCACCATAAGTTAAGATTATCAACGCTGTTAGTAAGAGGTGTACCTGACGAACCGTGTAATCCGTTGGTTCCTCCGGAAACATTTGTCCAACCTCTTGTATAATAAGGAACACCCATTAAAATCTTTTCAGACTGAACTTTTCCTCTGTAAAACCGGTAAGCCCAGTCAAATCCCAATGTTTTAACGTCCACCTGGGCTGTTTCCGTATCTGCCGGATCAGCGTAAAGATTTGCCTGATTTTCTACATAATTGTTCCATCCACCATGGAAGTCATAGGACATAACTGATACAAAATCCAAGTAATCTAAAAAGGCTGAATTTGTCTGCCCTCCAAGAACCCATGATGATGCTGCTACCGCAGATGTAAGCCAATAATATGTTCCGTCTTCCTTTGATGCCTTAGCTAAATCTTCACTAAGTATTTTTATAAACTGGGCGTATCTGTCTGCAATTCCCGATCTTATAGATTCAGTAAAGTCCGTATAATTTCCTGACTGTGGGGTTTCTGACGGGAACTCAAAGTCAATATCAATGCCGTCAAAACCGTACTTTCTAATAAATGAAACTGCCGAAGCACTGAATTTTCTCATGGACGCTTCATTTTGTGTGGCATACCAAAGACCTTCTGATGCTCCCCAGCCACCTGTTGAAATAAGAACGGTTACATCAGGATGCATTTTCTTTAATGTGTGCATTATGTTAAATTGTCCGTAGTATCCAAGGGAGTCATCCATCTTAATTACCTGTCCGTCATGTTTAAAGGTTGTGCCTTCAAACTTACTTTCAATGTCATGTTCCGGATCTCCTACCTCCAGCTCACATGTATCTTTATTAACAATACCAAAAGCATACTGAATATGAGTAAGCTTATCCCACTGTAAATCTGCTATATTGAAATATTCATGTGCCTGGGATGTAATTGCGTAGCTTGGAAAATAACCCACAACCTTTTTGTTGTAATAATTAGACGGAAGTGTAACTCCATTTACGTTTGTTCCAATTTGTGGGTCTAATGTGACTGTTGCTTTTCCCGGTTTAAGACTTCCTAAATCACCTGTATCTCCCCCTGATGTTGACCCGGAAACCAGCTCCCAAGGACCTCCGTTTGAAGGTGTGTCCCCCTTAGTCCACCATTTACATTTGTAAATTGCTCCGTTGTATTCCACTTCATCTCCCCCTGTGTAAATTGTTTCGCTGTTCCATGCAGCCGCTCCATAAACCACGCTAGACTGCATACTGCTAAATCCACCTGTAAATGACAGCACAGTCACTGCCATTACAAGGGCCATAAATTTAGCAAGCATTCTCTTTGCTTTCCTTGTCATTATGACTTTTCCCTCCTTTAAAATTTGCCTTTTCGTCCATTCTAGCAAGGGTTTTAGCCATATGTCAAACCTATTTAAAAAGTAGCCAATTATGTTAAATATTACCAATTATATACAATTTTTTGTTCTAAAATTTTATGAAAACCCGAGTTCCAACACCTATTTGAGAATCAATTTCTATCTTATGATTCAGCCGGTCAAGAATCTGTTTTGTAAGATACAAACCAAGACCTGTAGCCTTTTTGTCCTTTCTTCCGTTGTAACCTGTATATCCCCTGTCAAAAATTCTTGGCAAATCCTCTTTTGCAATGCCAATGCCTGAGTCCTTAATTAAAAGTTCATCATTATCAAAGGATATACATATTTCCCCTTTTGAAGTATACTTAAGGGCATTTGATATAAGCTGTTTAAGGACAAATACCATCCACTTTTCATCCGTTACAACCTTCCTGCTTTCATCCACCTGTATTTTCACTGAAATTCCTTTAGAAATAAAGATTCTGGCAAAGTATTTCACTGCCTGATTAACCATATCTTTTACACTATAATCTGCCAAAACATAGTCATTTCCGCCGCCTTCAAGTCGCAGATATTGAAGCATCATATCCTGATATTGTTCAATTTCAAACAACCGGTTAAGAATTTCAATCCGGATTTCTTCATCAGTGTCGTTAGCTAATAACTGCAATGCGGTAATGGGAGTTTTTATCTGATGTGACCACAATGTAACATATTCCATTGTTTCTTTTTTTGAATTTAGAATATTATTTATTTCTTCGTTTTTTTCATTAGTCAGTAATTTAAGAAGCTCTGTGTACATTTTCTCAATCTGATTTGAGGTTTTAGGCAAATTATCCAATGTTACATCAATACTATTTTCTGCCATGGTAAGACTTCGGCACTTTTTATAATAACAAACAAAATCAACCACAAGGCAAATACCCAAAGCCATGCACCCTAATGCCGTGGGGTACCATACATACTTAAACTCTATTCCACATAAAGCAAACACGCCGGAAAATATGGCAATCCAGAATAAAATAGCAATAAATATTAACTTTCTGTCCTTTAAATATTTCATCAACATACCATGTAACCTAACCCTTTTTTTGTCTTTACAAAATCATCTAATCCTATATCCTTTAGTTTTTTTCTGATTCTGTTTATATTCACTGTTAATGTATTATCATCTATAAAATTTTCACTGTCCCACAAATGCATCATAATGGTGTCACGACTTACAACGCTTCCTGAATTTTCCATAAGAAGCGCCAATATTTGAAATTCATTTTTTGAAAGTTCAGTTTTTTCTCCATTATAAAGACAGGTGCCGTCCATAAGATTAAGTATTACTCCATTGTTTTCTATGGTATTAAGCTGACCTGCATAAGAGTAGCTTCTTCTGATAAGAGCCGATATTTTGGCAGTAAGTACCGTAAGGTCAAAGGGTTTTGATATGAAATCGTCTCCGCCCATATTCATTGCCATAACTATATTCATACTGTCATCGGCAGAAGATATAAAAATAATGGGAATTTTGAACATTTTCCGTATTTCCCCGCACCAGTAAAATCCATTAAAATATGGCAGGGTTATGTCTAACAAAATTAAATCCGGCTGAAAATCAGATACTTCTTTTAATACATTTCCAAAATCCTTCGCTATGTAAACATTATATGCCCATTTTTCCAAATGACTTTTTATTTTTTCTGCTATGGTATTGTCATCTTCCACTATCATTATATTGTATTTATTTTCCGTCATATAACTGCTCTCCATTAAAATCATACTTATTATAATACCCCCGGCAAAGCTGTATTCCACCGGGGGTATTTCCTA